>NZ_JBFODC010000035.1:0-367767 GCF_040908105.1 Aeromonas sp. R7-2 | reverse complement strand
GAGGTGCCCATGTTGATGTCACAGAGAGAGGCACCATGGCGCCGCACGGCCTGTATCAGGCCCTGTCCAGCAGAGCCCGCACCGCCGCGACCTTGGCGCCGTCGGTGATGTTGACCCGGCCGTCGTCCGAGGTGCCCATGTTGACACCATGGGGCACCATGCCGCCGCGCCAACCCATGCCGGACATGTGTACTTCATTGACGCCGGTGAATTCGATGATGGTGCGCACGTTGTCGGCGTTGACCCCGGCCCCCGGCATCAGGCTGGCCCGTCCCGCCAGCGCCTGGTGCATGGCCTGCAGGGTTTCAAGCCCCGCCAGCGCGGTCGGCGCATGGCCGGAGCTCAGAATGCGTTCGCAACCCGCCGCGACGATCGTCTCGAGATCCAGCCGCCAGTCGGAGGAGAGATCGATGGCCCGGTGGAAGGTGACGCCAAGCGGCCCCGCCGCCTCGACCAGTTGCCGGAGCTTGCCTTCGGGTACCCGTCCATCTTCATCCAGCAGACCGACCACCACCCCTTGCAGGCCGGCGGCACGGGCGGCGGCGATATCCAAGAGCATCATCTCGAACTCGCCGTCGTTGAAGCAAAAATCTCCGGCGCGTGGACGGATCATGGCGTACACCGGCACAGTGGCGTGGCGGGCAGCCAGCTGCATAAAGCCATAGGAGGGAGTGAGACCGCCCAGCCCCAGCGCAGAGCAGAGCTCGATGCGATCGGCGCTGGCCGCCTGGGCGGTGAACAGGGATTCGAGGTTGTCGATACAGATTTCAAGACGGGTCATGATGACTCCTTGTTCGGGGAGATCAGACCCTCTGTCCGATCTCACAGATTGAGCAGGGCTGCACCGCGCACACCGCCGGCACCACCGAATCGGGCCTCGCGGATCGCCGGCAGGGCGACACCGGGCAGCAGGTGGCCGGGCAGACGTTTGGGCAGCTCCTCATAGAGGGCTGGCAGGGCGCTCAGGCCGCCCCCCAGCACCACCACATCGGGATCAATCACCGAGATGGCGGTGGCGAGGCCAGCAGCGATGATCTCGAGCCAGCAGTCGATGGTCGAGAGGGCCGCCGCCTCACGGGCATCGGCACGGGCGACGATCTGGTGGCCGCTCACCCGTTCCCCATGAACATGGTGGTATAGCCGCTCCAGGCCCGTGCCCGACGCATAGGTTTCGAAACAGACCAGGCGCCCGCAGCCACAGCGGGGACGGGGCAAATCCGGGTATTTCATCAGGATGGTGGCAGGCAGCGGGTAGTGACCTATCTCCCCAGCCAGCCAGTTGCGCCCCTGGATGAGCTTGCCCGCCAGGTAGACGGCGCCGCCGATGCCGGTGCCTATGGTGACGCCGAGGGCGCTGCCAGCACCGTCTGCGGCCCCCTGATGCACTTCCGACCAGAGGAAACAGTTGGCGTCATTGTCGACCTTGACCGGTCGGCCCAGCAGTTCGGCCAGATCCGCCCCCAGATGGCGGCCATGGATGGCGGGCAGGTTGGCCGCCACTATGCTCCCGTCGAGGCGATTGAGGATCCCCGGAAACCCGATGCCGACGGCCCCTTTCACCCCGAAGCGCGCATCCGCCGCCTCGACCCGCTCGCGGATCAGCTGCTGCAACCCTTCGTAATCATTGCCGGGAGTGCTCATGCGCTCCTCGTGACAGAGATTCAAGGCGCCGTCATACACAGCGAACGCTATCTTGGTGCCGCCAATGTCAAATCCGTAGTACATGCCACACTCCCTTGTGGTGGACCCGGCCACCTCAGTCTGTCCAGATGGGGCACATTGTATTAATTCGCAAAAAAAATAAAGTGGCCGAGGGCGAAAAACGGGAGCCAGCTCAAAGCAAACGGAACATTTGTCGCTGTTGGCAAGGTTGTCCGAGGCTCATCAGGGTGCGCTCCTGACCGTCGAACATGAAGCCGCGGCGCAGGTAGAATCCCTCGCCGATGTGATTGCCATCCAGCAGCCAGAGCCTGACGCACTCGCAACCGGCCCGGCGCATCTGCACCGCCACCGCCTGCCACAGCCGTTTGCCATGACCCTGACGCCAGTGATCGGGATGAAGGTAGAGCGCCCGGATCCGCGCCGTCATCAAGCCTTCCTCCAAAGAGGGCTGCCAGTAGAGCAGGCCGATGACCACTTCGTCCTGGCACAGCAGCATGGGCCTTGGGCCCACTTCCGCCAGCCGGCGCTGCCAGATCTGCAGATGTTCGGTCACCGCCAGCTGGGCCAGCATGTCGGCCCCCAGCACCTCCCCGTAGGCCGCCAGCCAGCTCGCCCGCTGCATCACCGTCATGGCGGCGGCATCGGCGGGACGCGCCAGGCGCAGGCTTACGCCTTGCACTGGGGAACCAGCCCTGATGCTTTCGCCTGCTGGTACAGGGGCTGCACTTCGGCCTGCTGGGCCTGCAGGTTGGCGATCCGGCTCTGGTCGCTGGGGTGGGTGGAGAGCAGCTGGGGCGGTGCCTTGCCACCGGAGGCGGCGCTCATGTTCTGCCACAGGGTGACGGCTTCGGCCGGGTTGAACCCGGCGCGGGCCATCAGCTCGAGGCCGAGCCGGTCCGCTTCGCTCTCCTGGGTTCTGCCATAAGGCAGGGCTATCCCCACCTGGACCCCAAGGCCCAGGGCGGCCATGGTGGCAGCGCCCCCGAGGCTGTCGCTGCTGCCGATGGCGGCGTCCGCCACCGCCAGCCCGATACCGGTCAACTGATCCCGGGAGAGGCGCTCGTTGGAGTGCTGGGCCAGCACGTGGGTCAGCTCGTGACCGATGACGGTGGCGAGCTGGTCCTGATTCTTGGCGACTTTCAGCAGGCCGCTGTAAACGCCTATCTTGCCGCCGGGCAGGGCGAAGGCGTTGATCTCCTTGGAGTCGAACACCACTACCTCCCAGCTGGTGATGCCATAGCTGGCAGGCACCTGGGCGGTCACCGCCTTGGCCACGCAGCCCACATAGGCATTCATCCTGGCATCCGTGCTCACCTTCTCCTGCTGCTTCATCTGGGTGAAGGAGTCGGCGCCCAGCTGGTTCATCTGCTGGGGGGAGAAGAGCAGCATCTGGTTGCGACCGGTCGGCGACTGGGCGCAGCCGGCCAGCAGGGCGCTGCACAAGGCCGTCAGGGCCAGTCTGGAGAGGGAAGATGCGCGCATGAGAGGGTCCTTTGCCGTGAAGTTGCCCTATTCTCGGAAATGCCGCCGCCCGGCGCAAGCCGGGCGCTGCGCCCTGCGACCAAAAAGATCCTGGGGCGCACCAATGAAAACGAGCCCGCATGGGGCTCGTTTTTCTGCAAGGGCATGTTCTGTTACATGATGCCCAGCTTCTTCAGGTCGGCCTGAACCACCTTGGCCGGGACCGGCACATAGCCGTCCTTGGCAACGATGGTCTGGCCCGCCTTGGAGAGCATCATCTTCACAAACTCCTGCTCCATCGGGGAGAGCGGCTTGTTCGGATGCTTGTTCACATAGACGTACAGGAAGCGCGACAGCGGGTACTTGCCGGTGATGGCGTTGTCGGAGTTCGCCTCGATGAAGGTCTTGCCATCCTTGGAGAGCGGAACGGCACGTACGCCGGAGGTGACGTAGCCGATACCGGAGTAGCCGATGCCGTTCAGGGAGGAGGAGACGGACTGTACCACGGAGGCGGAGCCCGGCTGCTCGTTCACGCCGCTCTTGAAGTCACCGTTGCACAGGGCGTGTTCCTTAAAGTAACCGTAGGTGCCGGACACGGAGTTGCGACCGAACAGTTGCAGATCCTTGCCGGACCAGCTGCCGTCCAGACCCAGATCAGACCACTTGGTGGCCGCCTTGGCTTCGCCGCACTTGAGGGTGCTGGAGAAGATGGCATCGATCTGCGACATGGTCAGCCCCTTGATGGGGTTGTCCTTGTTGACGAACACGGCCAGGGCATCGACGGCGACGCGGATGGCGGTCGGCTTGTAGCCGTAGCGCTTCTCGAATGCCTCCTCTTCACCGGCCTTCATGGCACGGCTCATGGGGCCAAACTGGGCGACGCCCTCGGTCAGGGCAGTCGGTGCGGTGGAAGAACCGGCGGCCTGGATCTGCACGTTGACGTTGGGATACATGCGCTTAAATTCTTCGGCCCACAGGGTCATCATGTTGGCCAGGGTGTCCGAGCCGACAGAGGACAGGTTGCCCGAGATGCCGCTGGTCGGTGTGTATTCCGGCAGGTCTTTATCCACACCGGCAGCCAGAGCGCTGACAGAAAACAGGGTTGCTGCGGTGAATCCGATGACACCAGCCAGTTTGTTGAGTTTCATCCAATCTCTCCAAGTCCAAGGTTGCAGAAGGCAATCGTCAGGTTGACGTCTAAACGTGGTTGACACCCGATCGCAATGATCCGTGGGCCAGCACCACTCCTTCTCCAGTGTTACAGAAGGTCCGTTCTTTAAGACGGCGCCAGTATCTGGCCTGGCAGTGACAAATTTATGGAATTTATATGACACTTTGATGACATGGGCCGAGAGTGGCCCGGATGAAAAAAGGGCTGCGATGCAGCCCTTCTCTCGTTGCTAACACATTGACACAAAATATTATTTCACCAGCACCATGCGGGCGGGAATGAGAAAGCTGAAGCGGCTGCCCGCACCGACCCGGCTCTCGATATCGAGATGGGCATCGTGATGACTCAGGGCATGCTTGACGATGGCAAGGCCGAGCCCGGACCCTCCGGTGTGGCGCGAGCGGGCCTTGTCGACCCGATAGAACCGCTCGGTGAGCCGCGCCAGATGCTCGGGGGGGATCCCCTCCCCCTCATCCTGCACCGCAAACAGCGCCATGCTCCCCTGCTTGCGCCACTCCACGGTGATCTTGCGCCCCGCCGGGGTGTAGTGGATGGCGTTGTAGACCAGGTTGGAGACGGCGCTGCGCAGTTGATCCTGATCCCCGCGCACCAGCAGATTGGGCTGAACCATGAAGACGATCTCGTGGGCCCGCTCGCCAGAGAGCGCCCGCGCCTCCTGCTCCAGCAGCCCCAGCATGGCGGGCATGTCCACCAGATGGGAGAGATCCACGGTGGGCGCCGCCTCGATGCGCGACAGGGTGAGCAGCTGGTTGACCAGATTGTCCATGCGGATCGTCTGCTCCATCATCACCTTGTGCGCCTTGGCCCACATGGCGGGGGGCGGCGGCTCCTCGGTCATCTCCAGATACCCCTTGAGCACGGTGAGGGGGGTGCGCAGCTCGTGAGAGACGTTGGAGACGAAGTGCTTGCGCGTCTTCTCCAGGCTGCGCAGCCGGGTCACGTCCCGCACCACCAGCATGGCCTGGTCCTCCGCATAGGGCATGATGCGAAATTCGAGGAACTTCTCCTCGTTGATGGGGGAGTGCATCTCGAACGGCTCGTCATACTGCCCCTTGCCCAGATAGGCGACGAAGGCGGGATGACGGATCAGGTTGCCGATGTGCTGGCCGGCATCCTCGGGCCAGCGAAAGCCGAGCAGTTGCTCCGCCAGCCGGTTGCACCAGAGGATGCTGCCGTCGGTGCGAAACACCACGGCCGCATCGGGCAGCGCCTCCGCCCCTTCCCGAAAGCGGCGGATGAGGCCCGCCAGCTCCCGGCGCCGGGCCCGGTGACGCTGCTGCAACTTGTAGATGCCGTTGAAGATGTGCTCCCAGCTGCCGCTGCCGTGAGGCGGCACCAGGCTGCGATCGTGCCACAGCCAGTCCGACAGCCGCTTCTGGAAGCGGTAGTGCCAGACCAGGTGCAGCACCGTGGCCACCAGCAGGCAGAGAACGAGATGATCGATTAACCAACCTACCAAGACGAAGGGGCTGTAGAAGAACGCCATTCGCCACAACTGTCGCCGCCAGGCGTAAGGTTGCAACATTAAGATCTCCTAGAGACAGCAAAGAGCCGGGTCCAATGCCCGCCGGCAGGGGCTGGCGGCACTGGCCCTGACCTAGAGACGGGTCGAGAAGCGGTAGCCGGCCCCGCGCACCGTCTGGATCAATCTGTCGTGCCCCGTCTCTTCGATGGCCTTGCGCAGGCGGCGAATGTGCACGTCCACCGTCCTGTCCTCGACATACACATTTGTACCCCAGACGTTGTTGAGCAACTGCTCGCGGCTGTAGACCCGCTCGGGGTGGGTCATGAAGAAGTGCAGCAGCTTGAATTCGGTCGGCCCCATGTCGAGGGCCTTCTCCTCGGCACTGACCCGGTGGGAAACGGGATCCAGCTTTAGCCCCTGCACCTCGATCACCTCGTCCACCGAGGTGGGAGAGACACGGCGCATCACGGCGTGCAGGCGGGCGGTGAGCTCCTTGGGGGAGAAGGGCTTGGTGATGTAGTCGTCGGCACCGGCCTCGAGCCCGCGCACCTTGTCCTCTTCCTCGCCCCGGGCGGTCAGCATCACCACCGGGATCTGGCGAGTCATCTCATCCTGCTTGAGCTGCTTGAGGAACTGGATACCACTGCCACCTGGCATCATCCAGTCCAGCACGATGAGTTCGGGGTAGGGTTCGCGCACCTTTGCCAGTCCATCGGCGTAATCTTCTGCTTCTACTGTTTCATATCCCTTCTGCTCAAGCACGAAGCAGAGCATTTCGCGGATCGGTGCCTCGTCCTCGACCACCAGAATTCGCTTAGCCATATCCCTTCTCTCTCCTCTGTGAAGATGGGTGCGCCAATTATTAGAACTTTCTGTGACACTTTTATGACTTTATGACGGGCGGGATGATAAACGTTTTCAGATTCAGTTGGCAGCAGCGAGTTGCAGCAGGTCCCAGCGATTGCCACTGATGTCCTCGAACACCACCACGGTGCCGTAAGGTTCGAGGCGCGGCTGTTCACAGAAATGAACACCATAGGCCTGCATCCGCTCGTAATCGCCCCAGAAGTCGTCGGTCTCGAGAAACAGGAAGACCCGACCGCCCCCCTGGCGACCGATGGCGGCGCGCTGCTCCTCGTTGGCCGCGCGGGCCAGCAGCAGGGCGGAACCGGGAGCCCCCTTGGGAGCGACCCACACCCAGCGTTTGCCCGGTTTGCCCGGCTCGTCGAGGGGGGTGTCCTCCAATAGCTCGAAGCCCATTCCCCGGGTGAAGAAGGCGATGGCCTCGTCGTAATCCGCCACCAGCAGCGTCAGGGCGCCAATGTGTTGTGCCATGGCATCTCTCCTCGGATAAATGATGGGGCGCATGATAGCCCCGCCCGGCCATGGGCTCCAGCGCCGGATCAGTCGGGCGCCACCTCCACCCGGTTGCGACCATTCTGCTTGGCCTGATAGAGCGCCTCGTCGGCCCGCTTGAGCGCCTGCTCCAGGCTATCCTTGCGCCGCTCGGCCACCCCGAAGGAGGCGGTGATACCGAGCCCCAGCGGCCAGTGCCTGTACCCCTCCAGCGCCCCTCTCAGCCGCTCCGCCAGGGCGGCTGCCCGTCCCTCGTTGTAATGGAGGCAGACCAGCACGAACTCCTCGCCGCCCCAGCGCACCAGTCGGCACAGGCTGTCGCAATGGCGCAGCAGCTCGCTCACCATGTGCTTGAGCACCTCGTCCCCCACCGGGTGGCCGTGACCGTCGTTGACCCCCTTGAAGTGATCGATGTCGATATAGATGAAAGAGAGCGGCATCTCGCCGAGCTCCCCGAGCAGCTTTTCGCCGCCGAGCCGGTTGAGGGCCCCGGTCAGGGGATCGTAGCGGGCCTCCTCCTCGGTGCGCCGGTTCTGCTCGCACAGGCTCGCACTCAGGGCTTCAGCCGCGAGGCGCGCCTCCCTGGCCTTGCGCAGCCGATCGCCAAACATCAGGTTCTGGACCAGGAAGAGCAGCACGCCGTAGACAAGCCACCCCAACAGCAGATAGCGATAGAAGTCCCCCGGCTTGCACCAGCGGCCATAGAACTCCAGCCGCTCGAGCCGCAACCGGTACTCCCCCGGCAGCATCTTGTCATCGGAGGCGATCTCGATGGCGTAGACATGGTGCAGATCCGGCCCCTGCTGGACCAGCGGAATATCGTACTGCTGCACCCACCAGGAGCTGGGGGCGAAGACGTTCAGGGGGACATCCTGCTCACGGCCAAAATCCCTGGCGGTGAAGAGCACTTCGTTGAACTTGTGGGAACTCTCGTCTTCCCGCGTCGAGTAGACGGGATCGTAGTTGCGCAGATAAAGGCGCCAGGCCTGTTCCCCCTGCCCTTCTACATCCAGCCTCACCCGCACCCCGGTGAAGCCGGAAAGATCCAGCCCCCGCTCGGGGTCGGTCAGGGTCAGAACCAGCTCGCAGAAAGGATAGGCATATTGGCTTCGCAGGGTGCACTGGATGGCGGGTCTGTCGCCCCCCTGACTCAGGGTGGCGACGGAGGAGTCCTTGTGGGCCCTGTCATCCTGGGCACGCACGGACAAACCGGCCTGGCTCAGGATGTCGAGCCGCCGCTCGGGTCCGAATTCGAATAACACCATGGCCAGCAGGCTCGCCGCCAGCAGGCACCAGAACAACAGCGTCGTCATGCGGGAATAGGAAGGGATCATCGGTATCACACCTGAAAAAGGGCTTTTACCCTACACCTTGAAGCGCCGGACCGCGCTGATCCAGATCCAAGGTTATTACACGCGCCGCACCGGGCGCAGACGAGTGCCGACTAGCCGGCACGGGCCCCATGGGGCGCAAGCGGCATCGGCCAGCAGCCGGGAGAGAGGCGGGGGGCCTCGTCGGTCGTAAGATGGGTCATTGCGCACTCCCTGCGATGGAAACATAACGAAAAAACGTCCTTGCCACCGCAGTCTACACAAGCGCTGGACGGCGCGACACCCTTCACCCCTCCTCCCGCAGCGCCCGATAGAGGGTGGTGCGACTGATGCCGAGGCGGCGCGCCGCCTCGCTCACGTTGCCGCCGCACTCTGCCAGGGTCTGCTGCACCCGCTGCCGGCTCTGCTCGCGCAGGGTACTCCCTCCCAAAGGTGAGCTCTGCACCCCCGCCACGGCGGGCAGATGCAGATGGGCAGGTTCAATCCAGCCCTGCCCCTCTGCCAGTACACAGGCCACCTCCAGCGCCTGTTTGAGCTGGCGCACGTTGCCGGGCAGCGGGTGGGCCAGCAACCGCTGCTCCGCCTCCCGGCTCAGTTGCAGTGCCGGGTCCATCTGGGCGAGCAGGTTCAGGATCAGCCCCTGGCGCTCGGGCACCGACCAGGCCCGCAGGGGTGCCAGTTGCTGGCGCCAGCCGCAGATGCGGTAGTAGAGATCTTCGCGAAAGGTGCCGGCCGCCACCATGGCCGCCAGATCCCGATGGCTGGCGCTGACCAGCCAGAAATCCACCGCCTCGGGTCTGTGGCTGCCCACCGGGGTGACGACGCGCTCCTGCAACACCCGCAGCAGCCGGGTCTGGGCCTGGAGCGGCAGCTCGCCAATTTCATCCAGCATCAGGATGCCGCCGTGGGCGGCGCGCAGATAGCCCTGGCTGCCCTGGCTGCGGGCACCGCTGAAGGCCCCCCCCACGTAGCCGAACAGCTCGGCCTCCACCAGCTCCGCTGGCAAGGCGCCGCAGTTGACGCACACCAGAGGCCGCTCCCGACGGCTCGAACTGGCGTGCAGGGTGCGCACCAGGTGCTCCTTGCCGCTGCCGGTCTCCCCCTCGATGAGCAATGAGATGCCCCGCTCCAGCATCTTGAGCGCCACCTGCTGCGCCTGCGATCCCCCCTCCTCAACCGCGCTCGGCAGGGGGAGCCTGGCGGCGCGCTCCCCCGCCTCCGGCACCAGCCGCAGGCCGCGGCGCTCGCGCAGCAACTGCTGACCGTCGAAGGGGTGCTGGCCGAGCCAGAGCCGACCGGCCCGGTTGGCCCCGAGCAGCTCGCCCCCTTCCCCCAGCAGCAGGCGGGCAGACCAGAGACTCTGGGGATCGAGATCCACCAGCCAGCCCGGCTGGCGGGCCAGCAGGGCGTTTTCCAGGGTCATGGCAAGGAGGCGCACGGTGCCCAGCATGTCGCCGCCGTGGTGGGCCGCATCGGTGGAGATGTCGAGCACGCCGAGCAGTTGCCCGTCCGGCCCGAGCAGGGGGCAGGCGCTGCAACTGAGAAAGCTGTGCTGGGCGAAGAAGTGCTGCGCCCCCAGCACCTGCACCTCGCTCTGCTCGGCCAGCGCGGTGCCGATGGCGTTGGTGCCCTTGCTCGCCTCCCCCCAGCGGGCGCCGCTGCGCAAAAAAATGCGCTCGGCATGGCGGGCAAACCGGTCGTCTCCGCTCACCGCGAGGATGGCCCCCTCGCCGTCACACAACAGCAGACGACAGGGTCTCCCCGCCAGCAACTGGCCAAAGAGCGGCAGCACGAAGCGCTGGAAGCAGGCGATGAGCGTCCTGTGCTGCTCCTGGCGAGCCGACAGCTCCCCCTGGGGCAGCAAGTCCAGCTCGGCGCTCTGCTGGCGGCTCAGCCCCTGATGCAGGCAGCGCTCCCAGGAGCGCTGGATTGGGCTGGCACCGGATTGAGGCAACTCGCTCATCACACCTCCTTCTACACACTCGCGAATAGGGCCGCCTTGGGGGAGCGCCTTCATCACGTCTCCTGTTCACAAACGGCACAGTGTCACACCCGATGTTCCGAAACGGCACAGTTCGGGGGCCGTCCTGGGGGGCACTGGTTAACCAAGATACCCCTTGGCACCCCGTTTGATAACGTTTTTGCAACCTTTTTATGTAGAGCGCCGCCCGCTGGCACGCCCCTTGCGATGACAGGAAGCAACCGGACTGCCCGCCAGGCCGGTCAGGACCACACACACATAAGGATGATGAGATGATTTATACCGCTCCCGGTCAGGCAGGTGCCCTGGTCAGCTTCAAATCCCGTTATGACAACTTCATCGGTGGCGACTGGGTGGCGCCGCGCGCCGGCCGCTATTTCGAGAACATCTCGCCGGTGGATGGCCGGGTGTTCTGCGAGGTGGCCCGCTCCGACGCCGCCGACATCGAGCTCGCCCTGGACGCGGCCCACAAGGCGTTCGCCAGCTGGAGCAAGACCAGCGTCACCGAGCGCAGCAACCTGCTGCTGCGCATCGCCGATCGCATCGAACAGAACATCGAGCGGCTTGCCATCGCCGAGACCTGGGAGAACGGCAAGGCGGTGCGCGAGACCCTGGCCGCCGACCTGCCCCTGGTGGTGGATCACTTCCGCTACTTCGCCGGCTGCATCCGCGCCCAGGAGGGCTCCGCCGCCGAGCTGGACCAGAACACCGTCAGCTACCACTTCAAGGAGCCCATCGGCGTGGTCGGCCAGATCATCCCGTGGAACTTCCCCCTGCTGATGGCCGCCTGGAAGCTGGCCCCGGTACTGGCGGCGGGCTGCTGCAGCGTGCTCAAGCCCGCCGAGCAGACCCCGGTCACCATCATGCTGATGATGGATCTCATCAAGGACATCCTGCCCCCCGGCGTGGTCAACGTGGTCAACGGCTTCGGCGCCGAGGCAGGCCAGGCGCTCGCCACCAGCAACCGGATCCAGAAGCTGGCGTTTACCGGCTCCACCGAGGTGGGCGCCCATATCCTGCGCTGCGCCGCTGACAAGCTGATCCCCTCCACCGTGGAGCTCGGTGGCAAGTCCCCCAACATCTACTTCGCCGACGTGATGCAGCACGAGAGCAGCTACATCGACAAGGCGGTGGAAGGGATGCTGATGACCTTCTTCAACCAGGGGGAGGTGTGTACCTGCCCCTCCCGCGCTCTGGTGCAGGCCAGCATCTATGACGACTTCATGGACAGGGTGCTGGCCCGCGCCCACACCATAGTGCAGGGCAACCCCCTCGACACCACGACCCAGGTGGGGGCCCAGGCGTCCCGCGAGCAGTTCGACAAGATCCTGAGCTACATGGAGATCGGCCGCGGCGAAGGGGCCAAGATGCTGCTGGGCGGCGGCCCGGCCAAGGTGAGCGGGCTGGAGGGGGGCTTCTACATCCAGCCCACCATCTTCTCGGGCCAGAACAAGATGCGGGTGTTCCAGGAGGAGATCTTCGGGCCGGCGCTCGGGGTCACCACCTTCAAGGACGAGGCGGATGCCCTGGCCATTGCCAACGACACCCAGTACGGGCTGGGGGCCGGCCTGTGGACCCGGGACAGCAATCTGGCCTGGCGCATGGGGCGCGGCATCCAGGCCGGCCGGGTCTGGGTCAACTGCTACCACGCCTACCCGGCCCACGCGGCCTTTGGCGGCTACAAGAAGTCGGGGATCGGTCGCGAGACCCACAAGATGATGCTGGACCACTACCAGAACACCAAGAACCTGCTGGTGAGCCACGACATCAACCCCCTCGGCTTCTTCTAAGCCCATCCCGTGATCCACAAGGGCGCCTGCGGGCGCCCTTTTTCATGCGGTTCAGGCCACGGGTTGGCCCAGTTGCTGGCGATAGCGCTGGGGGGCGCAGCCCTGTTCCCGCTGGAACATGGCGATGAAAGCCGAGGTGGAGGCGTAACCGAGGCGCCAGGCGATCTCCTGCACCGGCATCTCGCCCCGCAGCCAGTCCAGCGCCTTCACCAGCCGCAGCCGGGTGCGCCATTGGCCCAGGCTCATGCCAAGCTCCTTCTGGCAACGCCGCGCCAGGGTGCGCTCCGTGGTGTGCAGCGCCCTGGCCCACTCCACCAGCGTGCGGTTGTCCTCCGGCGCCGCCTGCAATGCCGCCAGCAAGGGTGCCAGCAGGCGATCCCGGCTCTGGGGCAGGTAGCTCGGCTGGCAACGGGTGCGGGCCAGCTTCTCGATGAAGAGCTCACCCTGACGGGCATCCCACTCATCCTCCATGTGGCCGACCCGGCGCTGGGTGAAGTCCTCCAGCAGGGCCCGCAGCAAGGGGGTGAGGGCCAGCAGCTGGGGTTCCCGTGGCAGGCGCGGTGCCAGCGCGTGGCTGACGTAGATGGAGGTGTAATCCAGGGTCTGCTCGTTGAAGGCGGTGTGGGGCAGGTCCGCCGGCACCCAGATGAGGTAGTCCGGAGGCGCCACCAGCCGCTCTCCCCCCACCTCCACCACCATGACCCCCAGGCTGATGAGGCTGAGCTGGCCCCAGGGGTGGGCGTGCTCGGCACAGGCGTTGCCCCCCTGGATCTGGCTGTAGCGAAAGTAGAGGGGGTTGGGGTCGGCCAGCAGGCGATCCTGCTCGGCCAGGGTGAGGGTGAGGGTGCCCATGCAGATTGTCCCAAAGCGGTTATGACATGTCTTATTTACGCTACTTACCTCGTTCAAGACAAGGCTAGACTCTCCCCATCGTACCAAGGAGTGCCTATGCCTTTTCTCTTCCCCCTGCTCGCCATCCTGATCTGGGCCGCCAATACCGTGGTCTCCAAGGCCGCCGCCGGCGTGCTGGATCCCGCCGCCATCTCCTTCTATCGCTGGGTGATCGCCGCCCTCGCGCTCTCCCCCTTCTGCCTGCCGCAGCTCTGGCGCCGCCGGGCCGACATCCGCCCCTGGCTCGGCAAGCTGCTGGTGCTCTCCCTGCTCGGCATGGTGCTCTACCAGTGCCTCGCCTACTACGCCGCCCACAGCACCTCGGCCACCAACATGGGGGTCATCGGCTCCCTGCTGCCCCTGCTCACCCTGCTCATCGGGGCCTGCTGCTTTGGCCAGAAGCCGGGCAAGCAGGCGCTGCTCGGCATGAGCCTCTCCCTGTTCGGGGTGCTCTGGCTGCTGGGTCAGGGCAATCCCCTGGCACTGCTGCACAGCGGCATCAACCCCGGCGACGGCATGATGCTGCTGGGGGCGGCCAGCTATGCCCTCTATGGCCTGCTGATCCGCCGCTGGCAACTGCCGTTCGGCCCCTGGCTCAACCTCTACCTGCAGATCCTGCTGGCGGTGCTGCTGCTCATCCCGGTGGCCCTCTCTGCCGACTCCCTGGCCATTCCCGCCCAGGGCTGGAGCATGGTGCTGTTCGCCGGCCTCGCCTCCTCCATCTTCGCCGCCTACTGCTGGATGCGCGGCCTCGCCACCCTGGGGGCGGAGCGCACTTCGGTCTTCATGAACCTGATGCCCCTGTGCACGGCCCTCATCGCCGTCATCACCCTGGGGGAGCCCATCCACGGCTATCACCTGCTGGGGGGCGGCCTCATCCTGACCGGGGTCATGCTCTCCCAGCTCAAGCCGAGGGTACGCCGTCCTCTGCCGGAAGGGGCTTGAGCCGGCCAGCACCATGAAAGAAGGGAGCCTCGGCTCCCTTCTTGCTGCCCTCGTCAGGGCACACCTGACCTTTTCGTCAGGGTGACGTCTCCTCCTTAATCCCTGCCCCCCCGCCCCTTGTCATGGGCGGCGAAGGCGCTGCGGGCCGCACTGATGCCATTCATGCAGGCGGGCACTCCGGCATAGACGGCGACCTGGAGCAGGATCTCGATGATGGTCTCCCGGCTGACCCCCACATTGAGGGCGGCCCGGATATGGAACTCGAGCTGTCCGGGCGCCGTGCCCATTCCCATCAGGGTCGCCACCGTGAGCATCTCGCGGGTGCAGAGATCGATGCCGGGACGGGCGAGCACATCGGCAAAGGCAAACCCCAGCACCAGCTCGGCAAGCTCAGGTGACAGGGCATCCAGGCTGGCAGCGACCCGTGTGGGCGCCTGGGGATCGAGCCGGGCCAGCAGCGCGAACGCCCGTTCACGGCGATCCGTGTGCGAGCCGCTCATGCGTTCACCCCCTTCATCCCTTCGGCGGTATAGCGCTCCCCCGCCACCGGCAGGGTCCGGATGGCCTGTCCCAGGGCCCCGAGCTCCGCTGGGGAGAGGCGCACCGAGAGGGCACCGAGGTTATCCTCAAGGTGGGTCAGGCGCCGGGTGCCGGGGATGGGCACTATCCCCTCCCATTGCGCCAGCAGCCAGGCCAGGGCTATCTGCGCCGCCGAGCATCCCTTCTGCTGCGCCAGGGCCATGACCGCCTGCACCAGGGTGCGGTTGGTGGCGAGGTTCTCCCCCTGAAAGCGCGGCAGACCGGCCCGAAAATCCCCCTCCTCGAACACCGCCTCCTGCTGGTAACGCCCGGTCAGAAACCCGCGCCCCAGGGGGGAGTAGGCCACCAGACCAATCCCCAGCTCCCGGCAGGCGGGCAGCACCGCCGCCTCCACCTCCCGCGTCCAGAGGGAGTATTCGGTCTGCACCGCCGCCACCGGGTGCACGGCATGGGCGCGCCTCAGGGTGGCCTCGCTCACCTCGCACAGACCGATGCGGGCTATCTTGCCCTCCTGTACCAGCTGCGCCAGCCCGGCCATGGTCTCCTCGACGGGATGGGCCGGATCGAGGCGGTGCACATAGTAGAGATCGATCTGCTCGATGCCGAGGCGGCGCAGGGAGCCCTCGCAGCTCTGGCGCGCATAGGGGGCGCTGTTGTCGAGGGTACGCCTGTACTCCCCGTGCTGGCGCACGATGCCAAACTTGGTGGCGACCTTCACCTGCCCCCGCCGGGTCGCGAGAAAACGCCCGATCAGCGCCTCGTTGTGGTGGGGGCCGTACATGTCGGCGGTGTCGAGCAGGTCGATGCCCCGCTCCACCGCCTCCGCCAGCACCCGCAAGGACGTCTCATCGTCCCGCGGCCCGTAGAATTCGCTCATCCCCATGCAGCCCAGCCCCAGGGCAGAGACCTGCAGGTTGGCTCCCAGTGTTCGTCGTTGCATCGCATTTTCTCCCTGACAAGTTGCAGGGGAGTATGGTCTTCCGAAAATGAATGAGATATAGAGATAACTGGCAACCTATCTTCCGATTATGGAAACACCATGCACGATCCCCTGCTCTGGGACGACGCCCGCGTCTTCCTGGCCATCGCCCGCAGCGGCACCCTGAGCGGTGCCGCCCACGCCCTTCGCATGGGGGTGGCCACCGTCTCCCGGCGCCTGGACCGGCTGGAGGCGGCCCTCGGCCTGCCCCTGTTCAGCCGCCACCAGCAGGGCTATCGCCTGACCGACGACGGGGAAGCCCTGCTTGAGCGAGCCGAGGCGCTGGAACATGCGGGGCTGGCCTTTGGCGAGGCGGGGCAGTTGCAGGGACAGGTGGCCGGCACCGTGCGCCTCGCCACCGCCGAGAACCTGGCCAATCCCCTCATCATCCCCTCCCTGCCGACGCTCTTTGCCCAGCACCCCGAGCTGAGGGTGGAGCTGGTCACCGGGGTGCAAACGGTGAACCTGCACCGGCGCGATGCCGATCTCGCGGTGCGCATGGTCAAGCCCGATGCCGGCCACCTCACCCTGCGGCGCCTGGGCACCCTGGGCTTTGGCCTCTACGGGACCGGCGCCTACCTGGATGCCCGCAGCCCCGGGGTGGATGCCGCCAGCTTCGATCAGGATGACTTCATCGGCTGGAACGAAACCCAGAGCCACCTGCCCGCCGCCAGATGGATGACCCGCATGCTGCGCGGCCGCCCCTGCCGGGTGGAGACCGGCACCCTGGCGGCCCAACTCGCCGCCGCCAAAGCCGGCCTCGGGCTCGCGGTGCTGCCCCACTACCTGGCCCGCCAGACTGATCTGGTCTGCCTGCTGCCGGAGCTCGGAGTGGATCAGCCCATCTGGCTGGTGCTCCACAGCGATCTCGCCCACTCCCGGCGGGTGCGGGCCGTGGCGGATCATCTCATCGCCCTGTTCGAGCGCGCCCGCTCCGCCCTGCACCCCTTCTCGGGCGACCCCAGATAGAGGGGCCGGGTCGCATCGGGGTAAAACAAAAGGGAGCTCAAAGGCTCCCTTTTATCTGCGCAGCCTGCGCAGCATGGTGTGCGCGGCCTCTTCGGCGTTGTGCCCGCGACGGGGTCACGACTCCCGGCGCCAGTGGTAACGCCGCTCCGGGCGGCCACGCTGGCCGTAGTTGAGCTCCACGTCCAGCCGATCTTCTGACTCCAGAAACTCCAGGTAACGGCGGGCCGTGGTGCGACTCAGGGAGAGGCGCAGGGCCACGGTGTCGGTGGAGAAGGTGTTGTCCGGCTCCCCCGCCAGCAGATCCAGCACCTGGCGCAGGGTGATGGCGTCGATCCCCTTGGGGGTTTCCCGCGCCTCCCGCCCCTGGTTGCGCGCCTTGCCCATCAGGCGGTCCAGGTCGCTCTGGGCCAGCTCCCCCGGCTCGCACAGGCGGCGATGCAGGACCAGGATCTCCTCCAGGCTCTGCTGGATGCGAAACAGCCGCAGCGGCTTGATGACGTAGTCCTGCACTCCCAGGTTGAGGGCCTGCTGTATGGTCTCCACGTCGCAGGAGGCGGTCACCATCATCACCATCACCTCCCGGTTGTGGCTGCGCAGCCGGCTCACCCACTCCAGGCCCGAACCATCGGGCAGGGAGATGTCGACCATCAGCAAGCGGGGCTCGCTCCCCGCCATCAGGCGATCCGCCTCGGCCAGGGTGCCGGCCCGCCCCATCAGGGAGAACCCGGCCGTGGAGGAGACCAGCTCCCCCAACATGGCGCCTATCCGCTCGTCATCCTCGATAATCAGCGTGAAGATTGGCTTCATGACTTACACCAATTGGTTTTTATTCAAATAGATACCGAACAGGGTCGTCTGCTCGGCGGTGCGGCGCCATTCTATCACGCCCCCCCGCCTGGCCACCGTCTTCTTGACCAGGAAGAGGCCGACCCCGTGATCCCCGGTCTGGCGGCTGACACCGTAGTCGAACAGGTGATCCGCCAGCGCCTCGTCCACCCCCTCGCCACTGTCCTCCACCTCGATCACCAGCCGCCGCCCCAGATCATCGAGGGAGAGCAGCACCCTGGGCGCGGCGTGCTCGCGGTTCCCCCAGGCGGCGCGAATGCCGTTGTCCAGCAGGTTGCCGATGCAGGTGATGAGATCCGCCGACACCTCGGCCGGATACTCCCCGAGGGCCGACCCCGCATCCAGCACCAGCTCCACCCCCAGCTCCCGCGCCCGGCTGAACTTGCCGAGGATGAGCCCGGCCACCGGCTTGTTCTCGATGACCCGCAGCAGATCCTGCAACATGTTCTGGCAGGCTTCGTTCTCCTGCTGGATGAGGTCTACCGCCTGATCCACGTGGCCGAGCTGGAGCAGGCCGGAGAGGCTGCTGAGCTTATTGGCGAATTCATGGGTCTGGATGCGCAGCATCTCGCCGTACTGGCGCAGGTGGGTCACCTGCATGCCCAGGCTGCCGGTGCCGTCTGGCCGGCTGAAGATGAGCATGCGCCCCGGCTCGCGACCGCTGAGCTCCTGCCAGTGGCCGACGAAGTCATCACCCTGCACGGTGAACCTGACCGCCCCCCCTTGCTGCAACGTGGGCACGAGGCCGGGGGCCAGCTCCGCCAGGGAGCGGCCCAGCAGGGCGTGGCGCCCGGTGCCGGGCAGTCGCAACTGATAGAAGGCGGCGCTGTTGAGCATGGTGATCCTGTGCTGGTTGTCCAGGGCCACTATCCCCTCCGAGATCCCCTCCAGCACCAGATCCTGCTGGGCGAAGCGATTGGCGATGGTTTCCGGCTCCAGATCCAGCAGGGTGCGGCGCAGCAGGTGCTGCACCCAGAGCGCCAGCAGCAGACCGCACCCCAGCACCGCTGCGATGGCGCCGACCAGCAGGGCGATCCGCTCCTGATAGGTGCCCTCCACGGTGCGCATCAGATAACCCACCGCCACCGCACCGATGGCCTGGCCATCGGGCCCCACCACGGGAGCGAAGCAGCGGATGGCGGGGCCCAGGGTGCCCACGTCCCGGGAGCAGTAGCTCTCGCGCGACTGGAGTGCAGGCCAGATGTCCTCCCCCCGGAAGGTCTGGCCCACCAGCTCGGGGGAGGGGTGGCTCAGGCGCCTGGCATGTTCGTCGGTCACCACCATGTAGGCGGCATCGGTGCGGCTGCAGATCCCCTGCACATAATCCCGCAGCCCGGGATCGCTCCCCTTCTCCAGGGCCTGGACCACCCGGCTGTCCGCCACCAGCACCCGGGCCAGATCGCTCCCCTTCTCCTTCAGGTTGTTCTCCAGCAGGTGGCGCATGAAGAGGGCGAGCAGACAGCCCAGGATCAGGATCAGCAGCAGTGACAAGCCAAGCGAGAGGGTGACTAGCTGGTGGCGCAGTTTCATCGTTCAACCTTGCAGCGGACGGGGAAGCCCAGGGTGAGGGTGTCCCCCGGCCGGGTCAATGGCCAGCCTGGCGCACCTCAAAGGTGGCCACTCTAACGCCTCCTCCGGCCGTTGTCGGTTAGCTGGCCCGCAAAGCCATATAAAAACTTAAACACCACGGCCCGGGCAAAAAACCTGAACGTGAGCTGTATCACACTATTTACTTAGCCTGCGAAATAAATATAATGCTTCGCAAGCTAAGTAATTGAGGTGCCCGTCATGAAAAAGGATCTGGAGATGTTGCGAGAACTCTCCCTCGCCGAGCAGCTGGGGCGATTGCACCGGCTCTGGCGCACCGTGGCCGATCTCGAGCTGGCACCTCTGGGGCTCACCCATCCCCGCTGGACCGCCCTGTGGAAACTCAGCCGCCTCGGCGGCCACCTCAGCCAGAAGACCCTGGCAGAGGCCCTGGAGATAGAGCTCCCCTCCCTGATGCGGACCCTGGGTCAGCTCGAGGAGCAGGGGCTGATCGAGCGCCATTGTTGCAGCCAGGACAAGCGGGCCCGCATCGTCACCCTGACCCCGGCGGGCAAGGCGCTGCTCGATCAGATCGAGGGCCGCATCATCGCCGTGCGCCGGGAGCTGCTCACCGGCATCAGCCAGCAGGAGCTGGCCCAGTTTGAAGACATTGTGCACCGCATCTCCGCCAACGCCCTTGGCAAGATAGCCGCACAGCATGAAGAGAGAGAATAAGATGACACCGGATCAACAATTCAAGCGCTGGATAAAGTGGGCCATCGTCTGCTTCGTCCTGGTGTTTGGCTACTTTCTGCTGGCCGACATCAAGATGCCCCTGACCCCCCAGGCCATGGCCACCCGGGTCGTCACCCGGATGGCCCCCCAGGTCAGCGGCAAGGTGGTCGAAGTCGCCGTCGCCAACAACCAGCACGTCAAGCAGGGGGATCTGCTGTTCGCCCTCGACCCGGAACCCTTCCAGCTCGCCGTGGATCAGGCCAGGCTCGCCCTGGATCAGGCCAGGCAGCAGAACCGCCAGCTGGACGCGACCCTGACCGCCTACGAGGCAGAGTACAGCTCGCTGCGCACCCAGGCCGACCAGAAACAGCGGGAAGCGGCGCGCATCGACGCCCTTTACCGCCGTCACATGGTCTCTGAACAGCAGAAAGATGACGCCGACAGCGCCGCCCGCACCGCCCGTGCCAACCTGCTCGGCAGCCAGGCCCGGGTAGAGCAGGCCCGCGTCAACCGCGGCTTGCCAGGGGAAGACAACCTGCTGCTGCGCCAGGCCCGCAACCGCCTCGCCCAGGCCGAGCTCAACCTCGCCTACAGCCGGGTTCATGCGAGCCAGGACGGCATCATCACCAACCTGCAGCTCAAGCCTGGCAGCGTGGCCAATGCGGGCTCCCCCCTGCTGGCCCTGGTCTCCGAGCAGGTGGACGTGATCGCCGATTTTCGCGAGAAGAGCCTGCGCCACGTCAGCGCCGGCAGTCAGGCCCTCGTCGCCTTCGACGGCGAGCCCGGTCGTCTCTATCCTGCCCGCGTCGCCAGCCTGGATGCCGGGGTCAGCGCCGGCCAGTTTGACGCCAACGGCCAGCTTGCGAACCCCGTCGAGTCCGATCGCTGGGTGCGCGATGCCCAGCGCCTGCGCCTGCACCTGACCCTGGAGCAACTGCCCGCCCACCTGCCGGCCGGGGCCCGCGCCACGGTGCAACTGCTGCCGGACAACACCCTGACCGGGCTGCTGGCCCGCGGCCAGATCCGTCTGCTCAGCCTGCTACACTACATCTATTGAGATGACGACCATGAACCTGTGGCACAGACCCCTCACCCCCAACGAACTGCGCCAGTGTCTGCGCATCGCCTTTGGCTGCACCCTGGGGTTTGTGCTGTGCAAGATCTTCGGCTGGAGCAACGGGGTCTTCTTCACCGTCACCCCGGTGCTGCTGCTCGGCCTGGTGCCGGTGATGAACGGTCACGCCGCCCGCCAGCTCATCGCCTCCGCCGCCATGTGCGGTCTGGAAGTGGGGCTGCTCGGCGGCCTGTTCGGCGGCCACCCGGGGCTCATGACCCCCCTGGTCTTTTTGCTCTTCCTCTACCGTTTCGCCGCCATGTCCCGGGGCAGCCTGTTCCTGTTCGGTGCCAACGGGGTGCTCAGCCTCAGCATCATGCTGCACTTTGCCAGCTACCCCGGGATTGATCTGAACGACCTCATCTTCAGCAACCTCTGGGCCAGCGTCCTGTCGGTGCTCATCGCCTATCTGATGACGGCCCTCATTCCGGATGTGGAGGATCGCCCCAGGCCGGCCCCCTCCCCCAAGGCGCCGCACCGGATGCGCCACGAAGCCCTGCTGGGGGCGTCCATCGCGACCCTCTCGTTCCTGGTGTTCCAGATCTTCGATCTGCGCGACTCCATGTCTGCCCAGGCCACCACCCTGCTGCTGCTCTTCCCCATGCACTGGAACGGCGCCCTGGACTATGCCCGCAAGCGGGCCATGGGCACCCTGCTGGGGGTGAGTTTCGGCATCCTGGGGCAGCTGGTGCTCTATGACTGGTCCGGCTTGCTGCTGCTGGTGACCCCGGTGCTCTGGCTCGGCGCCATGCTGTTCAGCTATGCCCATGTGAAGGAGGCGAGCGGCTCCGGAGTCGGCTTCGGTGCCCTCACCACCCTCGGCATCCTGTTCGGCCAGTACCTGACCCCGGGCAACGACCTGGTGTTCAGCGCCCTCTATCGGGTGAGCAGCATCCTCTTTGCCATCGTGGTCACCCTGCTCGCCTGCTACCTCATCCACCGGCTGCTCAATCGCTTCGAGGCGACACGGTTCGGCCACTGACCCTTTTCTGCAGCCATTGGATGGCTCCCTTTCGCCCCGCTTGCCTGCCGGGGCGTTTTTTTGCCTGCCCCACGGACCAGAGGGAGACGGACGCATCCCGACGCAGGGCTCCCGCCACGAGGTTGCAGTTGTGCCTCATCCTGTTAGGCTCAAGGCCATATGACACCGTTGTGAGGATCAAACATGAAACACGCCAAGCTCTTTCTACTGGGGGCGGGCGCCATCACCCTGCTCGGCGGCTGCGATCTGGGCAGCGGCAAGCTGGGAGTGACCGGCGGCGATCCCGTCACCTATCTGTGTGAACAGAACCAGAAAGTGCAGGTTCGCTACTTCTCCCTCTCGGACGAGAGCCTGAACTTCGTCAAGATCTCCCTCCCCGATGGCAAGGATTACACCCTGCCCCAGGCGGTTTCCGCCTCCGGCGCCCGCTATACCGACGATCACGAGGTGGTCTGGTGGAACAAGGGCAAGGAGGGGTTCGTCGAGATGCGTGATGACGCCGGGGAGTGGCAGAGCCGCTACAACGACTGCAAGGAGCAGTGATCCGCGCCGTCATGGCACACAGCCCACACGAAACACCCCGGCCTGGCCGGGGTGTTTGTCATTTCACTTCCACTTCAAATCGGGCCACAACCCGAGCCGGAATGGCTTGCTGATTCTGCTCCGATGGCCGGTAGCGCAGCTGCGCCAGCCCGGAGATGGCGATGAGATCCAGCACGCCGGGAGGCTGGGACTCCAGTACCTCTGGGCTGAACAGCGTGCCATTGGAATCGATGAGGTAGCGAAGGGTCACATACCCCTTGACCGGCCTCTTCGCCGGCAGCCCCCCGACCGGGTTAAAACTGATGGCATCCCCCACCAGCACCCAGTATTCGGGCAGCGTTTCCCAGGTGACATCCACCGGAGGCTGATTCAGCTTGGCGGTGGGGCTGGCACAGCCCCCGAGCAGGGCCAGGGCGGCCCACAGAAACAACCCTTTCACACGCACTGACATTCCCTCTTCGTTGTATCGCTCGATTCCATGAGCGACGCGCCAGTGTCAGGCAAAGGGGCTCATCCGGGAAGCCCCCATCTGGCAGGCAAAAAAAAGCCAACCCCGGAGGGCTGGCCTTGTGATCTCTCACGGCTCAGGCGCGCTTGTCGCTTACCACCAGCCAGAGGGCATGAACCATGCCGGGCAGACCGCCCAGCAGGGTCAGCACTATGTTGATGAGGAAATGGAGGCTGAAGCCTACCTGGATAAAGGCGCAGACCGGGGGGAGAAAGATGGCCAGCAGGATCTTGAGCAGATTGTTCATCGGGATTCCTCGTGTAAACAGCGCTTGGGGTTGGCCTAACCATAAACACCCAAGGCCTCAACTGCAAACCAGACAGGGGATCCGCTCTCCTCCTTTCCGCCAGGCGTTGAGGTCGTGAACCATCTGGTTGCTGCTGCCACGCCAGAGCAGACCGGGATCCGCCAGGGCCTTCTCGAACCTGCCATCCACCAGCACGTCCAGCAAGGCCACCAGCTCCCGCTGGGCCGGGCTGAGATCGGCCAGCAGATAGCCGGTCCAGCACCAGATGTCCTTGCCGGGGCACTCGGTTCGCACCCGTTTCACCAGCGCCAGCACATGCGGCACGTTGGCGGGGTGGAGCGGATCGCCGCCGGAGAGCGACAGTCCGCGCCGCTTGATGCGGCTGTCGTTGAGATCGTGAATGATGCGATCGCTCATCGCCTCATCGAACGGCTTGCCCCCATCGAGCCGCCAGGTGCTCTGGTTGTAGCAGCCGGGACACTGGTGCTCGCAACCCGACACGAACAAGGTGGCGCGGGTGCCTGGGCCGTTGATCACATCGACCGGGTAGTACTGGTGGTAGTGCATTCGAGTTCTCTGGGTTAACGGCCAACCCCCTCCCAACCTCCCCCTTCGAAAGGGGGAGGAGCTTCTTTGCCCCCCCCTGCCAAGGGGAGGGCTGGGGTGGGGTCTGCTCGCTTACATATGCTTGACCCGGCGTTTGACCTCTTCCTGCTTGCCCGCGTTGAAGGGGCGCGCATCCGGGCTGCCGAGATAGCCGCACACCCGGCGTGTCACCGACACCTTGGCGGGGTCGTGGTTGCCGCAGCGCGGGCAGGTGAAGCCCTTGGAGGTGCACTCGAACTCGCCGGTGAAGCCGCAGTCGTAGCACTCGTCGATGGGGGTGTTGGTGCCGTAGTAGGGCACCTTGTCATAGCTGTAGTCCCAGACGTTCTCCAACGCCTCTAGGTTGTGCTGGATGTTGGGGTACTCGCCGTAGCAGATGAAGCCGCCGCTGGCGATGGGCGGATAGGGCGCCTCGAAGTCCAGCTTGTCGTAGGGGTTCACCTGCTTCTCCACGTCCAGGTGGAAGCTGTTGGTGTAGTAGCCCTTGTCGGTCACCCCGGCCACCACGCCAAACTCCTTGGCGTCGATGCGGCAGAAACGGGTGCAGAGGTTCTCGCTCGGGGTGGAGTAGAGGCTGAAGCCGTAGCCGGTCTCCTCCTTCCACTCGTCGGTGGCCGCCTTGAGCCGCGCGATGATGGCGATGGCCTTCTGGCGCAGGGTCTCGCTGTCGAACAGGTGGACGTCGGTGCCATAGAGGGCGTTGATGGTCTCGTGTACCCCGATGTAACCCAGCGAAATGGAGGCGCGGCCATGTTTGAAGATCTCGCTGATGTTGTCATCGGCCTTGAGGCGCACCCCGCAGGCCCCTTCCATGTAGAGGATGGGGGCGACCCGGGCCTTGACCCCGTCCAGGCGCTTGATGCGGTACATGAGCGCTGTCTTGGCCACCCGCAGGGCGGCGTCCAGCTTGTCCCAGAAGTCCGCTTCATCGCGGGATTTCAGGGCAATGCGCGGCAGGTTGAGGCTCACGACCCCCAAGTTGTTGCGCCCTTCGTGGACCAGCTCGCCATTCTCTTCAAAGGCACCGAGGAAGGAGCGGCACCCCATGGGGGTCTTGAAGGAGCCTGTGACCTTGACCACCTGGTCGTGGTTGAGGATGTCCGGGTACATCCGCTTGGAGGCGCACTCCAGCGCCAGCTGCTTGATGTCGTAGTTGGGATCCCCCGGTTTGTGGTTCAGGCCATCCTTGATGGCGAACACCAGTTTCGGGAAGACGGCGGTCTTCCTGTTCTTGCCAAGGCCGGCGATGCGGTTGCCTAGGATGGCGCGCTGGATGAGGCGCGATTCCCAACTGTCCCCCAGGCCAAAGCCGAAGGTGACGAACGGCGTCTGACCGTTGGCGGTGTGCAGGGTATTGACCTCGTATTCGAGGGACTGGAAGGCGTCGTGGCACTCCTTCTCGGTGCGAGCCATGGCGTAGGCGTCCACATCCTGGATCCCCCACTCCTCGGCCACCTCCCGGTGCTTGTGCCAGCTGATGGTCACATAGGGTGCCAGCACTTCGTCGATGCGGTTAATGGTGGTGCCGCCATAGATATGGCTCGCCACCTGGGCGATGATCTGGGCGGTCACCGCGGTGGCGGTGCTGATGGATTTTGGGGTGTCTATCTCCGCGTTGCCCATCTTGAAGCCGTGGGTCAGCATCCCCTGCAGATCGATCAGCATGCAGTTGAACATGGGGAAGAAGGGGGAGTAGTCGAGATCGTGGAAGTGCAGGTCGCCGCTCTCGTGGGCCTGCACCACGTCACGGGGCAGCATGTGACTGATGGCGTAATGCTTGGCGACGATGCCCGCCAGCAGGTCACGCTGGGTCGGGATCACCTTGGAGTCTTTGTTGGCGTTCTCGTTGAGCAGAGCCGCGTTGGTCTGCTCCACCAGGCCGCGGATCTCCTGGGCCAGGCGACCCCGGGCCTCGCGAGCCTGATCACGGTCGTGACGGTATTCGATGTAGGCACGGGCGATGGCCTTGTCGTCGGAGGCCATCAGGTGGTTCTCGACCCGGTTCTGGATCTCGTGGATGTCTACCTCCCCTCGCCCCTCCAGCTCCTGGCTGACAGCGGCGGCAATGCGCTCTGCCAGCGCCGGACTGGCCTGATTGACCGCTGCCGCCGCCCGGCTGACCGCATCGCGGATCAGTTGGCCATTGAATGGTGCACGACATCCATCGCGTTTGATCACTACCGGTTTCATCGATTTTCCCCGTATTTAAAGACCTGGTGGCCACCCTCGGCTCACCCTCGTTGAGTCCCCTTCTCCACGCCCGTCCCCGGCGCAAACAAGGTCAGCCAAGGCTTGAAACACCTGGGCTGACACTGAGAGGGCGACCACTTATGCACAGCTTTATAACACTATATATGGGTATTTTTTTTATGATTACCCCTATATGTGGGGTCTATTAGGCACCAAAGCGGTACCCAGTTTCTTGATCCAGAACAGGTTTTGGAAGGAGTGGGGCAGTTCACGACCAGCGCCAAAAGGCGCTCTTTTTGCTCACCCCAGACGGGATGCGGGCTCCCGCCCGGCAAGGGATAAAAAGAGAGGGGCACGCCTTCCGACAACAATTGACCGAGGCGCCAGAGAGCGGGAGAGCACATACTGGGGAACAGTCTGTCCCTTGCGGAAAACACACGTGACCAAGGTCTTGCTCCTGCTCTCCCTTCTCTCCCTCCCGCTGCTGGCCGCCGAGATCCTGGTGATCAGCAGCTATCACCAGAGCAACCAGTGGGATCAAAGCTACAGTGCCGGCCTCGAGCAACACCTCAAGCAGGCGCATCACCTCGGCTATCTCTATCTGGACACCAAGCGCCAGCCCGGCCAGACCCGTGACGAACTGCTCGCCAAGGGAATGGCCGCCTACCGGACCCACCAGCCGGCGCTGGTGATCCTGGGGGATGACAACGCCATCAACGCCCTCGCCCGACCCATCGCCGCCCGGGGAACGCCCGTGGTGTTTCTCGGGATGAACGAGAATCCGCGCCCCAAGGGGCTGGTCGGCCACCCCCTGATCACCGGCGTCCTGGAACGCCCTCTGCTCAAGCGCAGCATCAGCGAGATGAGTCAGTTGATGGGAGGGCTGGAGCGTGCCCTGGTGCTGTTTGACGAAAGCGAGGTGTCCCGCACCGCCGTCGCCCACGAGTTCAAGGGGCGAGGCGAGCTGACGATCGGTCAGACCCGGGTCAGCAGCCGCCAGTTCACCGACTACGGACGCTGGCAGGAGGCAGTGCTCGCCAGCCGGGAAAACGGCTATCAGGCGCTCTTCCTCGGCCTCTACCACACTCTCACCGACGCGCAGGGCCAGCATGTGAGCGAGCAACAGGTGCTGGCATGGACCAGCGCCAACAGCCCGGTGCCACTGTTCTGTTTCTGGGCCTTTGCGGTGGGCAGGGGAGCCGCCATCGGCGGTCTGGTGCTCGATGGCCACAGCCAGGGAGAGAGAGCCGCCGAACTGGCCAATGCCATCCTCTCGGGCACGGCGCCCGGCGCCCTCTCCCCCCGCGCCGCATCCCGCGGGGAATACCTGTTCAGCAAGAGCGAACTGGCACGCTGGCACCTGACGGCTCCCGATGCCTGGCAGGACAAGGTGAGCTACGTCGAGTGAGCCCACCAACGACAAACCCGGCCAGTGGGCCGGGTTTGTCTGCTCAAACGTGCATCCTCAGGGCTGAATGGCCGCCTGCAACTCGGCTTCGGTCCAGATGGTGATCCCCAGCTCCTGGGCCTTGGCGAGCTTGGAGCCTGCCGCCTCCCCCGCCACCAGCACATCGGTCTTGGCCGACACCGAGCCCGCCACCTTGGCCCCCAGGGCCTGCAGCGCCGCCTTGGCGTCGTTGCGGGACAAAGCGGTGAGGGTGCCGGTCAGCACGAAGGTCTTGCCGGCAAAAGGTTGATCGCTTGCCTCCTTCTTCTCGATGGCCGGCCAGTGGATCCCGGCGGCCAGCAGGGCGTCGAGCACCTCGATGTTGTGGGGCTGGCGCAGGAAGTAGTAGACGTGCTTGGCCACTATGTCTCCCACGTCGGCCACTTCCAGCAACTGCTCCACCGAGGCGGCGCGCAGGGCATCCAGAGTGAGGAAGTGGTTGGCGAGGTTCAAGGCGGTCGCCTCCCCTACTTCGCGGATCCCCAGGGCAAACAGGAAGCGGGGCAGGGTGGTGCTGCGGGCGGCATCGATGGCGGCCACCAGGTTGAGGGCCGATTTTTGCCCCATCCGCTCGAGACCGGCCAGCTGGATGGCGTTGAGGCTGAACAGGTCCGCCGGGGTCTTCACCAGCCCCTTGTCCACCAGTTGCTCCACTATCTTGTCGCCAAGGCCATCCACATCCATGGCGCGACGCGCCGCGAAGTGCTTGATGGCGGCCGCCCGCTGGGCCTCGCAGAAGAGACCGCCGGAACAGCGGGCCACGGCCTCCCCTTCCAGCCGCTCCACCGCCGAGCCGCACACCGGGCACTCGGTCGGGAAGAGGATCGCGCGGGCATCCGCCGGGCGCTGCGCCTCCACCACAGCCACGACCTGGGGGATCACGTCCCCGGCACGGCGCACGATCACGGTGTCGCCGATCATGACGCCAAGGCGCGCGATCTCGTCCGCATTATGCAAGGTGGCGTTGGACACGGTGACGCCGCCGACAAACACCGGCTTGAGCTTGGCCACCGGGGTGATGGCACCGGTGCGGCCCACCTGGAACTCAACATTCTCCAGCGCCGTCATCTCCTCTTCGGCCGGGAACTTGTGGGCAGTGGCCCAGCGCGGCGCGCGGGCCACGAAACCGAGCTCCCCTTGCAGGGCGATGTCATCCACCTTGTAGACCACGCCGTCGATCTCGTAGGGGAGATCCCCACGGCGCGCCAGAATGTCGTCGTGAAACGCCTGGCAGCCGGCGGCACCCTCTTTCAGCTTCACCTCGGGACTGAGCGGCAGACCCCAGGCCTTGAGCTGATTGAGGCGACCGAAGTGGGAATCCCCCAGCTCGTCGCCACCGACTCCCACGCCGTAGGCATAGAAGCTGAGGGGGCGGCTGGCGGTGATGCGTGAATCGAGCTGGCGCAGGCTGCCGGCAGCGGCGTTGCGCGGGTTGACGAACACCTTCTCCCCCGCCGCCAGCGCATCGCGGTTCATCGCCTCGAACCCCGCCTTGGGCATGAAGACCTCCCCACGCACCTCCAGCCGCGCAGGCCACCCCTGGCCGCGCAGGGTCAGGGGAATGGCCTTGATGGTGCGCACGTTCTCGGTGATCTCCTCCCCCGTGGTACCGTCCCCGCGAGTGGCGGCCTGTACCAGCTGGCCATCCACGTAGAGCAGGCTCACCGCCAGACCGTCGAGCTTGGGTTCGCAACAGAAGGTGAAAGTCACCTCCCGCTTGAGGCGATCACTCATGCGTTGCTCGAACGCCTGCAACTCCTCGCTGCTGAAGACGTTGTCCAGACTCAGCATGGGGATCTCGTGGCGTACCTGCTTGAAGGCGGTCAGCGGCTGGCCTCCCACCCGCACGCTCGGCGAGGCCGGGGTTTTCAGCTCGGGATGCTCGGCCTCCAGCGCGATCAGCTCGCGCATCAGGCGATCGTATTCAGCGTCCGGCACCGTGGGGTTGTCCAGCACATAGTACTGATGGCCGTACTCGGTCAGCAGCTCACACAGTTGACGGTGGCGGGAGAGGATATCGCTCATGAAAAAGTCTCGAAGTGTGATGGAACATTCAGTCTGGGGCAGAAACAAAAATGCGGCACCGGGGTACCGCACTTTTCATTGTTCAAGCCCCATGGCGCATCAGTCGCGGCTGGCCTCGTAGGCCGCCAGCTCGTGACGGTAGCGGGCGATGTCGTCGTCGCTGAGGGGACTGCGCGAGGCGTCGGTCAGCATGGCATCGAGATCGCTCGCCAGCTGATCCGCGGCCTGCAACATGTGCTCGAAGGCGAAGGCGGCATTGCTGCGAAGGGGCAGTTGCATGAAGAGGGACACACCCGGGGTGCTGAACTGCTCCATGCGATAGGGGTTGAAGGTACCCGGCTTGACCATGTTGATCATGGAGAAGAGCACTTCCCCCTTGCCGCCCAGATCTTCGTGACGGTGGAAGATGTCCATCTCGCCAAACTTGAAGCCCAGCGCCAGCAGGGAAGAGAGCAGGGTCGCCCCTTGCAGATCGTGGCCGGGACGGGCCATCAGGTTGATGACATAGACATCCTGCCAGATCTTCTCGACCGGGGCCGGAGCGGGTTCTGGCTCGGCTGCGTGAACAGGCTCTTCATAGGCTGGCTCGTCATCGTAAGCGGGCTCTTCATAAGCCGGCTGGGCGTAGCGGGGAGCCTGCTGGGCAACCGGTGCCGGCTCGCGTGCACCGAAGGTCGGCGCCTGGGCATAGGCCGGCTCCACCAGCGGCTCTTCGTCCAGCGGCTGCATCATGGGCTCGCGCTGCGGACGGGAACGGTGTACCGGCGTACGGCGGATCACCTGTGCAGGTTTGCGCACCGGCGCGGCAGGGGCCTCTTCAACAGGGGCGGCAACCGGCTCGTCATAGTCCTCTTCTTCCTCATACACAGGCTGAGGGGGGACAGGGCGAGCGGCAGGCTTGCGCACCACGGGAGGCGGCAGATCGGCGTCGTCATCTTCATCATCGAAGGCGGGAACGGGGGCGACACGGCGGGGTTCGGGCTGACGGGCCTCGTCGCTGCGTAGTTTGGGCTCGGCACGACGGCCACCGCTCACCACACGCACCTGACCGATGCCATCGCTGTCGAAGGCGTCGTTGTCACGCTCACGGGACTTGGACTCCATCCGACCCAGGGGTTTCTCCTTGATCGGTGCCTGACGATTCTTTCTGTTGCTCCACAACCCGTGAATGAGCAATGCCGCGATGGCAATACCGCCCAGGGCAACCAAGATGTAACGCAATTCCTGCATTAGCTGCTTCTCTTTCTAGTTTTGCTCAGCCAAAGCGACGGCTTCACCGATATCGACCGACACTATGCGCGAAACCCCGGGCTCTTGCATCGTGACGCCAACCAGCTGCTCGGCCATCTCCATGGAGACCTTATTATGACTGATGTAAACGAACTGTACTGTGCTCGACATCTCTTTGACAAGAGAACAGAAGCGACCGACGTTCACTTCATCGAGCGGTGCATCCACCTCATCCAGCAGACAAAATGGTGCTGGATTGAGTCTGAAGATGGCGAAAACCAGCGCAAGGGCGGTTAGCGCCTTCTCCCCCCCGGAAAGCAGGGCAATGGTAGCATTCTTCTTGCCCGGAGGTCTTGCCATGATGCTCACTCCGGCCTCCAAAAGATCATCCGAGGTCAGCTCAAGCCAGGCACTGCCCCCCCCGAACACTTTTGGGAACAGGGATTTTAAATCTTCATTGACCTTATCGAAAGTGTCGCGGAAGCGTATTTGTGTTTCTTTATCAATTCTTTTAATGGCTTGGCTCAAGGTATCGAGGGCCTGCTCCAGATCCTGGCACTGATTTTCCAGGTAGCTTGAACGGGTTTTCGCCTCCTCATACTCTTCCAGTGCCGCCAGGTTGATGGCGCCAAGCGCCTCCACCTGCGCCTCCAGCGTCTGGATCTCCTGGCGCAGCTTGCCGCGATCAGCGGCAATCAGCACCGCCTGATCGAGGTCCACCAGGCGCACGCCCAGCTCTTCGAACTGCTCGTGCAGTCCCTGCCTGCGCGTCAGGTTGCGCTCGCGCTCGAGCCGCAGGGTCGCCAGCTTCTCCTGAATTTTCACCAGCTGCTTGTGATCGGCGCTTCTGGCCTGCTCCAGCTCGGTCAGCTGACGATCCAGCTCCGCGAGCCGCTGGTGACAGGCCAGTTGCTGCGCCTCAAGATTGCGCTGTTCGACCAGCAGGGGCGACAGATCCTGACTCGGAGCGGCCCCTGGCTCCTTGAGTTCCGCCAGCTCCAGGCCGAGACGGGCCAGCTCCTGCTCGCGCAGCGTGATGAGCTGGCGCTGGTTCTGCTGCTCCAGTTGCAACCGCTGGCAGGCCGCCTGCTGCTGCTCCCGGCGAAGGCGCGCCTCTTCCAGCGCCCGCTCCGCCCCACTCACCTGCTCCTGGGCAAGCAGCAGCGCCTCGGCGAGTACCTCCCCCTGCTCCTGCAGCTCGCCAAGGGCCGCTTCATCCTGCTCAAGCCGCTCCCCGGCCGACGCGAGCCGCTGCGCCTCCTCAGCCTGCTCCTTGTCGAGCCGGGTTAGCTCTTCCCCCAGCTGGCCCAGGCGCTGCAAGCGCTCCTGACGCTGCCCCTCGCGCACACTCCAGGCTTCGCGCAGTTGCTGCCACCGCAGCTCCTGCTCGCGCAGGGTACGCTGAGCCAGCTCATGCGCTCCATGCTGCTGGGCCCGCGCTGCATCGGCGGCGGCAAGCTGCTCGTCGAGTCTGTGCAGCGCCTCCCGACCCGCGGCCAGCTCGGTGTGCAGCCGTTCACGCTCACCGAGCAACGCCAGCGTACCCAGGGCCATGCCCTCCCCCAGATCCGCCCAGTTGGGGCCGAACCAGTCGCCGGCGGGAGTGAGCAGCGACTCACCGGCAGAGAGGCTGTGCAGGCGGGACAGCGCCTCCTCCCTGCTCTCTGCCAGCCAGATGGCATTGAGGAAAGCCGGAATGTGCTCGCCCCCCAGTTGCGCCGCCAGGGTACCGGCCCTGGCTGGCTGGGCCGGGCCAATCCAGAGTCCGGGTTGCGCCAGGTTGCACTCGTCCGCCGGGATTGCGGTGAGCCAGCGGCCGAGCACCTTGTCCAGCCCCCGGGCCCACTCGGGGGGAACCTGCAACCGATCCGCCAGGGTCGCGCCCGCCATCTGCTCCCCCAGGATCTGATCCAGGGTGGCGAGGCGCGCCTCCAGCTCGCGCAGCAGGCCCTGCTGGCGACCCTGCTCTGCCTTGAGCTCTTCATGGCGCGACACACCGGCCTGCCACGCTGCATCGGCTTCCTCATGGCGGGCGCGGGAGAGCGAGAGTTCCGCCGCCAGGGCATCGAGGGCCGGTTGCAGGTTCTCCCCCTCCCCGCCAAGGGGCCCGGCCTGTTCGTCTTCCAGCTTGAGGCGGGCCAGCCGGGTCTTGGCCTGCAGCTCCTGCAGACCGTTCACCTCGGCGCGGGTCTGGTTGAGCCGCCCCTGCAACTGGCCCAGCTGCTGCTGCCACTGCTGCTGACGCTGGCGCGCCTGCTCGAGCCGATCGCCCGCTACCGCACGCACGCTCTGCTGGTCGGTAAGCAACTGCTCACACTGCTCGAGGCGGGCCGACGCCACCTCCCCCTGCAACGTGCTGTCGCTCAGCTGTTCCAGCTGGCCGGCCAGCTGGGCCTTGAGACCGTCGATACGCTCGCCGAGGGCCTGCCGCCTCGCCTGCCAGTCACGACCGAGTTCGTTCTGGTGCAATTGCTGCTGCTCGAGGCGGGCGATGGCTTGCCCGCCGAGAAAAATCTGCTGCTGGCGGCTCGCCTGCTCGGCCTGCGCCTCCTGGCGGGCCACCGACAGAGTGACGTGGCGTCCTTCGTCTGCGGTGCGCTTGGCATCGAGGGCCGCCAGCGCCTGTTCAGTCTGGGCCAGTTCGGTCTTGGCTTCGCCAAGACGCGTCTCCAGCGCCCACAGTTCCGAGCCGATCAGTTCGCTGCGGGCCGCGCGACTGCGACTCTTGAGCTGCTTGTAGCGCTCGGCGGTCTCGGCCTGGGCCTTGAGGTGCTCGAGGCGTGAGCCCAGTTCGCCACGGATATCGCCGAGGCGTTCCAGGTTCTCCTGGGTATGGCGGATGCGCTGCTCGGTCTCCCGGCGCCGCTCCTTGTAGCGGGAGACCCCGGCGGCCTCTTCCATGAACAGCTTGAGATCGGCGGGGCGGGACTCCACCAGCCGGCTGACGGTGCCCTGTTCGATGATGGCGTAACTGCGGGGCCCAAGGCCGGTGCCGAGGAAGAGGTCGGTCACATCCTTGCGGCGGCACTTCTGGCCGTTGATCTGGTAGTGATTGGAGCCGTCGCGCAGCACTTCGCGGCGCACCGAGATCTCGGTAAAGCGGCCAAACTCGCCGGGTACCCGGTTGTGGGGATTGTCGAACACCAGCTCCACCGAGGCGCGGCCATGGGCGCTGCGGTTGATGGAGCCGTTGAAGATGACGTCGGTCATGTTCTCGCCGCGCAGATGGCGGGCGGAGCTCTCCCCCAGCACCCAGCGCACGGCGTCGATGACGTTGGATTTGCCGCAGCCGTTGGGGCCCACCACGGCGGTCATGTCGGCGTTGAGTTCGATGCGGGTCGGCTCGACAAACGACTTGAAACCGGCGAGTTTGATCAATTTCAGACGCATGGCGGCCTATGTGGGTAACGAAATAAAGAGGAGGCGGGCAGGCGACTTTACCAAATCAAAGGCTTGTTTGTAATATGCTGGCACTTTCCCCATTCACTGATGGAGCTCACATGAGCCAATCACCCCACATGGTCAAAGATTCGGTCAGCGGTGCAGACTACTTCCTGCGCGGGTTCTCACTCATCCGCCAGCCCGGCATCCGCACCTTCGTGCTGATCCCCCTGCTGGTCAACTTCGTGCTCTTTGCCGGTGCCTTCTACGCCCTGTTGCTACAACTGGACGGCCTGTTCGCCTGGCTGCACCAGCAGATCCCGAGCTGGCTCTCCTGGCTTGATTACCTGCTCTGGCCCATCGCCCTCATCACCATCCTGGTGGTCTTCTCCTTCATCTTCAGCTCGGTGGCCAACTGGATAGCGGCCCCTTTCAACGGCCTGCTGGCAGAGAAGGTGGAACAGATCCTCACCGGTGAAGCCATGAATGACACCGGCATGCTGGATGTGGTGAAAGATGTGCCCCGTACCTTCGGCCGCGAATGGACCAAGCTGAAATACTATCTGCCCAAGGCCATCGGCTGCCTGATCCTCTTCCTGATACCGGTAGTGGGCCAGACCCTGGCACCCGTGCTCTGGTTCCTGCTCAGCGCCTGGATGATGGCGATCCAGTATGTCGATTATCCGTTCGACAACCACAAGATCGGCTTCATCACCATGCGCGACGCCCTCAAGCAACGTCGTGGAAAGTGCCTGAGCTTCGGCGCCCTGGTGACCCTTTTCTCCGCCATCCCGGTGGTGAATCTCTTCGTGATGCCGGTGGCCATCTGTGGCGCCACCGCCATGTGGGTGGACCAATACCGCAGCGAGCAACTTGGACGCTGAACCGCGTCATCATGATCAAAAGAGGGGGCGAAAGCCCCCTTTTCATTACTTAATCTAATGCATAACCAAGATAGCTTGTCGCCCCAGCGCAGGGTTGTTAGGATGCGGGGCTTTCTCGCACCCTGGGATATCTCATGTTACATGCACTCTTCTTGCTCGGCCTGGTGGCCGAAGGGATGACTGGCGCGCTGGCAGCGGGTCGGCGACGGATGGATCTGTTTGGCGTCGTGATCATCGCCTCGGCGACGGCCATCGGTGGCGGTACCATTCGGGATGTGCTGCTGGGCCACTATCCCCTGCTCTGGGTCGAGCACCCCGAATACGTGCTGCTGGTGGCGGGCGCCGCCATGGCCGGGGTCATCTCGGCCCCGCTGATGCGCTACCTTGGCAAGCTGTTCCTGGCGCTCGATGCCCTGGGGCTCGTGGTCTTCTCCATCTTCGGGGCTGCCCGGGCGCTCGAGATGGGCCACGGGGCCGGCATCGCCTGCATCATGGCCGTGGTGACCGGCGTGTTCGGGGGGGTGCTGCGGGACTTGCTGTGCCAGCGCATCCCGCTGGTGTTCAAGCGCGAGCTCTATGCCGCCGTCTCGCTGATCACCGCAGCGCTCTACTGCTTTGCGCTGCACCATGGGCTGCCCAACGACTGGGCCGCTTTCGGTGCCATCGGCATCGGCTTCGTGCTGCGGCTCCTGGCGGTACGCTTCAAGTGGGGACTGCCCACCTTCAACTATCAGTACGCCACCCATTGATCGCGCCAGTTCCTGGCCATATCGCACGGATAACGAGCATCAAAAAAGCGCCATACGGCGCTTTTTTGTTGGACATCGGCAAGAGAGGAAAGGGTCAGTTGATCCCTTCCGAGCTGAAAAAGGTCGCCTTGTCGGCGATGAAACGCACCTTGATGTTCTTGCCTTCCCCTCCCCAGACACAGCTCGTGGTGCCGAGAGCATCGTCGCAACGCTCGGCCTTGCCGAGGATGGCGCTCGCTTCGGCATAGCTCATCCCGACTTTCAGCTTGTCGTAGCTCTCGCGGTTGAGCTTGCCGCAACCAGTCAACAACAGGGCGATGAGCCCCCCGATCACAATCTGCTTCATCTTTCTCTCCTCTGGTTGGAGTCCAGAGCCTAGCAGCTTGGTCCCCCTCAATGCCAGCGGCAACAAGATACAATCGGAACTCAAGCTTTGAGAAGAACCCGACTTACCAGCTGCGAACGGGGCCCGTGTCCAGGTGCACGAAGTTGTCGGAAGGGTAATAACCCACACCGCCCACCTTGAGGTTCAGGGCGGCCTTGCGCAGGTGTGCCAGTTGCACGCCGGGGATGCGCACATCAACCGCCTGCCCCAGGGTGTGGTAGCTATGCTTGGCGACGCCGCGACTCTTGCGCCGCTTCTGCTGATTGGTGGCCGGGGAGCGATAACCCGAGATGAGCTGGATTTCGCCGTGGCGCCCCAGCTTGTGTTGCAGCAGAAAGAGCTGATCGAACAGCTTTCTGTCGATGTTGAACACTTCGTTGCGACGGTAATCACGGAAAATATGGTTGAGCTCCGCCAGCCCGTCGCTCAGATAGTGGCCATCTTCCCAATAACTGGCGCGTACCCGCTCGCCGGTATTGAGGTTGAAGAAACTCAGTTCCCGTCCCGAAGTGCTGCGGCTCGCCAGCGCAGGGAACGACAGCAGGCTGGTCCCCATCAGGCAACCCGCCCCCAGCAGCAGACGGCGTCGGCTTATCTCTTGTCCCAGCATCCGTTGTCCGTCCATCTCATGGTGAAGTCACACAGGTGAATGAATTTGATACAAGGGCCGAAACTACCTGCCAGAAAAAGCGCTGTCAAACCCCATTCACCCATGAAAAAGCCCGGCACGGGCCGGGCTTTTCACTCTGTGGCGAGGATCACAGCAAGCGGCTTTGATAGCTGACTCTGTCGAATCCGTAGATATCGTTGCGCAGTTGCTGACGTCCCTCTTCATCAATCCAGCTGCTCCAGTAGACGGTAAACACCGGGATAGGGTTGCTCAGGGGCAGCCACTTGGTCTGGGTCTCTTTCAGGATGCTGGCCACCTTGTCCGGCTGATAGCGGGAGTCCGCCAGCAGCAGCTCCGCCAGATCGTCGGCGTGTTCCACCCGGATGCAACCCGAGCTGAAGGCACGGGCCCCCTGCTCGAACAGCGCCTTGCGCGGGGTGGAATGGAGATAGATGGCATCGTTGTTGGGCAGATAGAACTTGTAGCGACCCAGGGCATTGTGATCCCCCGGCTTTTGCCGCAACCGGTAAGGGAAACCGGAGGCCAGCGCATGGTGCCAGCCATCTTCGCTGAACTGCACCGGATTGCCCTCGCCGTCGATCACCTCGAACTGTTCGCGATCCAGGTAGGCAGGATCGCGCCCGAGCTTGGGCAGAATGTCCTTGCTCAGGATGGAGCGCGGCACGTGCCAGGCCGGGTTCAGCACGATGGAGCGGATCTCGCTGGCGAGGATGGGGGTGGCCCGCTGCTCCTTGCCGACGATGACCCGACTGGTGAAGACCTCGCTGCCCGACTCCACCACGCTCAGGCGGTAGTCCGGAATGTTGACCAGCACATAGCGACCGGCAAGGTGATCCACCAGATCACGGCGCCACAGGTTGCGTACCAGCAGGCTGGCGCGCACCTCGGGGCCGGTATTGAGCCAGCTGCGGGTCTGACGGCCGATGATGCCGTCGGCGGTCAGACCGTGGCGGCGCTGGAACTGCTTGATGGCCTGTTCGGTCTCGGGATCGTAGAGGCTGTCCTGGTGAGTCGGGGCACTGTCCCCCAGTTCGTTCAGGATGGAGCGGATCTGGCCGAGCTCGGTCGAGCTCTCCCCGGCCCGCAGGGTCGGCATGGAGAGGGTGGGCCAGTGCTTGGCCATGGGCATGGCCAGCAGCTTGCGCACTTCTTCGCGCACGGCGTCGTATTCCGCCACCTGTGGCCTGAGTTGCCTGACCTGCTCCAGCAGATTGTCTCCCTGGGGGGCATGGGCCAGGGGGCGGTTCAGATCCAGCTTGAGGGTCTGCATCTGTTCGCGCGCGACCAGATCCATCCCTCGCCAGGCCTGCTGGAACCGGGCCAGCTTGCCAAAGGCCTCATCGTAGAGGGCACCGCGCCGATCCGCCGGGGTCTTTTGCAACTGCTGCCAGAGGCGGTAGAAATCCGGATGCAGCTGGGCCAACACCGCTTCCTGCAACTGCTGTTCAAGCTCATGACGAGCCTGCTCGGCCACCTCGTTCTGATACCAGTCATGCTGGATGCTGGGACTGGCCACTACCGCCTGTTCCGTGCTGGCATGAACCATGCTGGCTGGCCAGCAGCCCAGCCAGATGAGATTCGCCAATGCCAACCAATACTTCTTACCCATGCTTCTTACCACGCTTGCCTCAAATCGGTTCATTTCGGCCTGTCAGGCGCGACGGTCAGGACCCCATGATGCGTGAATGCCGACGACTTTGCTAGCGGACGGAGGTGTAACGACGCCAGATGAGTTCCTGCTCCCCGCTGTCGCCGACGGCCACTATCGCCTCGTTGAACCGCGCTACGAATTCCCCGGACAGGGTCTTCTTGCTCAACATGAAAAAGGTGGGCGTCTCATGGATCGCCATGGTGTGGGGGACGACCGCATCCGACAGCCCCTCTCTCTTCAGACCCCAGGGCGTGGCCAGACTATCCCCGAGAAAACCGTCTATCCGCCCAAGCAGCAGCTTGCGATAGTTTTGCACATCGTTGACCTCGCTCACCTGGTTGCGGTATCGCTGCAGAACCTTGGTGATTTCCGGGCCGTAATAGTAGTCCCTGGTCACACCGAGGCGATGCCCGTGGGCCAGCCAGCTCGCCAGATCCGACTCCTCACCGGTACCGGATTTGCGTACCCAGAGCGATGTCCGGCCCGGGTTGTAGGGGATGGAGAACCAGGCATAACGCGCCCTCTCATCAGCAAAATACGCCTCCATCACGATGTCCAGCCGACCCCGCTCAAGATCGTGCAACCCCCGCTTCCAGGGACGCTCCACATAGACCAGACGACACCCCAGCCGATTCGACACGGCATTGAGGTAGTCGACCGCAAATCCACGCAGTTCCCGACGTGCTCCCTCTTGCTGGTAATAGTGGTATGGGGGCCAGTCATCGAAACCGACGCGAAGGGGGGAGGAGCAGAACGATTGCGCCCACAACGGTTGGAGGGGCAGACAGCAGAGCACACACAGAGAGAAGAGTCTCATGGGTCATCCTTGACGACGGGACAGGCCATCTTAATTCTGCCCGGGTGAAATGGCGACAGATCCTGCCACAACAAAGCACAATATCAGCCGTTTGCCTGATGCGCCCCAGGTGGCGGCAGACAGGTTGGCGCCGAAAAAGCCACAATCAAGAAGAGGAAGCAAACGACCCCAAAGCCCCTTGGTAAGCAGGGTGATGGAGGGTTAATATATGAGCAAATATATTTTTGTGATCCACTATGCTTTTTTTGCAATTGGATTAGCATATGCGCGAAATCTGCCTATCAATCTGTCGGGCGTCGAGTGAGTAATATGACCTACAAAAAGTTCGGTTTTCTGGCTGCCATCCTGGCACTGAGCGGTTTCTACCTTTATACCCTCTATCTGGCCGCTCACCCCAACGTGAGCCTGGCTTACAAGCTCTATTACCTGGAAGGCAAGACCCGTTTCTGGGAGCACAACTCCAGCATGACCTACCAGCCCGGCAACGAACTCAACCTGACCAAGCCGAGCCGCTTCCTCTCAAGCGAAGGCTGGGCCAAGAAGCCCAGCGAGCAAGGCACCGAGCTGAGCGGTCAGGGCGGTCTCTATTTCGTGCTGCCCAAGCAGCAGGCCCAGCCGGAGCAGCTCACCATCCAGGCCAGGATCAACAGCCCCCAGGCTGGCGCCCTGCTCAAGGTGGCGCTGGGTCATGATTTCACCACCACGGTCAAGCTGGCCAAGGCGGGCATCAACGAGATCCGCCTCAGCCTGCCGGGCGACTCCCTGACCGCCGATCCCAAGCGTCCCAACTTCCTGGCGCTCTCCGCCCCGACACCGCTCAACGTCCAGTCCGTGCGACTGACCGTGGCTCAGTGAAGCGGAATGCCCCAAGCATCTGTTCCGTAAAATAATTCTTTCAATAAGGAAGTTCCCATGTCCCGTGCCGATTTTCGACTCTCTCTGGTCGTTCCCGTTTACAACGAGGAAGAGAGCATAGACGCCTTCATCAGCGCGATAGATACCGAACTGGCCCCGCTCAAAGACCAGCTTGAAATCGTGTTCGTCAACGATGGCAGCCGTGACCGCACCCGTGAGGTGGTCGAGCAGGCCATCGCCCGGGATCCCCGTGTGACCCTGGTCAACCTGGCCCGCAACTTCGGCAAGGAAGCGGCCATGACCGCCGGCCTGCACCAGGCCAAGGGCGACGCCATCGTCCCCATGGACGTGGACCTGCAGGATCCCCCCTCTCTCATTCTGGAGTTCGTCAAGCTGTGGCAGACCGGCGACTATGACACCGTCTACGGCATCCGGGTGGATCGCAGCGCCGATACCCCGATGAAACGCCTCACCGCCGGTGGCTTCTACCGCTTCTTCAACGCCCTCTCCACCAGCACCAAGCTGCCGGAGAACGCCGGTGACTTCCGCCTCATCGATCGCAAGGTGGTCGAGGCCATCAAGCAGTTGCCGGAGCGCAACCGCTTCATGAAGGGGCTGTTCGCCTGGGCCGGTTTTCGCGCCGTCGGCGTTCCCTACGAGCGCCCGGCCCGCCACGCCGGCGAAACCAAGTTCAACTACTGGAAGCTGTGGAACTTCGCCCTTGACGGCCTGATGAGCTTCTCCAGCTGGCCGCTGCGGGTGTGGAGCTACATCGGGGTCGGTGTCTCCTTCATCGCCTTCCTCTATATCCTCAAGATCATCACCCAGGTGCTCTTCTTCGGCATCGACGTGCCCGGTTACGCCTCCCTGATGTCGGTCATGCTGTTCCTCGGCGGCATCCAGCTGCTGTCGCTGGGCATCATCGGCGAGTACATCAGCCGCATGTTCGTCGAGGTGAAACAGCGCCCCGTCTACCTCATCGAAGGGGTCTACGGCCAGTACGCCAAGCAGGATGAAGAGCAGAAGCAGGAAGTGCCCACCACCAGCAAGAAGGGCGCTGGCAAGAAGGCCGCCGCGAAAGCCGCTGATGATCAGCAGGAGCAGGCGTCTCAATGATCTCCCGCGAGGAATTCTGGCGGCTGGTTCGCTTCGGTTTTGTCGGCGGGGGGGCCACCCTCGTCGATCTGGGTACCTCCATCGCCCTGTTTCATACCTGGCCGGCCATCTCCGAGCACCTGGTCACGACCCTGGCCTTTGCCGTGGCGTTCTGGTTCTCGTTCTTCGGCCATCGCTACATCACCTTCCAGAAACAAGGTGCCGCCAGCAAGTTCCTGCTGGTTGCCCTCTTCTCTCTGGCGGTGCGTAATCTCATCCTGAGCGGTTTGCTGTTTGCCGGTCTCTCCGGCCTGTTGCCGGTGGTGATCGCTACCCTGACCGTCACCGTGCTCACCTACGTTCTCTCCCGTATCTGGGTTTTTGCCTGATGAATGATATGACCAATACCGCCCCGTCAACCGGGGCTGCACTCCCCTATCGCCCGTCACTGCGCATCAGCGGCCGCGACTGGCTGATGATCGTCGCCGCCTTCGTACTGAGCCGGGTGGCGCTCTATGGCATGGGCTATTTCGGCGTCCAGCTCTATGGCGCCACCGACATCGGGCCGCTGCAAGCCTACTGCCAGTTCGACTGCGTCTGGTTCCAGCGCATCATCGAGAATGGCTACGACCTCTATCCACGCTGGCTGAGCAAGGGCAATGCGGCGAACTGGGCCTTCATGCCCCTCTATCCCATGCTGGCCGGCGGTCTCTCCAGCCTGTTTGACATGGAGAGCCTCATCGGTCTGATGCTGGTGGCCAACATCGCCTTCTTCATCAGCCTGCCCCTGATGCTGCTGGTGCTGCGCCAGCTCAAGCTGGGGGACGACACCGCCCGCTTCGGGGTCTGGCTGCTGGCCTTCTCCCCCTTCTCCGCCTATTTCGTCTCCGGCTATACCGAGCCCATGTTCATGGCCTTGATGCTGGGAATGTTCCTGTTCGCCTACCGCGAACAGTGGCTCATGGTCGCCTTCCTCGGCATCTTCATCTCCGCCACCCGCAACCTGGGGGTGATGATGGTGTTCCCGGTGCTGATCCTGGCCCTGCAGGCCTACGGCTGGCGCGAGTTCTTCCGCTTCACCGAGCGGGCCTTCAAGGTGGTGTTCACCCTATGGCTCATTCCCCTCGGCCTCTTCTCCTACATGGTCTATCTCTATCACCTCACCGGGGATGCCCTTGCCTTCAAGCACATCCAGGTGGCCTGGGGCCGCTATATGGACAGCCCCCTGGACTGGTGGCTGAGCGGCTTCGAGCTGGGGGGGCGCAAGGCCTATCTCTCCATCATGGTGATCTTCGGCTGGTGCCTGAATGGCTACCTGTTCAGCCAGAAACGCTGGGCCGAAGCGGCCCTGATGTTCATCTGCTGCACCATCCCCCTGATGACCGGCCTCAACGCCATGCCCCGCTACATGTTCGGCCTCTATCCGACCCTGCTGGCCATCGTGCTGCTGGCCCATCGCTGGCCTGCCATCCGCCCTGCGGTGCTCTGCATCAGCGGCATGGTTGCCTCCTTCATCGCGGTGGCCTTCGTCAACTTCAAGTTCTTCACCGTGTGACGCCACCCCGAATGCCTACAAGCCGGTCAACTGACCGGCTTTTTTCATGGCCGCGACACCCGGTTCACACTTTTCCATTCTTGAAAACGTAACCATTTGAACTGACGTCACAAATCGGTATTTTACCGGTCCAAGCCTGCCCCAGCGCACCCTAGAATGAGTGCCTCAACGGACCCTGCTCCTCACACTCTGCTCAAGGAATGGCTTATGCGTCTCTCTTCGCGCCCCGCTCTTCGCCCATCACCCCTGTGGCTGGCCGTGCTCGCCACACCGCTGTTCATCGGTCAGGCGATGGCCGCCCCCGAGGTCTATCTCCATGTGGATGGCAAACCGGTGGCCGAGGCGCTGACGCTGGACAAGGGCACCGTCACTCTGACCCACAGACTGGACAAGGGGAGCCACCAGATCCGCATCAGCGATGCGGGCAACAGCTGCGGCACCAGCTTCGGGCCAACCGAGGCCAGGCCCCTTCCCTTCGGCACCGCCCAGCCCATGGACAAGTGCAGCAAGGGGACAGACTTCAATCTGAGGGTGATGCTGGCGGGGGACTACGAGTTCACCTTCAACCCCGATACCCCCAGCCTCAAGGTGTTGCGGGCAACCAAAAAGAGCGAGTTCAAACGCCAGCCTCCGGAAGAGCCCTGCATCAGCTGGGATGGCGGCCCGGTCACGACATCACTCAAGGGCGTCTGGCCCGACGGCACCCGGTTGCGGGATGCCTACTCGGGACAGGAAGCCGTGGTCAAGGGCGGCAAGATCACCCTGACACCGAGCAAGGAGAGCGGCGGCCTGCTGCTGCTCGAGCCGGTCAAGGCCGCCAAGCCTGCTCCCTTCAGCTGGGATCAGGCGAGCGTCTATTTTCTGCTGACCGACCGCTTCCACAACGGCGATCCCGCCAATGATCACAGCTTCGGTCGTCAGAAGGATGGTCAGGACGAAGTGGCCACCTGGCATGGCGGTGACTTCAAGGGGCTGACCGAGAAGCTCGACTACATCAAGCAACTCGGCATCAACGCCATCTGGATCACCCCCATGGTGGAACAGGTCCACGGCTTCATCGGCGGTGGCGAACAGGGGAACTTCCCCTTCTACGCCTACCACGGCTACTGGGCGCTCGACTTCACCAAAATCGACCCCAACTACGGCGACGAAGAGAGCCTGAAAACCCTGGTGGACGAGGCCCACAAGCGCGGCATGCGGATCATCCTCGACGTGGTGATGAACCACGCAGGCTACGCCACCCTCGCCGACTTGCAGGATCTGGGGCTCACCGATCTCACCCAGAACACCGGCAAGCTGCCGAGTCGCTGGAACGAATGGCGCCCGAGCGGCGGCCTCAACTGGCATGGCTACAACCAGTTCATCGACTACCAGTCATCCCACTGGGACAAGTGGTGGGGCCCTGACTGGGTGCGGGCCGGCCTGCCCGGCTACCCGCAACCCGGCACCGACGACGTCACCGGCTCGGTGGCGGGACTGCCGGACTTCCTGACCGAATCCACCAGATCGGTGGGGCTGCCACCGCTGCTCGCTGCCAAAAAAGACACCAGGGCCAAGGCCCTGCCCAACGCCACCGTGAGCGATTACCTCATTGCCTGGCACACCGACTGGGTGCGCCGCTTCGGCATCGACGGCTTCCGTGCCGACACCGTCAAGCACCTGGAGCCCGCGGTCTGGGCCAGGCTCAAGCAGGCGGGCACCGACGCGCTCAAGGAGTGGAAGGCCGCCAACCCGGGCAAGGCCCTCGATGACCTTCCCTTCTACATGGTGGGCGAGGTGTGGGATCACGGGGTCGCCAAGGACTTCTGGTACCAGCACGGCTTCGATTCCCTGATCAACTTCGACTACCAACGTGAATTCGCCCTGCCCCAGGCCCAGTGCATGGCGGGGGCAGAACCCACCTATGCGAGCTACGCCAGCCGCATCAACCAGGATCCCGAGTTCAACGTGCTGAGCTACATCAGCTCCCACGACACCAAGCTCTTCTTCGGCGACTACCAGGACGTGGCGCTGCAACGGCGGGTGGCCAACAGCTTCATGCTGCTGCCGGGGGGCATCCAGATCTACTATGGCGACGAGTCCGGCCGGGGGCTGGCCAAGGATGGGGGCGTGTTCGATCAGAGCGTGCGCTCGGACATGAACTGGCAGGAGCTGGCGAGTGGCGAGAAGGCGGAGCTGGTCAAGCACTGGCAACGGCTCGGCCAGTTCCGTGCCGCCCACCCTGCCATCGCGGCGGGCAGCCACAAGAAGATTTCCGATGCCCCCTACGGCTTCGTGCGGGAGAAAGGAGAAGACAAAGTGGTCGTGGTCTTCGCGGGTCGGCAGAAATAGCGACCTGGCCTGAATAAAAAGGGGAGCCGATGGCTCCCTTTTTTGTCTTGCAGACGCCCGCATCAATCAGACTGGCGGGCCGCCTTTGGCCACTGCAACCTCGCCTTGAGCAGGGTTTCCTGCCACAGGGGCCAGGCCAGCAAGGCCTGCTGATAGGCGCCAGCCTGACCGGGCAGCGAAATGCCATAGCTTGCCAGTCGATAGGCCATCACCGCATAGAAGGCATCCAGAATGCTCGCCTCGTCGAAATAGAAGGGCCCCCGCGCCTGGGACCAGAGGGTCTGCAACCGGGCCAGCTCGTCGATGACCTCCACCGGCGGTTCACTCTGGGTGGGCGCCCCCAGGAAGAAGGGCAGCAGGGTGCGGATCTGGCGAAAACCGGCGTGCAGCTCGGCGCACAGGCTGCGGGCCAGGGCCCGTTCGGCCTTGTCCACCGGATAAAGGTGACGCTCCGGGCAGCACTCGTGGAGATATTCGGCGATGGCCAGAGAGTCGTGAATACGCAGCTCACCGTCGTCGAGCCAGGGCACCAGGCCGGCAGGGGCCGTGCGCTTGAGCCGTTGCAGCTCCTTGGCATCTTCCAGATCGAAGACCTGCTCCTGCCACTTGAGCCCGCTCATGGCCAGCACCAGCGCCGTTCTCATTGCCCAGGTGGAGCCCGTGCCCACCGTCAAAACCAGGGATCCCATCGATTGCCTCCTGCATGGGTTGTTTACTGGCCATCCCGCCGGCCCCGTGGCACGACATCCGATGACCACCTCACATTTGCGTACTGGCGGGTTTGACCCACTTGGGTAGCAGTGCTAGTTTGATTTTTCAAAACAATCGGTTAGCAACAATGTGAGCTATGGACAGCCAATTTACCATCGTCATCGCAGATGACCACCCCCTGTTTCGGGGCGCCCTCTATCAAGCGGTGCACATGGCCATCGACGACGCCAGATTGCTGGAGGCTGACTCCATCGACAGCCTGAGCCACCTGCTCGATGAACATCCCGACGTCGACCTGCTGCTGCTGGATCTCAAGATGCCGGGGGCCAACGGCTTCGAGGGGCTGGCCTATCTGCGCGGACATCACCCGGATCTCCCCATCGTCGTGGTCTCGGCCTCCGAGGATCCCGCCATCATCCAGCAGGTGCTGCGCCTGGGCGCGCTCGGCTTCATTCCCAAGTCCGTCCCCATGAAAGAGCTGGTCAGCGCCCTCAATACGGTGATCGGGGGGGACAACTGGGTGCCGGAAGGCATCTCCCTCCATCCCGAGCCCAGCGAAGGGCCCGATTTCGCCACCAAGCTGGCCAGCCTCACCCCCCAGCAATACAAGGTGCTCATCATGTTGCGGGATGGCAGCCTCAACAAACAGATCGCCTGGGAGCTCAACGTCTCCGAGGCGACCATCAAGGCCCATATCACCGCGATTTTCCGCAAACTCGGGGTCAAGAACCGCACCCAGGCGGTCATCGCCCTGCAGCAAATGGGCATCAAGGACGACTGAGCTCGTCCCCGGCTGGCTCGTAACAAGCCAGCCACACCCGCCTCCCAGAAGACTCTCTGGCCCCCCGCGGCAGCCGGAAACGGCCTCCCTGCACCATTTGCGGCTCGACAATTAGCACGGTCGTACTTTATGCTGCCAGCCCAGAGAAAGGAGAGCCGGATGAGCAAGGGACGTCTGACCCGCGACACCATTTTGCAGACTGCATTCGAGCAGGCGAGCCAGCAGGGGCTGGAGAGCCTCACCATAGGCTCCCTCGCAACGGCCTGCGAGATGTCAAAAAGCGGTCTGTTCGCCCACTTCCAGTCCCGCGACAACCTCCAAATCGCCGTGCTCACCCATTCCGCCGAGGTATTTCGGGAGCGGGTGATCCAGCCGGTGCGCCAACAGGGGTACGCCACCCAGCAGGAGAAACTGCTCGCCCTGTTGCAGGCCTGGCTGGCCTGGAACCAGAGTTTTGCCGGCCGCTGCATGTTCCTCGATGCCTGGACCTCCGCCCAGGAGGGTGAGGTCCAGCAGGCGGCACGCGAGCTGGTCCGTTTCTGGCTCGACTACCTGGCACGCCAGGTAGTGCAGGGGCAGGCCAGCGGGGAGTGGCGCAGCGATCTCGATCCCTGGCGCGCCGTCTATCGCCTCTATGGCCTCTATCTCGGGGATCAGGTGTTCCATGCCCTGGCGCTCAGCGAGGATCCGGCCCGCCACTTCTGGCCCGAGGTGGAACAATTGCTGACCAGCTGGCGCTGACCCGACGGGCTCTTCTTTTTAAAAACTCGCAAAAAAGCACGATCGTTCGCACACAAAAGACACAGGATGACCATGAGCAGCAAGATCTACTTCAACACACGCCGCTTCAGCCCAAGCAAGTTGCTGCTGGGCCTCGGCACCCGCCTGCATCACGTGCTCGCGCCCACCCACGCCAAGCGCACCGCCAGCAAGCTGCTGCTCACCCCGCAGCGGGCGACCCGGGGCGTCGCAGCCCCGGCTGGCCTGGTCGAGCAGGCCATCCACACCAGTGAAGGGACCCTGATGAGCTACCGGCTCGGGCAGGGACCGGTCTGGCTGTTGATGCACGGCTGGTCAGGCAGTGCCAGCCAGTTCTATCCGTTGATGAGCCACATCGCCGCCCAGGGCTATACGGCCCTCGCCTACGATCACCCCGCCCACGGCCGGAGCGAAGGGAACAGGGGTCACCTGCCCCGCTTCGTGCGCGCTTTCGACGAGATCCTCGAGCGGGTCGGCCCCGTCCAGGGCGTCATCACCCACAGCATGGGGGGCGCCGTCACCCTCAGCAGCCGTCACCCGGCAATCGATACGCTGCCGCTGCTGCTCATCTCCCCGGTGCTCGACTACGTGCCCCAGCTCTACGGCATGGTGGCGCGCTCCGGCTACTCCATCCGGCTGTTCGATGCGGTGGTCAAGGAGATAGAACACGAATACCAGCACCCGCTCAGCACGGTTGACCCCCTTGGCCGGCTCGCCCGGCGCAGCGGCGCCGCCCTCATCGTTCACGATGAGGAAGACCGCTTCGCCCCCCACCGGGACTCCCTGCGCGCGGCCCAGGATGGCCGCACCCGGCTGGTGAGCACCCGGGGGCTCGGCCATGGCCGTATTCTGGCAAGCCCTCCAGCCTTCGCCGCCTTCGATCAACTGAGCCAGACGCCCTTGGCAAACTGAAAATGAAACGGGCCGCAAAAATTGAGCGTGCGGCCCATTTTTATCCGGTATACAACGTCTTATAGTTGAATTGCGCGGTGGCAACCCGCCCTGGCGATCACGATAAGGCGCACCCTCATGGCCAGACCCAATACTGCTCTTCTGCTGACTGGTGGTGGTGCCCGCGCCGCCTATCAGGTCGGCGCACTCAAGGCGGTGGCCGAACTCTACCCCCGCAACATCGGCATCCCCTTCCCCATTTTGTGCGGCACCTCGGCGGGGGCTCTCAACATCACGGCGCTGGCGTGCTACGCCTCCTGTTTCCATCTGGGGGTGCGCAAGCTGGAGTGGGTCTGGCGACGATTCGAGACCCACCACATCTTCGACTTCCACCCTTGCCAACTGCTGTGGCGCACCCTCTATCAGGGCTCGGCCGGCCTCATCACCCCCCAGAGCAACCGAGCCTTTCACCTGTTTGACAACGCCCCCCTGCGCCGTCTGCTGGATCAGCTCATCGACTATCACCGCATCGATGACAACATTCTCTACGGCAGCCTGGAGGCCATCGCCATCACGGCCTCCGACTACGATGACGGCCTCTCCACCACCTTCTTCCAGGGGCGGGCCGAACATCAGCCCTGGGAGCGCGCCAGACGACGTGGCCTGCGTACCCTGCTCACCTCGGATCATCTGCTGGCCTCGTCGGCGCTGCCCTTTGTCTTTCCCGCCACCCCCATCGGCGATCGCGTCTACGGGGATGGCTCCATCCACCAGCTGAGCCCGCTCAGCCCCGCCATCCACCTGGGGGCGGAGCGGATCCTGCTGGTGACCCTGGACTCCCCTCACAGGGAGAACCCGACTCCCCGCCAGGGGCACCTGACCAGCTCCAACATCGCGAGCCATCTGCTCAACACCGTCTTCTCCGACACCCTCAATTCGGATCTGGAGCGGCTCGGGCGCATCAACCAGACCCTTTCCCTTATTCCGGCACGGGAGCGCAGTCGACTGAAACTGCGCCAGGTGGAGACCTGCGTGATCCGCCCCAGCCAGGATCTCGACCTCATCGCCCTCGAATACCTCCCACGGTTGCCGACCCAGCTGCGCCGTCTGCTGCGAGTGCTCGGGGTCAACGGCGAAGAGAGCAGCAGCCTGGCCAGCTTCCTGATGTTTGACCCCGGCTATTGCCAGCGGCTCATCAAGCTGGGATACCAGGACGCGCTGGATCACCGCCAGCGCATCGAGGCCTTCCTCGACCTGCCGGGCAGCGGGAGGCAGGAGCAGTTTCGCGAAGAGGCCTGAGGGGCCTTATCCCATGGCAAGGAGATCCTAGCGTCCCTCCAGCAGGCGTTGCTCCGCCTGTTCCATGGCCACGGCCGTGCCGAAGAGCACCAGGGTATCTCCCGCCGCCAGCACCAGCTCGCGCCTGGGATCCAGGCTGCGCTCCCCGCGATGAATCGCCTTGATGCGCACCTCTCCCAGGGCGAGATCCCGTACCCTGTGTCCCACCGCCCAGGCCTGGTCGTGCAGCAGCACGGGATGCAGCCGCTCGAGCAGTTGATCCGTCTCCAGATTGCCCGCACTCTTGCCGCCCCAGTAGAAACCGTGCAGAAAGCGATACTGGCTGCTGCGCTCGTGCTCCATGCGCCGGATCACCCGGCCGATGGGAATGTCGCAGTTGAGCAGCAGGTGGGAGACCAGCATCAGGGCTCCCTCCTGGGATTCGGGGATCACCTCGAAGGCGCCGGCCTGCTTGTAGTGTTCAAGGAAGCTGTCATCCCGGGTACGCACCAGCACCTTGATCTCCCCCGCCAGCTCCCGGATCAGCGTCAGCATGGCATCGACCCGCTTGCGATCGTCGAAGGTGATGATCACCAGCCGCGCCCGCAGCAGACCGGCCGCCAGCAGGATGTCGCGCCGACTGGCATCGCCGAACGCCACCTGCTCCCCCGCGAGCTTCGCCTCGCTCACCCGCTCGGGATCGAGATCCAGGGCCAGGAAGGGGATCTCTTCGAGCTTGAGAAAGCGGGCACAGGTTTGGCCGGTGCGTCCGAACCCGGCGATGATGACGTGCTGGTGTTTGCTCAGGCCCGACTGGGCCACCTCGGCGCGAGAGAGCAGGGCACTGTCGGTGAGGGAGTGGGCAAGTCCCAGCGCCCGCAACACCAGCCAGGGGGTGAGGGCGATGGAGATGACACCGATGCCGATGAGCAGAGAGACCAACTGGTGATCCAGCAAGCCGTGATGACTCGCCAGCGCCAGCAGCACAAAACCGAACTCCCCGACCTGGCTCAACATGATGCCGGCGGCCATGGCGTCGCGCTTGCGCTCCCCCATCAGGCGGCCCGCCAGCAATATGATCAGCGACTTGCACAGGATGAGCCCCGTCACACAGGCCAACACCTGCCACCAGGCGCCCGCCACCAGCGCCCAGTCCATGGTCATGCCGATGGTAATGAAGAAGAGCCCCATCAACACGTCGCGAAACGGCTTGATGTCCACTTCGAGCTGATGACGATAGTGGGACTCCCCCAGCATCATGCCCGCCAGAAAGGCACCGAGCGCCATGGAGAGCCCCATCCACTGGGTCAGGGAGGCCGCCAGCAATGCCACCAGCAGGGCACTCAGTACGAAGAGTTCATCTGAACGTGCGCGCGCCACCTCGAAAAACAGCATGGGCAGCAGCCACTTCCCCACCGCCAGCAGCACGGAGAGCGCAAACAACCCCTTGAGGGAGGCCCAGGCGACCTCCGCCAGCAGGGCGCTGCCCTGCACCTCGGGCTGGGCCAGGATGGGGATCATCACCAGCAGGGGCACCACGGCAAGATCCTGGAACAGCAGCACGCTCACCCCGAGCTGGGCTCGCCGGGTATGGAGCTGCTTGAGCTCGCCGAGCTGCTTGATCACCACGGCGGTGGAGGAGAGCGCCAGGGTGCCTGACACCACCAGCGCCTGGGCCAGGCTCAGCCCCCACCACCAGCCGAGCCCGAAAAACAGCAGTGAGGTGAGCAGCACCTGCAGGCTGCCGACCCCCAGCACCAGCTTGCGCATGGCGAGCAGACGCGGCAGGGAGAACTCGAGCCCGAGGGAGAACATCAGGAACACGATGCCAAGCTCCCCTATGGTCTGCATCATGGCCTGACCCGTGACGATGGCCACGCCATGGGGGCCGAGCAGCATGCCGGCAAACAGATAGGCAAGGATCACCGGCTGGCCGAGGCGCCGGAAAATGGCCACCAGCACAACGGCGAAGATCAGCAGGATCAACACATCGGCGTACACCCATCCCTCTCCTTCATCTGCCCGGCGCCCTCTTCCCTGACACAGCAAGCACAGCGCCCGCTCCCCATATGGCACGCCACTCGCTCAGCGGCAGGGATTTCCCCTCCCGTTTCATCCCGTTAAGCCTAGCCAGCCCCCTTGTTTTTCATCGGACATATTTTAGGCACAGGGCTTGCAAGAGCCTGCGCAATGAATGGAGAGGTGTAAGGGCTGTAACGTGGAAAACACATCGTCATTGAACGGCTTCGGACATGGCATAGAGCAGTGGGTACAGCAGATGGAGCGGCTTGCGCCGTTGACCGGGCAGGACCGCTATCAGCAGATAGAGCAGTTGCTGGGGCAACGGGATCTTGACGCCCTGCTGGCAATCTTTGCCGAGCGGGTGGCAAACATTGTCCGGATCCACTCGCTCCAGTTCGACTGTGGCCAGCCCCACCCCCTCATCTCGCACCCGCCCCAGGCCAGGCTGACCCTGCATGCCTATCGCTTCGAGCTGCGGGGACGACACGAGCAGTTGCTCGGCCAGTTGCACTACGAGCTGGAGCACCCTCTGAGCGACGGCCAGAGGCGGTTGCTTGAGCAATATCATCAGCTGTTCAGCCTCCCCCTGCCCCTCTATCTGCGGCTGGATCGGCTGGAGCAGCAGGTGCGGCTCGACCACCTGACCGGGCTTGGCAATCGCGCCTACTTCGACGAGGCCATTGGCCGGGCGGTGGAGCAACACAGCCGGGAACCCCACGGCCTAGTGCTGGTGCTGCTGGATCTCGACAGATTCAAGCAGGTCAATGACACCTGGGGCCACCCGGTGGGCGACCTGGTGCTAAGCCGCTTCGCCCAGTTGCTGCAGGGGTGCATTCGCGGGACGGATCAGGCGTTTCGCCTCGGCGGTGACGAGTTTGCCCTGCTGCTGCAACCCGCGGACCCTGAGGCCTGGCGCCCGGTCTGGCTGCGGTTGCAACATGTGCTCCACAGCCACAAGGAGCTCAGCGCCTTCTCGGTGGGGTGCAGCCTGGGAGCCGCCAGCTGGCAGTCGGGCATGGATGTGCAGCGCCTCTACGAGACGGCCGATACTCATCTTTACGCCCGCAAGAAAGCCGGGGGCTCCGGCCTGCCCGAATAGGGCATCACCCTTCCCCTCCCGGCCCCCTGTCACTCTGCGATGTCAATCCGCATCCGGGGTGACGGGGGGCCGCCACTCCCACGCCACCCCCTCTTCTGGCGCCAGAAATCCGTCGCAGACAAAGAGCCCGGCCACCAGTGCCACCTGTTCACCGTAGTAGAGGATGGGAATGCGCCCCCGCTGCCAGGAGGGCACCCCGTACTCTTGCAGCAGCTTCTTGAGCCGCCGGCTGCCCACCCGCCCCACCGGTTTCAGCATGACGCCGGGGGCGACCTGAAAACGCACCGAGAGCGGCTCGTCCCCCCTCGGTGTCCGCAACCCTTCGCCATCCGTTCTCCAGAGCCTGAACTGCCCGAGCCCGTCCGGCAGGGTGAGCGTCTCTTCCATCCGGATGGGCAGCACCTCCTCGCGGGGGGCGAGATCCGGCGCCACCAGGTACAGGCGCCCCTGATAGCGGCGGCACGCCAACCCTTGCAGGCTCAGCCTGGGGTTGGCGTCATCGCGCGCCAGCGCCACCTCCTGCCACAGCAGGCCCAGCAGCTCGCGGGAGGGCATCTCTCCCCCCTGGCGGCGGATCCAGTGGCGCAGCAGGTTGTTGCGCCGCACGGGGGAGAGGGAGAGGAGTCCGTCAATGCGCAGCCCTTCTCCCTCACCCACCGCCTGCCAGTCCGCCTCGGCCAGCTCGCTGATGAGCGCCTCCTGCTCGGCGCACAGGGCCATGGTGCGCGCCGTCGTCCGGGCCATGGCGGGCCAGCGGTCCTTGAGCAGGGGGATGATCTGCTGGCGCAGGAAGTTGCGGTCATAGCTCGGGTCCTCGTTGCTCTCATCCTCAACCCAGCCATAAGGAAGTGACTGCGCGGCTTCCGCCAGCTCGGCCCGGCTCATGTCGAGCAAGGGGCGCAACAGATGGCCTGCGGCAAAAGGCTGGCTCGCCACCATGCCCGCCAGCCCGCGCAGACCGGCACCCCGCTTGAGCGCCAGCAGCAGGGTCTCCAGCTGATCGTCCTGATGGTGAGCGGTGAGCAGCCACTCCCCCTCCCCCAGGTGGGCGGCGAGTCGCTCATAACGCGCCGCCCGCGCCTGGGCCTCCAGGCTCTCCCCGTTGCCTCGACAGAGCTGCACCCGCTCCACGATGAGGGGCACCGCCAGTTGCCGGCACACCCCTTCGCAGTGAGCCACCCAGTCGTCGGCATGTGGGCTCAGGCCGTGATGAACGTGCAGGGCGTTCAGGGCGAGGCCGTGGGCGCGGGCAAAACGGGCCGCCAGCACCAGCAAGACGGTGGAGTCGAGCCCGCCGCTGAAAGCCACCAGCAGACCGCAGGAACCTTCCGGCGCGGGCAGGGTCTGACAAAAACGAGAATAAATACGAGAAATCATAGGCTTCCCCAATACGACCAGGCCGATCTTAGCAGAGTCGGGCTTATCAAGCGCTAACCCGGCTGCTAGAGTGAATCGCTCCCTGCGTGGGCAAGGAAGCCATATAACCCGAATTGGAATAAAACCATAATGAACAACAAGAAACACATCCTGGCCACCCTCGTCGGGCTGGCCCTGCTGGCCGGTTGCAGTCAGGCACCGAACCAACCGGACAAACACTCCGGCCTTGCGCTGGCCAACATGGACACCAGCGTCAAGCCTGGTGACGACTTCTTCCGCTACGTGAACGGCCACTGGCTCGCCACGGCCAAGATCCCCGATGACAGGCCCGCCGACGGTGCCTTCTACCTGCTGCGGGACAAATCCCTGGCGGACGTGCGGGTGCTGGTAGAGGGACTGGATGGCAAGGCCGCCACCGGCACCCCTGCCCAGCAGATCCACGACCTCTACCAGAGCTATCTGGATCAGGCCGCCCGCAACGCCAAGGGCACCACGCCCCTGCTGCCGATGCTGAGCGAGATAGAGCAGATCAGCACGCCGCAGGATCTCGCCCGCGCCTTCGCCCAGAGCGCCCGCACCGGGGGCGGCTCCCCCTTCAGTTTCTGGATTGACGCCGACGCCAAGGCCCCTGACAGCTATGCCGTCTACCTCTACCAGGCCGGCCTCGGCCTGCCGGATCGGGACTACTACCTCAAGCGCGACCCCAGCAGCCAGGCGCTGCTGCACAAGTACGAGCAGCACATCGCCGCCATGCTGACCCGCTTCGGTGAGACGGATGCCCAGGCCAAAGCGAAACGCATCCTGGCCCTCGAGACCAGGCTCGCCCAGATCCAGTGGGACAACGTGGCCCTGCGAGACAGAGAGAAGAACTACAACAAGGGACCGGTGAGCGAGCTGGGGCGCCTCGCCCCCGCCATCGACTGGGACGCCTACCTGGCCCAGGCCGGCCTTGCGGGGCAGCAGAGCCTGGTCATCGGCCAGCCCACCTATCTCTCGGCCCTGAACGAGGTGATGCAGCAGACCCCGGTCGCTGACTGGCAGGCCTACCTCAAGTGGCAGCTCATCACCGATTACGCCCCCTACCTCGACAGCCAGACCGATGCCCAGAATTTTGCCTTCTTCGGCACCGCTCTTAGCGGCACGCCCAAGCAGCGCGCCCCCTGGGAGCGGGCCCTCGGGGTGCTGGACAACAATCTTGGGGAGGCGGTGGGCAAGCTCTATGTCGAGCGCTACTTCCCGCCAGCGGCCAAGGCCCGTATGGAGCAGCTGGTGGAGAACCTGCGCACCGCCTACGGCCAGAGCATCCAGGAGCTGGACTGGATGTCCCCGGCCACCAAGACCCAGGCCCTCGAGAAGCTCGCCAAGTTCAGACCCAAGATCGGCTACCCGGACAAGTGGAAGGACTACAGCGCCATCACCATTCGCCCCGACGATCTGGTGGGCAACCTGCAGCGGGCCCGCGCCTTCGAATACGCCGACAACCTGGCGCGCCTCGGCAAGCCGGTCGATCGGGACGAGTGGCACATGTCGCCCCAGACTGTGAACGCCTACTACAACCCGAGCAACAACGAGATCGTCTTCCCGGCCGCCATTTTGCAGCCCCCCTTCTTCGACATGACGGCGGACGATGCAGTCAACTACGGCGCCATCGGCGGGGTGATCGGCCACGAGATGGGCCACGGTTTTGATGATCAGGGGGCCAAATCCGACGGTGACGGCGTGATGCGCGACTGGTGGACGCCGGCGGATCTCAAGGAGTTTCGCTTCCGCACCAGCCGGCTGGTGGCCCAGTACAACCGCTTCGAGCCCATCAAGGGCCAGTACGTCAACGGCCAGTTTACCCTGGGGGAGAACATCGGCGATCTCGGCGGCCTCACCATCGCCCACAAGGCCTACCTGCTCTCCCTGGATGGCAAGGAGGCCCCGGTGCTGGACGGTTTTACCGGCGAGCAGCGCTTCTTCCTCGGCTGGGCCCAAGTGTGGAAGGGCATGTATCGCCCCGAGCTGATGCAGATGCTGCTCGCCTCGGATCCCCACTCGCCGCCGGAATACCGGGTCAACGGCGTGGTACCGAACATCCCCGCCTTCTACGAGGCATTCAAGATCCAGCCCGACGACAAGCTCTATCTGGACCCGGCCAAACGGGTCAAGATATGGTGATGACAACCCGGGCAGGGGGCGGCCGACCAGCGGCCCCCTGCCCGCTTCCGACGTGGCAGGGAAGCGTCCCCTGCCCGTCACAGACACACAAGCAGCAACAAGGGTCCTCTCCATGAAAGCCTTATTCCTTACTCTCGGCCTGCTCACCCTGCCCCTCGCCAGCCAGGCGGCGGACGGCTTCTTCAAACAGCTGACACTCCCCTCCGGCCAGGTGGTGACCGTCAGCGAAGGGCGCGGCGAGCCTGCCTCCACCGGCAGCTACGACGTGCGCTTCTACTCCGGTGCCAACCCCCAGTTTCCGCTGGATCAGTTCATCGACGGCAAGGTGCTGCCGCGCGATGGCAGCATCAAGGAGCTCAAGCTGCTGGATCTCAACGGCGACAAGCAGCCTGAAGTCATCGTCGTGGTGGAGAGCGCCGGCAGCGGCAGCTACCTGAGCGCCGACGCCCTCACCATCAATCCCCAGGAGGGGCTGGAGAGCTTCAACCACGTGGAGGGACTGGCCCCCAGTGACGATGTGATTGAGGCCCTCAAGACTCCCCGCGACTGACCCCCCACGCCCCGTATCACGGGGCGTTTTTTACCCCGCACCTCCCGATGCGGTGCCCACGGCCCCCACAGGGCGGATAGACGACTGTTTTTTTCTGTGCCTATAATCGCCGCACCGTGCCATCACGAAACACAAGGAGGTAAAAAATGGTTATCCAAGCGTGTCCGATGTTCTCGGCTCGCCTGTTCGGCACATTCAAGTGCTCTTGCCTGCATACCATCGCGCTGCGATAGCGGGTTCGAGCAAAGCCGACTCCCTTCCATACCGAGACCTTTCTCGACTCTGCCGTTGTCGCCAGCGCTCCTGATGACAGGGATTTCCCATCCCGCGATTTAAGAGAGCAAGAGCATGACAACCCTGATGAGTACCCATTCCCTGCAGATGAGTGCGGGGCACCTTCCCTTATTTGATCACCTCGAACTCGGCATTCGCGCAGGCGACCGACTCGGCCTGATTGGCGCCAACGGCTGCGGCAAGAGCACATTGCTCGCGCTGCTGGCGGGCGAGCGCACGCCCCAGGCCGGCCGGGTCGTGCAGGCCGCCGCCTGCCGCTGCGAGTTCGTGGCCCAGCAACTGCCCGCCGGGCTTTCCACCCTCAGCACCCGCGCCGTGCTGCTGGATGCACTGGGCAACGACCCCGCCGCCGAATGGCAGGTGGACAAGCTGCTGGCCGAACTGCAGCTGGAGGCCCAGGCCACATTGCCGGTCAGTGCACTGAGCGGTGGCCAGCACAGCCGGCTGCAGATAGGGCGCGCCCTGCTGCGTCAACCCAACCTGCTGCTGCTCGATGAGCCCAGCAACCACCTGGACTTGCCCGCCCTGCTCTGGCTCGAGCAGTTTCTGCTGGGCTGGCGCGGCGCCTTCGTGCTGGTTTCCCACGACGCTCGCCTGCTGGACAGCGTCACGGATCAGACCCTGATCCTGCGAGACGGCCAGTTGCACCGCTTCGCCCTGCCCTGCAGCCAGGCCAGGGCGGCGCTGGCTGCCGAGGATGAGCAGGCCCGCCTGCGCCGGGCGGACGAGCAAAAGGAGATAGACCGCCTGAGCGCCAGCAGCAAGCGCCTCGCCATCTGGGGGCGGGAGCATGACAACGAGAAGCTGGTGCGCCAGGCCAAGTCCATGGAAAAACGCATCGCCCGCCTGCAGGAGGAGCAGAGCCAGGTGGCGGCGCTGGCCCCCTGGCGGCTCGAGCTGCGCGGAGTGAGCCTGCCCGCCGACACCCTGCTGCGGCTGGAGGCCCTCGACGTATCGCCGGCACCGGCACTGCCGCCGCTGCTGCGTGCCGAGGGGCTCTGGCTGCGGGCGGGAGACAGGGTCGCCCTGCTCGGTGCCAACGGCACCGGCAAGTCCTCCCTGCTGCGCCAGTGCTGGCGCGAACTGGCCGCGCAGAGCCTGCAGGCGGGCTGGTACTGCCACCCCGGCGCGAGCATCGCCTATTACGATCAGTCCCTGCAGCAGCTGGCTGACGACGCCACCCTGAGCGACGCGCTGTACCCCCTGGCCCCTCTGCCTGAGGTGACGCGGCGACAGGCGCTGATCCGGGCGGGCTTCCCCTATGTCCGCCACGGCCAGCAGGTGCACACCCTGAGCGGGGGCGAGCGGGCACGGTTGCTGTTCCTCGCCCTGTCCCTCGGCAGCCACCACATGATCTGGCTCGACGAACCCACCAATCACCTGGATCTGGCGGGCAAGGAGGAGCTGGCCGACGCCATTGCCGCCTTCCCGGGGGGTGTGCTGCTGGTCTCCCACGACCGGGAGCTGATCGAGCGCAGTTGCAACCGCTTCTGGCTGATAAAGGACGGGCGCATCCAGGAGGCCCACTGTGCCGAACGGGCCTATGCCGAGCTGCTGGGCGATGCCCCCTTGCTGCAGGCGGGCAGCCCGGCTCAATCAGGTGACCCGCAGACTGCGGCCGCCACGGGGGATGACGAAGAGGCGCTGCTGGCGCGCTGGTATGAGCTCGATGCCCTGCTCGCCGCCGATTTGGCCCGCAAGCCCAGGCACCAGACCCCGCGCCTGCAGCAGCAATGGCGTGACGAGCTGGCGCGCCTGGCCGAGCGGCTCGGGTTTGCCTGACGCCAGCCCGGATCATCCATCTCTTGTTACGCAACACACGCGGCCAGCCACGGCTGGCCGCAAGGAGTCATCATGACATCAGCACCACCCCACATCAGGCTGGATCCCGTCACCGACACCGATCTGCCCCATATCTTCCGCGGCCTCTCCGATCCCCGGATCGTCGCCTACTACGGCGTCAGCTACGACAGCCTGGCGGCATGCCGGGCACAGATGAATTGGTATGCCGAGCTGACCCGCACCGGCCGTGGCGCCTGGCATCTCATTCGCGACCGACTCTCGGGCGAGCCGCAGGGGGCCATCGGCTACAACGATGCCGACCCGACTCACCGGTGTGCCGAGCTGGGCTACTGGCTCTATCCCGAACACTGGGGCAAGGGGGTGATGAGCGCGGCGCTGCAACTCTGGCTCCCGCTCACTTACCGCACCACCGACCTGCACCGGCTGCTGGCAGTGGTGGAGGAGCCCAACCGCCCCTCCGCCTGCCTGCTGGAGCGGGCCGGTTTTCACTACGAGGGCACGGCGCGGGAGTGCGAGCGCAAGGGGGATGGCTTCATCTCCCTGCGCCACTACGCCATCTTGCGCAGCGACCTGCCCGCCAGCCTGTGACCCGCAACAACAAGCCCCGCGCTGCGGGGCTTTTTTTCGGGAGTTACTTGATGGCGCAGACACCCTCATCGGACGCCGAGCGGCGGCGTCTGCGCCGCCACAGGGAGAAGCCGCCATACCCCAGGCTCAGCACAAGGGCATAGAGCACCTGGGTGGCGAGGGCCAGCAGCACCAGGGTGCAGAGCAGCACGCTGAGGCCCGCCAACCCCTTGCCGGTCCCCGACAGCAAGCGCCAGCCCGCCGCCATGCAGAGCAGATAGACCAGCACGAAGTTGCCGTTGGCGTAGCGGATCAGCGCATCAAGGGGCAGACGCAGCCAGAGGATCAGGGTGATGGAGACGAAACAGATGGCGAGCACCCAGGCAAGGGCATGCAGGGGAGCGCCCCGGGCCGAGAGGCGAGAGAGGGAGACCGGCAGTTTACCCTCCCGCGCCATGCTCCAGATAAGGCGCGCAAAACCTTGCAGGTAGATGTTGATGCTGGCGAAGCAGGAGAGATAGCCCAGCACCGCCACCAGCCACTTGGCGGTGGGGCCGAACAGCAGGGAGAGCAGGGCCGGAATGGCGATGGCATTGGTCGCCTCGTCCCCGTAGAGGTCATATTTGAGCACCACCAGCGAGTGCACCCAGTAGATGAGCCCCGCCAGCAGCACGCCCCCCAACAGGGCAAGGGGGTAGTCCCGCTCTGGCCGCTTGAACTCCTCCCCCATGTGAGCGAAGGCCTCGAGCCCCACGAAGCACCAGAACATCACCGCCAGCGCCGATCCCATGGCGGGCCACTCGCTCGCCGTTGGCAGAGGCTGGGCGGCATCGCGCCAGCTGAGATCCCCCTTGAACCAGATGAGCAGGGTGAGCCCCAGGATAGCCAGGGCAATGAGCAGTTGCAGATTGCCGGAGGAGCGCGCCCCCCGCAGCCCCAGCAGAAAGACCCCGAGCAGGGTGAGCAGCTGGATGCCCCAGAGGGTCCACTCCCCCATGTCGAACAGGGCGTGCCAGAAACCGGCGGCGATGGTGAGGGCGGCAGGCAGGCCCACCGGCAGCACCGCCAGAAACAGGAAAGCAGAGAAGCGCTCGGCGCCGTTGCCAAAGGCGAGGCCAATCAGATGGGGGGCGCCACCCGCGTGGGGATATCGCCGCCCAAGGCGGGCGAAGGTAAAGGCGATGGGCAGCACCAGAGCAATCAGCAGCAACCAGGCCCACAGCGACGCCCCTCCCGCCAGCGAGGCGGCGGTGGCTGGTACCACGAAGATCCCGGTACCGAGCAGGGAGGTGGCGAGCAGCCCCATCCCCTGCCAGAGCCCGAGATCCTTTTTCAACCCAGACATATCCTGTTGTCCCGTCTAGAAAAACATCCCGCCATGTTAGGCCGCCACCACCGCTTTGTTAAGCATTTGTGCCCATAAAAAAACCGCCCCGGGGGGCGGCTTTCTCACAGGGATGAACGCTGTCATCAGGCAATCAGCTTGTAGATGATGCCGGACATGGCGATGAGGCCGATGAGGGTGACGAAGCCGTTGCTGAGGTTGCCGGCATATTTGCGCATGGCCGGTACCTTGGCGATGGCGTACATCGGCATCAGGAAGAGCAGCATGGCGATGATGGGGCCGCCCAGATCTTCAATCATGCCGAGGATGCTCGGGTTGATGGTGGCCACGGCCCAGGTGGTCAGGATCATGAAGACCGCGGTCACCTTGTTCAGCTGCTTGACGTCGACGTTCTTGCCCTTCTCGCGCAGGGACTTGGCCATCAGGCCGTTCATGCCCTCTTGCGCACCCAGGTAGTGACCCAGGAAGGACTTGCTGATGGCAACCATGGCGATGAGCGGTGCCACGGTGGCGATCACCGGGTTGTCGAAGTGGTTGGCCAGGTAGGAGAGGATGGAGATGTTCTGCTCCTTGGCCGCCGCCAGGTCAGCCGGGGAGAGGCTCAGCACGCAGCTGAACACGAAGAACATTACCGTCATCACCATCATGACGTGGGCGCCCAGCAGGATGTTGCTGCACTTCTTCTCGGCGTTGGCGCCGTAGCGGCCTTTGTTGTCCACCGCGAAGGAGGAGATGATCGGGGAGTGGTTGAAGGAGAACACCATCACCGGGATGGCCAGCCACAGGGTCTTGATGAAGTCGCCATTGAAGGCCTCACCCAGCGCAGGGGCTTCGGTGATGATGGCACCGTTCCAGTGCGGGATCAGGTAGAGCGCCAGGCCCATCAGGGTGATCACGAACGGGAAGACCAGCACGCTCATCGCCTTGACGATGACCTGGCCGCCCAGGCGAACGATCGCCATCAGACCCAGGATCAGCACCAGGGAGAGGATGGCACGGGGAGGTGCCGTCATGCCCAGCTGGTGCACCATCAGGCTCTCGACGGTGTTGGTGATGGCCACGGAGTACATCAGCAGGATGGGGTAGATGGCGAAGAAGTAGAGCAGGGTGATGAACTTGCCTGCGGTCTTGCCGAAGTGCTCTTCCACCACCTCGGTGATGTCGCCGTCACGGGTGGAGCCGGACAGCACGAAGCGGGTCAGGCCACGGTGGGCGAAGAAGGTCAGCGGCAGGGCCAGGATCAGCATGGCGACCAGCGGCCACAGGCCACCGACACCGGCATTGATCGGCAGGAAGAGGACACCGGCGCCGATGGCGGTACCGTACAGACCCAGCATCCAGACCACGTCGGCCTTGTTGATGCCACGGGAGGAGGCTTTGCTCAAGCTGCCTTCAACTGCAATGTTCATGTCAGACATAGGGGTGTTCCTGTCATCAAGGAAAGTGGGATCTTAACTTGTCAGTGGGCCTGGGCCCGGTTCCTTTCCCTGGAACTCCAGCTATTCGTCCTGTTTGTTCCTCCGCCCCGGCCATCCGGCCGCCACTCCCTGTGGCAACCTGATTGCAACAAACACGGGCGGGGAGTCGTAATACAGAGGGGATCGTGCTCGCTCGTTAACAACGGGATAACGCTCACCTCATCCGATGAGATGACTCTAGTTAAAAGGCCCTATTAATCACAGCGTTTTTTTGAATTAATCAACCAAAGTTTGATTGGAATCGCCTTTCCGTCGCTTCAGATCACACTTGAATCGCCATATTGCGATTTTTTTTTAACATATAAACTTTTCAGTGTGACCCACCTCACCCTTGAAATGCGCAACAATTTCGTCACAACCCCCTCATTGCCCCCCGATTGTCTCCCGTCGCCCCATGGCGTACCCTTTGTGTCCGCCCCTTTTCTGCGTACCGACCATGACCCTCTCCCGCACCGATCTCGCCGAGCTGGCCGTGTTTGCCGCCGTCGCCCGTCACCGCAGTTTCAGCAAGGCCGCCCTCGAGCTCGGGGTCTCCGCCTCGGCCCTGAGTCATGCCCTCAAAGGGCTGGAGAGTCGCCTGGCCGTCAGGCTGCTCAATCGCAGCACCCGGGCCGTGGTGCCGACCGAGGCGGGCGAACGGCTGCTGGCCCAGGTGCTGCCAACCCTGGGGCAACTGGAGGCGGCGCTGGCGGAGCTGACGCGCCACGCGGGCGAACCCGTGGGCAGGCTCAGGCTCTGTGCCCCGCGAGCCGCCATCCAGGAGGTGCTGGCCCCGGTGCTCATCGACTATCTGGTGCGCTACCCGCGCATGCAGGTGGAGGTGGAGGAACTGGAGCTGATGCCCCGCCTCATCGAGGATGGCTACGACGCCGCCCTCTTTTACGGCGACCTGCTGCCCCAGGAGATGATCTCGGTTCCCCTGGGCCCGCAGCAGCGCTATCTGGTGGTGGGCTCCCCCGACTATCTGGCACGGCGTGGCACCCCTCGCCACCCCTCGGATCTGCGCCAGCACGACTGCATCGGTTATCGGCTCACGCCCCATCACCACTATCGCTGGGCCTTTGCCGCCGAGGGGGAACTGCTGGAGATCGAAGTGACGGGCCCGCTCACCACCAGCACGCCCGCGCTCTACCTGGGGGCGGCCGAGGCGGGGCTCGGGCTCGCCTACTGCCATGAAGGGGAGGTGTTCGACGCCCTGGCATCGGGGCGGCTGGTGAGCGTACTGGATGACTGGAGCCCCAGCTTTGCCGGGTTCAACCTCTTCTATCCGGGCCGGCACCAGCTGGGGCAAGGGCTGCGAGCCCTGATCGACATGCTGAAGGAGTATCACAGGATCCGTTGATTGATGAGCTGTATTCAGCAATTCATCAAATGAAAGCCTGATTATCAATTAATCCATAAGAAACTAGACTGTCTGCTCGATTCCGGCCCTTTTCCCGAGTACAGATATGTCCGCCTACTTCCGTCTGCGTCAACGGGCCATGGCCCGCCGTTTCTGGGGCTATGCCCTCCCCTCCGTCATGGCCATGCTGGTCTCCGGCGCCTACTACCTGGTGGACGGCATCTTCGTCGGCCACTACGTGGGGGCCGCCGGCCTTGCCGGCATCAACCTGGTCTATCCGGTCATCATGGTGCTCATCGGCCTTGCCGCCATGATCGCCATGGGGGCCGCCACCGCCATCTCCTTCCAGCAGGGCGCCAGGAACCTCGCTCTGGCCCGCCAGGCTCTGGTCAGCGCCCTCTGGCTGCTGCTGATCCTGGGCACGGTAGCGCCGCTGCTGCTGCACCACTGGCACACCGATATCCTGCAGGCCCTGGGAATGGCCCCCGGCACCGACACCTGGCAGCAGGCCAGCGACTACCTCACCTGGATTGGCGGTGGCACCCTGCTGCTCGCCAGCAACCTGGCGGTGCCCTACCTGCTTCGCAACGACGGCCGCCCTCGCCTCGCCATGGTACTGGTGAGCGGCGGCGCCCTCCTCAACATCCTGCTCAACTACATCATGGTGGGCCGGCTCGGGCTCGGCCTCACCGGCACGGCCCAGGCCACCCTCCTCTCGGAGGCCATGGTCAGCCTGCTCGGCCTGGGGTACTTCTTCACCCGCCACGCCCGGTTGCGGCTGACCTGGCGCCAGCTGGTGCCCCGCTTCCCGGCCATGCCCGGCCTGCTCTTCACCGGGCTGCCGAGCCTCATCGCCCAGTTCAATCTGGGGCTGCTGTTGCTGCTGCACAACAGCCAGCTGATGGTGCACGGCACGGTCAAGGATCTGGCGGGCTTCACCGTGGCGGGGTACACGGAGGCGGTCTTCATCGTCATCCTGCAGGGACTGGCATTTGGCATCCAGCCCCTGGTGAGCCAGGCAGCGGGGGCCGGGCGCCATCGCGACCTCCAGTTCCTGATGGCGATGGGTCTCAAGATCACCCTGGTCTATGGCCTGGGGGTCTGGCTGATTGTCCAGCTGCTGCCGCAGCCGGTCGCCATGCTCTACACCGGGGATCAGGATGCAGAGCTGCTCGCCGCCGCCATCAGCAGCCTGACCCTCAACCTCGCTGCCCTGCCCCTGGAGGGAATCGTCATGTTCGGCATCGTGCTGTTGCAGGCCATGGCCCGCACCCGCCAGGCCCTCGTCATCTCCGTGGCCAAGACGGTGCTGCTGCTGCCCCTCATCTTCCTGCTGCCCCTCTGGTGGGGGCGCGACGGGGTCTTGATGGCCCAGCCCGCCACCGTGCTGCTGCTGACGCCCCCCCTGTGCTGGCTGCTGTGGCGGGAGTGGCGGGCCCTGAGCCCTGCCGGAGGGCGTGCTTCCGTCCCCATGCAACGGGCGCTGACCGCCCCCTGAGGCCCGCCCCGGCGTCCCCCACAAACGTCGCCCATAAAAAAAGTCCCCGCATGCGGGGACTTTTTATTGGAAGCGGCAGATCAGCAGTAGCCGTAACCCAGCAGACGCTGGTAGCGCTGCTCCAGCAGTTGCTCGCTGTCGAGGGGGCGCAGGGCATCCAGATCCTGCTTGATGCGCGCTTTCAGGTGCTTGGCCATCTTCTCCACGTCGCGGTGGGCACCGCCGAGGGGCTCCTCGACGATGTTGTCGATGAGCTTTAGCTCCTTCAGGCGCTGGGCGGTGATGCCCATGGCATCCGCCGCCACCGAGGCCTTCTCGGCGCTCTTCCAGAGGATGGAGGCGCACCCTTCCGGGGAGATGACGGAGTAGGTGGAGTACTGCAGCATGTTGACCCGATCACCCACGCCGATGGCGAGAGCGCCGCCGGAGCCGCCTTCACCGATCACGGTGCAGACCACCGGCACGGTCAGGCCGGCCATGACTTTCAGGTTGCGGGCGATGGCTTCGGACTGGCCACGCTCCTCGGCACCCACGCCGGGGTAGGCACCCGGGGTGTCGATGAAGGTGATGATCGGCATCTTGAAGCGCTCGGCCATCTCCATCAGGCGCAGGGCCTTGCGGTACCCTTCCGGGCGCGGCATGCCGAAGTTGCGCTTGATCTTCTCCTTGGTCTCGCGCCCCTTCTGGTGACCGATGATCATCACGGGCTCGCCGTCGAGACGGGCGATGCCGCCGACAATGGCCTTGTCATCGGCATAGGCGCGATCCCCGGCCAGTTCGTCGAAATCGGTGAAGATCTGCTCGATGTAGTCGAGGGTGTAGGGGCGCTGGGGATGACGTGCCATCTGGGATACCTGCCAGGCACCCAGATCGCCGAAGATCTTCTTGGTCAGCTCTTCGTTTTTCTTCTCCAGCCGGCGAATGTCTTCGCTGAGATCCACGGCACTGTTGTGCTCGCTCACATGGCGCAGTTCATCGATCTGTGCCTGCAACTCGGCGATCGGCTGTTCAAAATCCAGAAAAAGACTCATAGGGACAATAGATCCTCTAATCAAAAACCAATTCAACCCGCTCTCGTCCAAGCAGGACTCGCAAGTCATCTATCAGTTGATCGGTGGGCGTCACCCGCCACTCGGTACCGAGCGTCAATCGCACCCGGGAACCGGGGCGACGATAGTTTACCTGAACCGGACAGACTCCGGCACGGGCGGGCTCCAAAATCTCGCACAAACGCGGGAAAAAGCGCTCGTCAATGCGTTGTTCATCGAGGGAGATGCGGATTGCCCTGGCAAAACGCTCCCTCGCATCGTTGATATCCAGCAATTCGCGGGCCGACATTTTAAGGCCACCGGAGAAGTCATCAAAGCTGACCTGTCCAGAAACCACTAAAATACGGTCTTTTTGCATCAATTCTTCGTATTTTTCCAGCGCTTCACTGAAAAGGGTCACATCCAGACGGCCGGATCTGTCGTCCAGAGTGAAGATCCCCATCTTGTTGCCGCGCTTGGTCACCATGCTGCGCGCCGCGATCACCAACCCCGCCGCCGTGGTCACGGTATCGCGGGAGGTGGGATGCAGATCGCACAGTCGGCCCGAGGTGTAGCGCCGCAGCTCGCTGCTGTACTGGTTGATGGGGTGACCGGTGAGGTAGAGCCCCAGGGTCTCGCGCTCCCCTTCCAGCCACACCTTGTCGGGCCAGTGCGGCACGTTGGCGAACGCCTTCTTGACGTCGTCGATCTCCTCCGTGAGCACGCCGAACATGTCGACCTGCCCCACCGCCTGGGCCTTGGCGTGCTGCTCGGCTGCGCGCATCGCCTCCTCCAGGGTCGCCATCAGGGCGGCGCGGTGGGGGCCGAGCCTGTCCATGGCGCCGGAGAGGATGAGCTTCTCCATCACCCGCTTGTTGAGCTTCTTGATGTCCACCCGGTTGCAGAAGTCGAACAGGTCGCGGAACGGACCGTCCCGATCCCGCGCCTCCAGGATCGCCTCGATGGGCCCTTCCCCTACTCCCTTCACCGCGCCGATACCGTAGACGATGTGGCCGTCCTCGTTGACGCTGAAGCGATAGCGACCGGTGTTGACGTCCGGCGGTATCACGGTCAGCCCCATGCGCTGACACTCGTCCACCAGGGTCACTATCTTGTCGGTGTTGTCCATGTCGGCGGTCATGACCGCCGCCATGAACTCCGCCGGGAAGTGGGTCTTGAGCCAGAGGGTCTGGTAGGAGACCAGCGCATAGGCAGCGGAGTGGGACTTGTTGAAGCCGTAGCCCGCAAACTTCTCCACCAGATCGAAGATCTTCATCGCCAGTTCGCCGTCGACGCCGTTCTTGACCGCCCCCTCCTCGAAGCCCGCCCGCTGCTTGGCCATCTCTTCGGGTTTTTTCTTGCCCATGGCCCGGCGCAGCATGTCCGCGCCACCCAGGGTATACCCCGCCAGGGTCTGGGCGATCTGCATCACCTGCTCCTGGTAGAGGATGATGCCGTAGGTGGGCTCGAGTATGGGTTTGAGGCTTTCGTGCTGCCACTTCTCGTCCGGGTAGGAGATGGCCTCCTTGCCGTGCTTGCGCTCGATGAAGTTGTCCACCATGCCCGACTGGAGCGGGCCCGGGCGGAACAGGGCCACCAGCGCGATCATGTCTTCGAAGCAGTCGGGCTGCAGCCGCTTGATAAGGTCCTTCATGCCGCGGGATTCGAGCTGGAACACCGCCGTGGTCTCGAAACGCTGCAAGAGGGCGAACGACTTCTTGTCGTCGATGGGGATGGCGGCGATGTCCACCGGCGGCTTGCCCTCTTTGGCAAGACGGGGGTTTATCATGCCAAGGGCCCAATCGATGATGGTGAGGGTGCGCAGCCCCAGGAAGTCGAACTTCACCAGCCCGGCATACTCCACGTCGTTCTTGTCGAACTGGGTGACCGGGTGATGCCCCTCGTCGTCGCAATAGAGCGGCGCAAAGTCGGTGATCTTGGTAGGCGCGATCACCACGCCACCGGCGTGCTTGCCGGCGTTGCGCACCACCCCTTCCAGGCGGCGGGCCATGTCGATGAGGTCCTTGACCTCCTCGTCCTGCTCGTAGAGCTCCGGCAACTTGGGCTCGGCTTCGAACGCCTTGGCGAGGGTCATGCCGGGGTCGGGCGGGATCAGCTTGGAGATGCGATCGACAAAGCCGTAGGCGTGGCCCAGCACCCGGCCAACGTCCCGCACCACCGCCTTGGCTGCCATGCTGCCGAAGGTGATGATCTGGGATACCGCCTCCCGGCCATACATCTCGGAGACGTGATCGATCACCTCGTCGCGCCTGTCCATGCAGAAGTCGACGTCGAAGTCGGGCATGGAGACCCGCTCGGGGTTCAGGAAACGTTCGAACAGCAGGTCAAATTCCAGCGGATCGAGATCGGTGATCTTGAGGGCATAGGCCACCAGCGACCCCGCCCCCGAGCCCCGGCCCGGACCAACGGGGATGCCGTTGTCCTTGGACCACTGGATAAACTCCATCACGATGAGGAAGTAACCCGGGAAGCCCATCTGGTTGATCACTTTGAGCTCGATGTCGAGACGCTCGTCATACTCGGGACGACGCTCGGCCCGCACCGCCGGATCCGGGAACAGGAATTCGAGCCGCTCCTCCAGCCCTTCCTTCGACTTCATGACCAGGAAGTCCTCGGTGGTCATGTCGCCGGTGGGGAAATTGGGCAGGAAATACTCGCCAAGGCGCACCGTCACGTTGCAACGCTTGGCGATCTCCACCGTGTTTTCCAGGGCTTCCGGGATGTCGGCAAACAGCTCCGCCATCTCCTCCTGACTGCGCAGGTACTGCTGGGGGCTGTAGCGGCGCGGTCGGCGCTTGTCCATCAGGGTGTAGCCGTCGTGGATGGCGACCCGGATCTCGTGGGCATCGAAGTCATCGGCGGTGAGGAACACCACCTCGTTGGTGGCAACCACCGGCAGTTCGAACTCGGTGGCAATGGCCACCGCCATGTGGAGGTAGACCTCCTCGTCCGGGCGGCCGGTACGCAGCAGCTCCAGGTAGTAGGCATCCGGGAAGTGGGTCTGGTAGAAGGCGAGGCAATGCTCCACCATCTGGCGGTTGCCCTTGAGCAGGAACTTGCCCACATCCCCCTCGCGCCCGCCGGAGAGGACGATCACCCCCTTGGCATGTTCGCCAAGCCAGGCCTTGTCGATGACGGGGCGCCCCTGCACATGGCCGCGCTGATAGCCGCGGGAGATGAGCAGGGTGATGTTCTGGTAGCCGTCGTTGTCCATGGCGAGCAGGGTGAGGCGAAACTGCTCGTCCCCAAGCTCGTCGCTCTGCACCCAGAAATCCGCCCCGACCAGGGGCTTGATCCCCTTGCCGTGGGCAGAGCCGTAGAAGCGCACCAGGCCGCACATGTTCATCTGGTCCGTCAGGGCCAGGGCCGGCATGTTGTTGGCGGCGGCTGCGGAGACGATGGGACCGATCTTCTGCAGGCCGTCGACCATGGAGAAGTCGGAATGCACCCTCAGGTGGATGAAACGGGGATCAGCCATGGTCACGCCCTCTCATTGCGCAAGCAGAAATCGTTCAGACAGATCGGCATCGGTTATTCGATCCCCAGGGCGCGGCGCACCGGCTTGAAGCTCTGACGGTATTCGGGCAGCGGGCCCCGTTCGGCCAGAATGGCGAGGTGCTCCGCCGTCGGGTAGCCCTTGTGGCGGGCGAAACCGTACTCGGGATGGCGGCTGTCCAGCTCGGTCATCTCGGCGTCCCGGGTCACCTTGGCGAGGATGGAGGCGGCGCTGATGGCGGCCACCAGGCTGTCCCCCTTGACCACGGCGCGGACCTCCATCGGCAATCTGGGGCAGCGGTTGCCGTCGATGAAGACCAGCTCGGGCGTCACCTTGAGCCCCGCCACGGCGCGCTGCATCGCCAGCATGGTGGCGTGCAGGATGTTGAGCTCGTCGATTTCCGCCGGGCTGGCGCGGCCGATGGCATAGGCCAGCGCCTTCTCTTTGATCTCGCCAAACAGGGCGAGCCGCTTCTTCTCGGAGAGTTTCTTGGAATCGGCGAGGCCAAGGATGGGATTGGCAGGATCCAGGATCACCGCGGCGGTGACCACGTCACCCACCAGGGGGCCGCGACCCACCTCGTCCACCCCGGCAATCAGCTTGTCTTCGGGAATATCGATCGTCATCTCATAGCCTTGAATCAAAACCGGCCCCGCAGGGCCAGTATCAGCACAACATCACGCCTGACACACAGGCAGAGCCCACTAGCGTTCCAGCAGCACGGCAACCGCTTCCGCTGCCTGCACATCCGCATTGCAGCGGATCTTCTCGTGCAACCGGGTGAAGGTGGCGATGAGCTCGCTGTTGTCATGGTCCAGCAGCTTGCTCACCTCTTCCACCAGGTTGGCCGGGGTGCACTCGTGCTGGATGAGCTCGGGCACCAGCATCTTGTCCGCCAGCAAGTTCGGCAGGGAGACATAATCCGTCTTCACCAGCCACTGGGCCAGCAAGTAGCTGAAGGGTTTGAGCTTGTAACCCACCACCATGGGCTTTTTCACCAGCATGGCCTCGAGGGCCGCGGTGCCGGAGGCGAGCATCACCACGTCGGCGGCAATCATGGCCTCGCGGCCCTGACCGTCCAGCAGCACCATGTCTAGCTCCGGGGCCACCTCGGCCTTGATGGCGAGGAACTGCTCGCGCCGTTTCTGGTTGACCAGAGGCACGATGAAACCGAGATCCGGGTTGTGCACCGTCAGGTGCTTGCACGCCTCGAGGAAGACCGGCGCCATGAAGCCCACTTCCGCCGTGCGACTCCCCGGCAGTACCGCCAGCCAGCGACGGGCGGGATCGATGCCGAGGGCCTCGCGCACCGCCCCTTGATCCGGCACCAGCGGAATGTCGTCCGCCATGGTGTGGCCGACGAAGCGACAGGGGGCATCGAAACGGTCGTAGAAGGCTTTCTCGAACGGCAGGAAGGCGAGCACCATGTCGGTGGCGGCCTTGATCTTGTGAATGCGGCCCTGACGCCAGGCCCAGACGGAGGGGCTGACATAGTGGACCGTCTTGATACCGGCGCGGCGCAGTTTCAGCTCCACCCCGATATTGAAATCCGGTGCATCCACACCGACGAAGATGTCGGGGGGATTGGCGATGAAGTGGCGCAGCAGTTCGCGGCGTACCTGGAGGATGCGGGGCAGACGGCCCAGCACCTCGGTGATGCCCATGACGGAGAGCTCCTCCATCTCGAACAGCGCCTTCACGCCGAGAGCCTGCATCCGCGGCCCGGCGATCCCTTCGAACTGCGCATCCGGGTAGCGGGCTTGCAGTTCGCGCACCAGCCCTGCGGCCAGGATGTCGCCGGAGGTCTCTCCGGCGACGATGCCGATGCGAATGGGATCAGGCACGGATGATCCCGCGCTCGTTGTCCTTGAGGAAATCCACATAGAGCTGGATGGCAGGTTCGCTCTGGGCCATCTCGCTCAGCACGGGCAACACCTCTTCAATGGTCTTGCCGGAGCGGAAGATCTCCTTGTAGGCGCGCTTGACGGCGGAGATCGCCTCGGCGCTGAAGCCACGACGACGCAGGCCTTCGGAGTTGACCCCGAACGGCTTGGCGTAGTTGCCGGCGGCCATCACGTAGGGCGGCACGTCCTTGTTCAGGGCAGCGCAGCCACCGACGAAGGCGTGGGAGCCGACGCGGCCGAACTGGTGAATGGCAGACAGACCGCCGAAGATCACGAAGTCACCGATGTGCACATGGCCCGCCAGGGTGGCGTTGTTGGCGAAGATGCAGTTGTCACCGATGATGCAGTCGTGGGCCACGTGAACGTTGACCATGAACAGGTTGCCGCTACCCACCTTGGTCAGGCTCTGGTCCTGGGTGGTGCCGCGGTGCACGGTGCAGTTCTCGCGAAACACGTTGTTGTCGCCGATCTCGAGGAAGGTGCGCTCGCCGGCGTACTTCTTGTCCTGGCAATCCTCACCGATGGAGGTGTGCTGGAAGATCTTGTTGCCGCGACCGATCTTGGTCGGGCCCTTGATCACCACGTGGGAGCTCACCCAGGTGTTGTCACCGATTTCGACCTCGGCGCCGATGACGGTGAAGGGGCCGATTTCAACCCCTTTGCCGATGACGGCAGACTCATGGACGATGGCGGTGTCGTGGATGATGGCAGTCTGATCGATCACGGTTATACCTCGCGCTTGGCGCACATCAGTTCGGCAGTACAGACCACTTCACCGTCGACGGTGGCGACACCGGTGAACTTGGCGATGCCGCGACGCTCCTTCAGGAACTCCACATCCAGCACCAGCTGATCGCCGGGACCCACCGGGCGCTTGAAGCGGGCATTGTCGATGGAGGCAAAGTAATAGAGCTCGTTGGGGGACGGCTTGCCCACCATGGTGAAGGCCAGGATACCGGTGGCCTGGGCCATGGCTTCCAGGATCAGCACGCCGGGGAAGACCGGCTTGGCCGGGAAGTGGCCCTGAAAGATCGGCTCGTTGAACGAGACGTTCTTGATGGCGCGCAGGGTCTTGCGCTCATCGCTGATCTCGTAGTTTTCCACCTTGTCCACCATCAGGAACGGATAACGGTGGGGCAGCAGATCCATGATTTCCTGGATGCCCAGGCTCTTCTTTTCAGTAGTCAAAACAGTACCCTATACCAATCGTGATTATTCTTGATCCAGCTTTTTCTCAAGCTTGCTCAACCGCTTGTGCATCTCTTCGATACGCATCACCCGGGCGGCGGTCTTGCGCCACTCTTTATTGGTTTGCAGGGGGATGCCGGAAGAGTAGATACCGGGCTCGGTGATGGGACGCATCACCATGGCCATGCCGGTGACGGTGGCCTGGTCGCAGATCTCCATGTGCCCGTTAAAGACGGAGGCACCACCAATGATACAGTATTTGCCGACCTTGAGACTACCGGCCATCACGGTGGAGCCCGCCACGGCAGTGCCGTAGCCGATCTCGACGTTGTGGGCGATCTGGCACTGGTTGTCGATGATGACGTTGTCAGCGATGCGGGTATCTTCCAGCGCACCGCGGTCGATGGTGGTGCAGGCACCGATCTCGACCCGGTTGCCGATGGTCACGCCACCGAGCTGGGGGATCTTGATCCACTCGCCGCGCTCGTTGGCATAACCGAAACCGTCTGCCCCGATCACGGTGCCGGCCTGTACCAGACAGTCCGTGCCCAGGGTCACGTTGTGATAGAGGGTGACGTTGGCCCACAACCGGGAGCGCGCTCCCAGTCGGGTATCCTTGCCAACGAAACAGCCCGGGCCGATGCGCACATCGTCACCCAGCACGACGCCGGATTCGATCACCGCATTGGCACCGATGGCCACTCTCTCGCCCAGTTGCACGTCCGCCGCGATGACGGCGCTCGGATGGATATCCATGGCCGGCTGCGGAGTGGTGTCCAGCAGTTGGGCAACCCGGGCAAAGCCCACGTAGGGGTCCTTGAGCACCAGGGCATTGGTGGGGCAAAACGGCAGGTCTGCCTCGGTGATGAGCACGGCAGTGGCCTTGCTCTGCTCCAGAAAATGCCGGTACTTCTTGTTGGACAGGAAGGCTATCTCCCCCTCCCCGGCTTTTTCCAGTGTCGCGACCTTGCGAATTTCCCGGGTCCCATCCCCATGGACCTCGGCCCCCAGTTGCTGGGCCAGCTGTGCGAGAGTGAATGCCATCAATTAGTTGCTCTTGCTAACCTGAGAAATAACCTGGCCGGAGATGTCCAGCTTGCTGGCTGCATACGGGGCGGCGTTGCGCTCCAGCACCAGATCGTAGCCATTGCTCTTGGCGATGGCGTCAATGGCAGCCTGCACCTTGGTCAGGATCTTGTTGCGCTCTTCGGACTGACGGCGACCGTTGTCCTGTTCAAACGCCTGACGCTTCTGGTTGAATTCCATCTGCAGCTTGGCCAGCTTCTCCTGGCTCTGCTTCTTCTGCTCGGCGCTCATGAAGGCTTCGTCCTTCTTGAACTTCTCGACCAGTGCCTGACCGTCGGACTCCAGCTTCTGCAGTTCACGCATGCGCGGCTCGAACTCGCCCTTCAGCTTCTTGGCAACGGCTTCACGCTGGGGCAGCTTTTGGAAGACTTCGCCCATGTCGACCACGGCAATCTTGGTCTCAGCGAAGGCAGAACCCATGCCGGCAGCCATCAGTGCAAAGCTCAAACCAGCTACTTTCAACGCTTTATTCACACTTACTCCTTGGTCCCTCGGTCGAGGGCTACCTGATTTACCTGATTGTGCAAGCGATCCACGAGATCGTCTTGTTACCTGGTGAGGCACGCAAACGCGCGACCCATCATGCTTCCCCCGCCATGGCGGGGGGGCGTCCGCTCCCCTTAGAAGGTACGGCCGATGTTGAAGGAGAAGACTTCGGTGTCGTCCCCTTCGTATTTCTTGATTGGTCTTGCCAGCACGAACACCAGCGGGCCCATGGGAGAGAGCCACTGCAGCGACAGACCGGTCGACATCCGGATGTTGCTCGGGTCGGAGTAGTCCATCAGATAGTTGCAACCACTGAAGCAACGGTTCTGATACTGGCTGTAGTCGAAGTGGGTATCCCACACGGAACCGGCGTCGATGAAGAAACTGGTCCGCAGCTGGGGCTGATAGGTCTCGGAGGCAAAGGGCGTCGGCACGATCATTTCCAGCGAGGCCACCGCCAGGGCGTTGCCCCCGACCGAGCTGTCAGTGCCCTGGATGACGTCGTTACCACTCAAGTTGTAGTAGTAGAGCGCCTTCGGACCGACTGTGTTGCTCTTGAAACCGCGCAGGGTATCGAAACCACCGGCGTAGTAGTTCTCGAAGAACGGCAGGACGTGCTCGTAATCGCCATTGGTGCCGTAGCCATCGCCGTAGGAGGCACGGGCCTTGGCCAGCATGACCCATTTGTGATCGGCATCAAACGGGAAGTAGTGGGCATCTTCTGCGTTGAGCTTGAAGTACTGCAGATCCATGCCGGGCACCGTCACCTTGGCGTTCACCCGCTGGCGGTCACCGGAGGTCGGGAACTGACCCTTGTTGAGGGTGGAGCGGGTCCAGCCGGCGGTGACGTCCACGGTGTTGAACACCATGCGGTTGTCGCCATCCAGATTGCCGTTGTAGACCTTCCAGAACTCGTCCACCTGTACATAGGGGTTGGGCTGGGACAGTTTGTTGTTTTCGTAGCCCAGGCTGAAGTCGAGACGGTTGTTCTCGTTGACCGGGAAGCCGCTGGAGAGACGGAAACCGACGGTGGTGTTCTCGTAGTCCACGATGTTGGCGTCGGCCGCACTGAACTTGTTGTAGTAGAGACGGCCGCCCAGGCTCACCCCGTCCACGGTGAAGTAGGGGTCGTTATAGCTCAGGTCGACGCTCTTGGAGTAGTCGTTGGTGCTGGCGTTGATGCCGATCTTCTTGCCGGTCCCCATGAAGTTGTCCTGCTGCAGACCCGCCTGCAGGCTCAGACCCGACTCGGTGCCGTAGCCGATCCCGGCGTTGATGGACCCCGCCGGCTGCTCCTTGACCTTGAAGTCCAGATCGACCTGGTCATCGCTGCCCGGCACCCGCTTGGTGTCCACTTCCGCGGTCTCGAAGAAGCCGAGGCGGTTGAGACGGGTCTTGGACTGCTCGACGTTGTCGGAGGAGAGCCAGGTGCCCTCCATCTGGCGCATCTCGCGACGCAGCACTTCGTCCTTGGTGGTGACGTTGCCGCTGAAGTTGATGTTGCGCACATAGACCCGGGGACCCGGCTCCACGTTGACGATGAGCTCCACTTCCTTGGTCTGGTCGTTGATCTGGGGGAAGGTGACCACTTTCGGATAGGCGTAGCCGTAACGGCCGAGGAACTTGGAGAGCACCTCTTCGGTATGGGTCACCTGGCTGGCCGAGTAGACGCTGCCCGCCTCGATGGGGATGAGGCCCTTCATCTCGCCGCCGCGGTCGATGAGGTCGCCCTTGAGCTGGATGCCGGAAACCTTGTACTGCTCCCCTTCCTTGACGTTGAGGGTGACATAGACCCCCTTCTTGTCCGGGGTCATGGAGACCTGGGTGGACTCCTGGGTGAAGCGGATGTAGCCGCGGTCCATGTAGTAGGAGCGCAGCACTTCGATGTCACCGGCCAGCTTCTGCTTCTGGTAGCGCTGATCGCCGGTGAAGTTCCACCAGGGCACGTCGTCCTTGAGGGAGAGCTGGGCCAGCAGCTTCTCTTCCGGGAAGACGTTGTTGCCGACGATGTTGATCTGCTGGATCTTGGCCGCTTCCCCTTCCACGAAGGTGAACTTGAGGTCGACCCGGTTGCGCGGCAGCGGGGTGACGATGGCCTTGACCTTGGCGGAGTACTTGCCCACGCCGTAGTAGAAATCTTCCAGCCCTTTCTCGAGGGAGCTCAGCACGGTGCGATCCAGCGGATCACCCACGCGGATCCCGGAGGATTCCAGGCTCTGGGTCAGTTGCTCTTCCTTGATGTCCTTGTTGCCGGAGAACTCGATGCTGGAGATGGTCGGGCGCTCCTTGACCACCACTTGCAGCACCTGACCGTCGCGATAGACCTTGACGTCCTCGAAGTTGCCGGAGGCATAGAGCTTCTTGATGGCGTTCGCCAGGGACACGGAGTCGACGGAATCACCGACCCGCACCGGCAGATTCAACAGGGCGGCACCCAGGGTCACCCGCTGCAGGCCCTCGACCTGAATGTCTTGCACCACAAAAGAGGCCGGGGCAGCCTGAGCCAGGAAGCTGGCCCCCAGCAGGCAACTCAACACCAATGCTTTTTTAACAGCCATTTTGTTCTTATGTGTCCTTGTTGATGCTCTGGCCTCAGAGGCGAGCGAAATCATTAAACAGCGCAATGCCCATCAGTAACATCAGAATGGCGGCGCCTATCCTGAACCCAACTTCCTGAATTTTTTCCGATACCGGCTTGCCGGTGATCGCCTCGATGAGGAAATAGACCAGATGGCCACCATCGAGCACCGGCAGGGGGAACAGGTTGATGATCCCCAGGTTGACGCTGATGAGCGCCAGGAATCCGAGGAAATAGACCAACCCGTAATCGGCGCTGCTGCCGGCCCCCTTGGCGATGGAGATGGGGCCGCTCAGGTTGTCCAAAGAGACGATGCCACCGATCAGCTTGCCTATCATGTCGAAGGTCAGGGTGATCAGGCTCCAGGTCTTCTGGACCCCATGCCACAGGGCTTGCAAAGGCCCATACTGTAACAGAGTTCGATACTCATCCGGTAATGGAACCAGTTGCGGCGACAAGCCCACAAAACCGACCAGCTGGCCCTTCACTTTCTTCCCGTCCGGGGTCAGGGTCAGGGTCATCTCGCTGCCCCCGCGCTCCACCGTCACCTGCAGCGGCTGTGCCGGTGACTGCTGGACACGCTCGACAAACTGGGCCCATTCGGTGATGGCCTCTCCATCGACCCCCTTGATGCGATCCCCTATCTGAAGGCCGGCCTTCTCGCTGGCGCTCGACGGCACCACGGCCTCCACCACGGGCAACACCTTGCCACCGAGGGGCACTATCCCGAGGCTCCCGATGGGTGACTCTTTGTCCGGATCGAATTTCCAGCCTGCCAGCTGCAGGGTCTTGTCCACTGCATAGCTGGTGTTAGCCGCCTTGAGCTTGAGCTGGACCGAATCATCACCAAGGTGGCTGATGAGGGCGTAGGTGACGCTCTCCCAGTCACCGGTCTCCTCGCCGCCGACGCCGACGATCTCCATGCCTGGCAGGATGCCGGCCTCTGCCACGATGGAGGCGGGACGCACCTCGCCCACCACGGGTTTGACGCTCGGCACCCCTATCATGAACATCAGCCAGAAGGCGAACAGGGCGAACACGAAGTTTGCCATGGGGCCGGCCGCGACGATGGCCATCCGGGCCCAGACGCTCTTGTGGTTGAAGGCCTGCGCCTCCTCCCCCGGTTTGAGTTCGTCGACCCGGCCATCCAGCATCTTGACGTAACCGCCAAGGGGGATCAGGGCCAGCACGTATTCGGTGCCATCCTTGCCAAGGCGACGCCAGATGGCCTTGCCAAAGCCGATGGAGAAGCGCTCCACCTTGACGCCGCAACGACGAGCCACCCAGAAGTGGCCAAATTCATGCACCGCCACCAGCAGCCCGAGAGCCACGATGAAGGCGCCGATATTCCACAGAACCCCGCCCATCAGCCGCGTACCTCGCGGTCATGTCCAGTCCTGCGCTCGAGAGCATGGAGAGGGGCTGGCTGCCACCACAGTCCGTTCATACGGCAAGCTCCTTTATCAGTTGCTGGGCACGGGCTCGGGCCGTACCGTCCAGGGCGATGAGATCCGCCAGAGAGCCGGCAGCACTGCTGCCCAGCTCGGCCATGACGGATTCGTTGACTCTGGCAATATCCATAAATCCGATCCGCTCTGCAAGAAAAGCCGCGACGGCCTCCTCGTTGGCGGCATTGAGGGAGGTGGTCGCCCCCTGCCCCTGCTGGCACGCGCTCATGGCCAGCGCCAGACAGGGATAGCGCTCATAGTCGGGCCGGATAAAGCTGAACTCTCCGACACTGAAGAAATCCAAAGGTTCCACACCGGACTCGATCCGTTCCGGATAGGCCAGAGCGTGGGCAATGGGGGTGCACATGTCCGGGTTGCCGAGCTGGGCCAGCACGGAGCCATCCTTGTACTGCACCATGGAGTGAATGACGGACTGGGGGTGGATCACCACCTGGATCTGCTCGGGGGCCGCATTGAACAGCCAGCGCGCCTCGATGTACTCCAGCCCCTTGTTCATCATGGTGGCGGAGTCCACCGAGATCTTGGCCCCCATGGACCAGTTGGGATGGGCAATGGCTTGCGCCGGGGTGACATGGTGCAGTTCACCCACATCGGCATAGCGGAAAGGTCCGCCGGAGCCGGTCAGCAGGATCTTGCTGATCCCCGCCCCGGCCAGATCGCAGAAACCGGGCTGGCGCTGCACGTCGACCGGCAGGCACTGGAAGATGGCGTTGTGTTCGCTGTCGATGGGCAGCAGCTCGGCGCCGTGCTCGCGCACCGCCTCCATGAAGAAGGCGCCGGACATCACCAGCGCCTCCTTGTTGGCCAGCAGAATGCGCTTGCCGGCGCGCACGGCAGCCATGGTGGGTGCCAGACCCGCCGCACCGACAATGGCCGCCATCACGCTGTGGGCCTCGGGGTGAGCAGCCACGTCGCACAGGGCTGCCTGACCGGACAACACCCGAGTGGTGCTGCCGTGAGCCTTGAGCCGACCCGCCAGCTCGCTGGCGGCGCCTTCGTCCACCATGACGGCGAACCGGGGGGAGAATTCGAGACAGTCGCGCAGCATGGCGTCCACGCTGCGTGCAGCGGTCAGCGCCAGCACCTGCCAGCGCCCGGGGTTGTGGCGCAGTACCTTGAGGGTGCTCTGACCGATGGAGCCTGACGCTCCCAGGATCACCAGGTTTTGCATCAAGACTCCTGATTGGGTAACAGACTGATGGAGCGGGACGCTCCCGGGATCATCAGTGCGCGAAACATCAAAACTCCGGACCGAGCAACAGGTAGCTGAGCAGGAAGACGGGCAGCGCCGCCGTCAGGCTGTCGATGCGATCGAGAATGCCCCCATGGCCCGGCAACAGGGTGCCGGAATCCTTGATGCCGGCTTCCCGCTTGAACATGCTCTCGGCCAGATCGCCGAGCACGGAGGCCAGCACCGCCAGCAGAGAACAGAGCAGCACGGTGCCCATCTTGGCAGGCACGAAGCCCATGAACCAGGTCACGCCGATGGCCAGCAGGCTGGCGGTAAACAGCCCACCCAGCATGCCTTCGATGGTTTTACCCGGGCTCACGGCCGGTGCCAGCTTGTGTTTGCCGAACGCCTTGCCGAAAAAATACGCGCCAGAATCTGCCGCCCAGACCAGTCCCATCACGAACAGCAGGATCCAGGCTCCCATCATGGGGTCGTGGTAGAAGTTGTAACCGCGAATGGCCACCAGGGACCAGAAGAAGGGAACCAGGGTCACCAGACCGAACAGGGATTTGAGCCAGATGGATTCACGCCACAGCCTGGCGCTTTGCGGGTAGCGCAGCACCAGCACCAGCCCCAGCAGCCACCAGCTGACAGCGGTCCAGAGCACGCCCATCACCAGCGGATGCAGTTGGGGGATCCAGAGTTGCTCCACGGGCACCCAAAACAGGCTGGCCCCCAGCAGCAGACAGAACACCAGCGGCAACCACTGTTGCGGCTGGGCAGTGACGAAGGCACTCCACTCACGGCTGGCCAGCAGAAAGACCAGGGCGGCGAGCAGGGCAAAGAATTTCAACGGCAGAAAAAACAGCGCCCCCAACACTAGGGGTACTAACAGTAATGCGGTAATAATTCGTTGTTTTAGCAAAAGAAACCTCTCTCTTGGGAGCGGGGTTTAGCCGGTCTGTTGCGCGGCGATCAATTCCCGGATCTGTTCACCCGTACACCCGAAGCGACGCTCGCGAGCAACGAAGGAGGCAACTGCCCCACTGAACTCGGCCTCGTCAAAATCGGGCCACAGGACCGGGGTAAAATAGAGTTCGGCATAGGCGAGCTGCCACAGGACAAAGTTGCTGATGCGATGATCCCCGCCAGTGCGGATCAACAGATCCACGGGGGGCAGATCAGCCATGCAGACATGACGACCCAATGCCGCCTCATCGACCGCCTCGGCATCCAGTTCACCCGCCGCCACGGCCCGTGCCAGGGTCCGGGCCGCCTGGGCGATGTCCCACTGACCGCCATAGTTGGCGGCGATATTGAGGGTCAATCCCTGATTGTTGGCGGTCAGGGCCTCGGCCTTGGCGATCTTGGCCTGCAGCCGCTCGCTGAAGCGGGCAGTGTCGCCAATCACCCGAAGGCGAATGCCGTTGCTGTGCAACTTGCTCACCTCGCGACCCAGCACCGTCATGAACAACTCCATCAGGGCGTTGACTTCCCCTTCCGGACGGCGCCAGTTCTCGCTGGAAAACGCAAACAGGGTCAGCGCCTCCATCTTGGCACGGGCGGCAAAGGCCACGGCCTCACGCACGGATTTCACGCCCGCCTTGTGCCCGGAAACCCGCATCTTGCCGCGGTTCTGGGCCCAGCGACCATTGCCATCCATGATGATGGCGACGTGACGGGGCAAGGACGAGCTGGCGCTATCGCCTAGCGCTGCCAAAAGCGACATTCATTTCTCCCACAAAGACAAAAGCGCCGTGCAGGGGCACTACACGGCGCTCGTAATATACCTGTCGGAGGCTTAGATTTCCATTAGCTCCTTTTCCTTCACAACCAGGGCGTCATCCACCAGCTTGATGAAGGTATCGGTCAGCTTCTGGATCTCTTCCTGGGCGCGACGGTCGTCGTCTTCGGAGATCTCTTTCTCTTTCAGCAGGGCTTTCAGATCGGCGTTGGCATCGCGACGGATGTTGCGAATGGCAACCCGGGCACCTTCGGCTTCGGCACGGACGATCTTGGTCAGATCACGGCGACGCTCTTCGGTCAGCGGCGGCAGCGGCACGCGCAGAGTCTGGCCGTTGCTGGACGGGTTCAGGCCCAGATCGGAGGTCAGGATGGCTTTTTCCACCGCCTGGATCATGGAGCGATCGAAGATGGAGATGGAGAGAGTACGGGCATCTTCTGCCACCACGTTGGCCAACTGCTTCAGAGGAGTGGCAGCACCGTAATACTCCACCTGGATGCCGTCGAGCAGGCTCGGGTGAGCACGGCCGGTACGGATCTTGGACATCTGGGTCTTCAGCGACTCTACGCTTTTGCCCATGCGGTCCTTGGCGTCGTTTTTAATCTCGTTGATCACAGTGGTTTTCCTTTTGGCGAACGAGCCGACGGGCGGCTCGTATCTATCTTGTTGACTGGCGTAATGGACAAGCGAGCCTGGGGCTCACACTTGCCTTACTTGCTGGCCTGGTGGATCAGGGTACCTTCCGGCTCACCCATGATCACGCGGCGCAGCGCGCCCGGTTTGTTCATGTTGAACACCCGGATCGGCAGATCGTGGTCGCGGGCCAGGGTAAAAGCAGCAAGATCCATCACTTTGAGTTCTTTTTCAAGAACTTCATCATAACTCAGTTCCTGATAGAGCACGGCATCCGGGTTCTTGACCGGGTCATCGGTGAACACGCCATCGACCTTGGTGGCTTTCAGCACGACGTCGGCTTCGATCTCGATACCGCGCAGGCAGGCTGCCGAGTCGGTGGTAAAGAAGGGGTTGCCGGTACCGGCAGAGAAGATCACCACCTTGCCGGCGCGCAGCTGGCTGATGGCTTCGGCCCAGCTGTAGGAGTCGCAGACCCCTTGCAGGGAGATGGCCGACATCAGGCGGGCATTCACATAAGCACGATGCAGGGCATCACGCATGGCCAAGCCGTTCATGACGGTCGCCAGCATGCCCATGTGGTCACCCACCACGCGATTCATGCCTGCCTTGGCAAGGCCGGCACCACGGAACAGGTTGCCGCCACCGATGACCAGACCGACCTGAACACCCAGCTCAACCAGCTCTTTGATCTCTTGGGCCATCCGTTCCAGCACCGCCGGATCAATGCCGAAACCCTCGGATCCTTGCAGGGCTTCACCACTCAACTTCAGAAGAACACGTCTGTATGCAGGCTTGGGATTGGTACTCATGTCACTGATTCCTGGTCATATAAAGACCGCGACATAAGTCGCGGTCTGGGGAAACGGAAAAACCGGTTCGATTAGGCCTTCTGAGCGGCCGCGATCTGGGCTGCTACTTCAGCAGCGAAGTCGGTCTCTTGCTTCTCGATGCCTTCGCCCACTTCGAAACGGGTGAAGGAAACAACGTCAGCGCCTTCTTTCTTCAGCAGCTCGGCAACGGTCATGGAAGGATCTTTCACGAACGGTTGACCAGTCAGGGAAACCTCACCGGTGAACTTCTTCATGCGGCCTTCAACCATCTTCTCGGCGATCTCTTTCGGCTTGCCGGAGTTGATGGCGATGTCGATCTGGATTTCGCGCTCTTTGGCAACGACTTCGGCAGACACGTCTTCCGGTTTGACGAATTGCGGGCTGTTGGCAGCAACGTGCATGGCCAGATCTTTGGCCAGCTCGTCGGTACCGCCAACCAGCTTGGTGATAACACCGATGCGGGAGCCGTGAACGTAGGTGCCCAGGTTGTCACCTTCAACCAGCATCACGCGACGCAGGTTCATGTTCTCACCGATCTTGGCGATCAGGTTGGTGATGGTCAGCTCGACGGACTCGCCGTTGCCGAAGTCGGCGGCTTTCAGCGCATCAACGTCAGCGATTTTCTGGGTAGCAGCGATCTCGACGATCTTCTGACCCATGGCCAGGAAACCGGCATCCTTGGAAACGAAGTCAGTCTCGCAGTTCAGCTCGATCATGACGGCAACGTTGCCTTCGGTACGGGCGAAGATCACACCTTCAGCGGCGATACGGCCAGCTTTCTTGGCGGCCTTGGCCTGACCGGATTTACGCATGTTCTCGATAGCCAGCTCGATATCACCGTTGGCTTCTTCCAGCGCTTTTTTGCAATCCATCATGCCAGCGGCGGTGCGCTCGCGCAGTTCTTTTACCAGGGCGGCAGAAATGTTTGCCATGTCCAGTATCCTCGGTCTTGAATTGACAAGAAACAGGGGCCACAAGGGCCCCTGCTAACCAATTACATCAGCTTGGTTAATAAGGGCTTTTCAGTCCTTATCAATTACTCAGCTTCAACGAAGCCATCTTGTTCGGCTTGAACAACGATGTCCTGCTCACGGGCTTCCAGAACGGTGTCAGCAGCAGCGTTCAGGTACAGCTGTACGGCACGGATAGCGTCGTCGTTACCCGGGATGACATAGTCAACGCCGTCCGGGTTGGAGTTGGTATCAACGATGGAAACTACCGGGATACCCAGGTTGTTGGCTTCTTTGATAGCGATGTGCTCGTGGTCGGCATCGACAACGAACAGAACGTCAGGCAGGCCGCCCATGTTCTTGATACCACCCAGGCTCTTCTCCAGCTTTTCCATTTCGCGAGTACGCATCAGCGCCTCTTTCTTGGTCAGCTTGTCGAAGGTACCGTCTTCGCTCTGGGTTTCCAGATCTTTCAGGCGCTTGATGGACTGACGAACGGTTTTCCAGTTGGTCAGCATGCCGCCCAGCCAGCGGTGGTTTACATAGAACTGGTCGCAACGCTCAGCGGCTTCTTTGACGGCTTCAGACGCGGCACGCTTGGTACCTACGAACAGTACCTTGCCTTTCTTGGCAGCTACGGAGCTGATGAAGTTCATGGCATCGTCAAACATCGGAACGGTTTTTTCCAGGTTGATGATGTGAACTTTGCTGCGGGCGCCGAAGATGTAGGACTTCATTTTCGGGTTCCAGTAACGAGTCTGGTGACCGAAGTGAACGCCGGCTTGCAGCATGTCGCGCATAGAAACTTTAGCCATTTTATACCTCTGTATTGGGGTTAGGCCTCCACACATCCCATATAACCGACCCGTTAAGGCACCCCGGCATATGTGTCGATGTGTGTGTGTTGTTGAGTAAGGGTGATGGCATGAGGACACGAGTTCCCCATTCCGGCGCGCTTTATACCATAACTTTGGTCATGACACCACCAGCCCGGGTGCTAAAAATGGATCCCGGACCATGGTGCGACCGCCTGATGACGTTGCGATGACGATCACACTGGAAGTAAACGGGGGTTGGGGATAAAATTTCGCCCTGATTGCAAACGCATCTATTTTTCATTACCTGGTTGTTGGGCATCGGCAGGATGCGCAATCAGGCCCCAAGAGAGATCCCATGTCCATTAAAATCAAGACACCGGAAGAGATTGAAAAAATGCGTGTCGCCGGCCAGCTGGCCGCCGACGTGCTGGTCATGATCGCCCCCCACGTCAAGGCGGGCGTCACCACAGACGAACTGAATACCCTCTGCCACGACTACATCGTCGACGTGCAGCAGGCCATCCCCGCGCCGCTCAATTACCACGGTTTCCCCAAGTCCATCTGTACTTCGGTGAACGATGTCATCTGCCATGGCATCCCGAACCACAAGAAGCTGCGGGAAGGGGACATCATCAATCTGGACATCACCGTCATCAAGGATGGCTATCACGGCGATACCTCCGCCATGTTCATCGTGGGCCAGACCACCCCCCTGCGCCGCCAGCTCTGCAAGGTGGCCCAGGATAGCCTCTATGCCGCCATCAAGCGGGTGCGCCCGGGCATGTGCATCACCGAGATCGGCGCCGTCATCCAGCCCATCGTCGAGCAGGCCGGCTTCTCCGTGGTACGCGACTACTGCGGCCATGGCATCGGTGCCGAGTTCCACGAAGAGCCGCAGATCCTCCACTACCGCAACGGCGGCAAGCTGGAGCTGAAAGCGGGCATGTGCTTCACCATCGAGCCCATGGTCAACAGCAAGAAGTACCACTGCAAGGTCAATCCGAAGGATGGCTGGACCGTGACCACCAAGGACGGCGGCGACTCCGCCCAGTGGGAGCACACCCTGCTGGTGACCGAGGATGGCTGCGAGGTCCTGACCCTGCGCCCCGACGACACTATCGAGCGTTTTATCCGCCACGTTTGACATTCAACCCCGGCCGCGCGCCGGGGTTGCTCTTTACCCGGCCCGACCGAGAGTGTGACATGCCATGGATGCCAGCCTGCTTTCTCCCCATCTGCTCCCAGACGATCAGCTCACCCGTGACAACTGCAAGGAGTACCTGAGCCGCTTTCTCGCCTGGCTGCACGAGCGCTTCGACGCCGGTGACAACATCATCGAACTGGTGGCCACCCGCTCCGAATACATGGACGCGCTGCTGACCAGGCTCTGGCACAAGTTCGGCTTCGACAGGACCGAACTCACCCTGATCGCGGTAGGCGGCTATGGCCGCGGCGAACTCCATCCCCACTCCGACATCGACCTGCTGATCCTCTACGAAGGAGATGAACTGGACGAGGTGCTGGGGCTTCGCATCGGCGAGTTCATCACCCTCTTGTGGGATCTCAAGCTGGAAGTGGGGCAGTCGGTGCGCAACGTGGCCGAGTGCATCGAGCAGGGTCGCAACGACATCACGGTTGCCACCAACCTCATCGAGGCCCGTTACATCACGGGTCGCCTGGCGGGATTCGAGCAGTTGCAGGCGGCCACCCAGCCCCAGCACTTCTGGCCGAGCGAAGCCTTCTTTCGTGCCAAACGCGAAGAGCAGGCCCTGCGCCACCAGCAGTTTCTCGGCACCGCCTACAAGCTGGAGCCGGATCTCAAGAACAATCCCGGGGGCCTTCGCGACATCCAGACCCTGGCCTGGGTCGCCCGCCGCCACTTCGGCGCCACCACCCTGTTCGAGATGACCAGCCACGGTTTTCTCAACCGGGCCGAGTACCGGGAGCTGCTCGACTGTCAGAACTTCCTGTGGAAGGTGCGCTTCGCCCTGCACATGGCCATCAACAAGGGGGACAACCGCCTCTTGTTCGACCGCCAGCGCACCGTGGCCCAGATGCTGGGGTTCGAGGGGGAAGGAAACGGCCCGGTCGAGCAGATGATGAAGCGCTTCTACCAGACGGTGCGACGGGTGGCCGAACTCAACGAGATGCTGCTGCAACTCTTTGACGAGGCCATTCTCGGCAACACCGCCATGGACGTGCGCCGCATCAGCGACGAATTCCAGCTGCGCGGCCGCCTCATCGATGCGGTGGACTCCGAGCTGTTCGGCCGGGATCCTGCCGCCATCCTGCGACTCTTCTACCAGATAGCCCAGCACCCGGAGATTGCCGGCATCCACTCCGCCACCTTGCGCCAGTTGCGCGAGGCCAGACGCACCCTCAACTGCTGGCTGCAAGATCTACCCGAGTGCCGCCGTCTCTTCATGGCGCTCCTGCGCCACCCCAACGGCATCGGCCAGCCGCTCACCCTGATGCACAAGTACGGGATCCTCGCGGCCTACCTGCCCCAGTGGAACCTCATCGTCGGCCAGATGCAGTTCGACATGTTCCACGCCTACACGGTGGACGAGCACACCCATCGGCTGCTGCAGAACATCCATCGCTTCCCGAATCCGGCCAGCCGCCAGACTCACCCGCTCTGCCACGAGGTGTTCACCCAGTTGCGCAAGCCCGAGCTGCTCAGCATCGCCGCCCTCTTCCACGACATCGCCAAGGGCAGGCGCGGCGATCACTCCGAACTCGGGGCCGTGGATGCGCTGGAGTTCTGCCAGTTGCACGGGCTGGATCGCTACGAGAGCCGACTGGTCGCCTGGCTGGTGCGCCACCATCTGCTGATGTCGGTCACCGCCCAGCGCCGCGACATCTACGACCCGGATGTGGTCACCGACTTCGCCCAGAAGGTGCGGGATGAATTGCACCTCGACCTGCTCTATTGCCTGACCGTGGCCGACATCTGTGCCACCAACGACAGTCTGTGGAACGACTGGAAGGGCACCCTGCTGCGCGAACTCTACTTCGCCACCCAGAAGGCCCTGCGCCAGGGGTTGGAAAACCCGCCGGACATGCGCCTCAAGATCCGTGAAAACCAGCGCCAGGCCAGGCAGATCCTGACCCAGCGCGAGGTGCCACAGGAGGCGGTCACCGCCCTCTGGAACGACTTCAAGGCCGATTACTTCCTGCGCCACAGCCCGGAGCAGATCGCCTGGCACTGTCGCAAGATCATCGCCCACGGTGACAACCCGTCCCCCCTGGTGCTCATCGGCAAGCATCCCATACGGGGCGGTAGCGAGGTGTTCATCTATTGTCGCGATACTCCCAACCTCTTTGCCACCGTGGCCTCGGCGCTGGATCAGAAGAACCTCAGCATCCACGACGCCCAGATCATGAATTCGCGCAACGACTACGTGCTCGATACCTTCATCGTGCTGGAGCCAAACGGCGAGCCCATCAGCCCCAACCGTACCGCCACCATCAAGAAGGCGCTGGAGAAAGCCCTTCAGGAGCCGGGCAAACTGGTACTGCGCAGCAAGCCCCTGTCCAGACGCCACCGCCAGTTCAGCGTGCCGACCAGGGTGGTCTTCCTGCCCCACAAGGGGGAAAACCGCCACACCCTGCTGGAGCTGACAGCCCTGGATACCCCGGGCCTGCTGGCCCGTATCGGTGCCGTGTTCCAGCAGTGCGGCCTCTCCCTCCATGCCGCCAAGATCACCACCATCGGTGAGCGGGTGGAGGACTTCTTCAGCCTCACCACCCTGGCCGGAGAGCCGCTGAACCCGGAGGAGCAGCAAGCCCTCGAGGAGAGGCTGGTCAATCAGCTCAACCCCCAGGAACCGGTTGGCGAGAGTGCCTGACACGCTCGGATGAAGCCTCGAAAGAGGCTTTTTGACATATTGATTCCTCAATCAGAACAAATGGTTGGACCACTCAAGTACAATAAATCGCCCTGATTCTGAAGAAATCGGCGAGAGCCCTTAAAAACGATTGGAAAAGTGTGATACAACAAACAGAATTTTATAAAGGAAACCTGTCATGACCCAGTTGCAACAGACCATCGAAGCGGCCTTCGAGCGCCGTGACTCCATCACCCCCGGCTCCGTCGATGCCGCCACCAAGGCCGCCATTCTGGAAGCCATCGACCTGCTGGACTCCGGCAAAGCCCGGGTTGCCGAGAAGATTGCCGGCGAGTGGGTCGTCCACCAGTGGCTGAAGAAGGCCGTGCTGCTCTCCTTCCGCATCAACGACAACGGCATCATCAAGGGCGACGATGCCCAGTACTACGACAAGGTTCCCCTGAAGTTCTCCAACTACACCGAAGAGCAGTTCAAGGCTGCCGGTGTACGCGTCGTGCCGCCCGCGACTGCGCGCAAAGGCTCCTTCATCGCCCCGAACACCGTGCTGATGCCCTCCTACGTCAACATCGGCGCCTTCGTCGATGAAGGCACCATGGTCGACACCTGGGCCACCGTGGGCTCCTGCGCCCAGATCGGCAAGAACGTACACCTCTCCGGCGGCGTCGGCATCGGCGGCGTACTGGAGCCACTGCAGGCCAACCCGACCATCATCGAAGACAACTGCTTCATCGGTGCCCGTTCCGAAGTGGTGGAAGGGGTGATCGTCGAGGAAGGCTCCGTCATCTCCATGGGGGTCTTCATCGGCCAGTCCACCCGCATCTATGACCGCGAAACCGGTGAAATCCACTACGGCCGCGTCCCGGCCGGCTCCGTGGTCGTTTCCGGCTCCCTGCCCTCCAAGTGCGGCAAGTACAGCCTCTACGCCGCCGTCATCGTCAAGAAGGTGGATGCCAAGACCCGCGCCAAGGTCGGCATCAACGCCCTGCTGCGCTCCATCGACGAGTAATCCACGTCGATGTCATCAAGGGCACCTCTGGTGCCCTTTTTCATGCCCGCTCTCATGGGCGGGCGCCAACTCCCCTGCCCCACCATCACTGCACACCCCCATGAGACGATACCGCTTATCGCAGCGCTGACTAGGCATCACCCTTCCTCCTTGGCTCATTGATTAAATAAGACCCTTTTGACACCAATTTGAATTTGGCGCGCCTGTCACAGGCAAGGCGTCCGGACTCGGGTAAGATAGAGGGGTCAGGATCGTTTCAAACCAAGGAAGCCCGATGTACGAGAATCTCAAGAGCCTGGGGATCCAGGAACCCACCTCGGTGGACAGCTACACCCTGCGCCAGGAAGCCAACCACGACATCCTCAAGATCTATTTCAAGAAGCAGAAGGGTGAATTCTTCGCCAAGAGCGTCAAATTCAAATACCCCCGCCAGCGCAAGACCATGCTGGTCGACTCGGGGACCCATGAGTACAAGGATGTCACCGAGATCAACGCCAACCTCAAATACGTGGTGGATGAGCTGGACAATCTGACCCAGGGCGGCCAGCCTTCCGCCGATCCGGACATCAAGCAGAAGATACTGCGCGACCTGCGTCATCTGGAAAAGGTGGTGCAGAACAAGATCAGCGAGATAGAACGGGATCTCGAAAGGCTTTAGCCGGGCTGATGCAGCAAAGGCGCCCAGGGGCGCCTTTTTCATTGGGTAACACCATGCTGGCGCCGTCAGGAAAGTCCCCGCACATGTCCCGCCACCAAACGCAACCCAGCAAAAAGGGAGGCTTGCGCCTCCCTTTTCGGAACTCGGATATCGGAGCGCAATCAGTTGCTCTTCATCCAGATGTCCATTTCAGTTTTCAGGTTGTCGGACTTGGTGCCGAAGATGGCTTGTACACCGGAACCAGCCACCACCACACCGGCGGCACCCAGCTTCTTCAGACCAGCCTGGTCAACCTTGGCCACATCCTTCACACCGACACGCAGACGGGTGATGCAGGCGTCCAGAGAGGCGATGTTCTCTTTGCCACCGAAGGCGGAGACCAGTGCAGCAGACATCTCGTCCTTGCTTTGACTGGCAGAGGACTCTTGAGCGGCTTCGTCTTCACGACCCGGAGTTTTCAGGTTCATGGCACGGATGACCACGGTGAAGACCACGTAGTAGATGACCGCGTATACCAGACCCAGACCCACCAGCAGCAGCATGTTGTCGGCACGCGGGGATTGCACCACGAAGTCGATGAAGCCGTTGGAGAAGGTGTGACCGTGAACGACACCCAGCATGTTGGTCAGGACATAGGCCAGACCGGCCAGCAGAGCGTGGATGGCGTAGAGTACCGGGGCCACGAACAGGAAGGAGAATTCGATAGGCTCGGTGATACCGGTCAGGAAGGAGGTCAGGGCAGCAGAAGCCATGATACCTACGATCTTGGCGCGGTTTTCCGGCTTGGCGGAGTGCGCAATGGCAAACGCGGCAGCAGGCAGACCGAACATCTTGAACAGGTAGCCACCCGCCAGTTGACCGAAGCCGTTACCGGCAGCACGGGAAGCGTCATCAGCAGTCAGGAAGCAGGTCATGATGCCGTGTACGGTTTCACCGGCGGCGTTGACGCAGGTACCAGCCTGATAGAAGAACGGCACGTTCCAGATGTGGTGCAGACCGAACGGGATCAGGGAGCGCTCAACCACGCCGTAGATGCCGAAGGCCAGGACCGGGTTCTGGTTGGCAGCCCAGTCGGAGAAGGCACCGATGGCACCACCAATCGGCGGCCAGATGAAGGAGAGCACGACACCCAGACCGATGGAAACAAAACCGGTGATGATGGGCACGGCGCGCTTGCCAGCGAAGAAGCCGAGGTACTCGGGCAGCTGGATCTTGTAGAAGCGGTTGAACGCCCAGGCAGCCACGCCACCGGCGAGGATACCACCCAGCACACCGGTATCGATCTTCTCGACACCCATCACAGGCGCCATCACAGTCAGGGTGGCGGTCATGATGCCGTAGCCGACGATGGCGGACAGGCCGGAAACACCGTCGTTATTGGTGAAGCCAAGGGCGACGCCCACGGCGAACAGCAGAGCCATTTGGCCGAATACGGAACCACCGGCCTGCTCCATCAGTTGGGAGACGATTTCCGGCAACCAGCTGAAGTGGGCAGCACCCACCCCCAGCAGAATACCTGCAACGGGCAAGACCGATACGGGCAGCATCAGCGCCTTACCGACCTTTTGCAGATTAGAGAAAGCATTTTTTAACATGTGTGCGCTCCTGAATGGATTTTTTTCCGACAACGACTCAGGGCAGTTTATTGATGACGATGTGCTTCATCCGTCACTGCGCCAAGTGCGTTTTCCGGGTTGCTTATTTTGACCAGCAGAATATAACCCAGCGGGGGTGGAAATGCCTCTGTCGGAAACAAGGGAATAATAAATTTGGAGGAGAGATCACAAGATAATAAATAAGCAGAGAGGGGACTGTCTTGAATATTATTTCGTATTGTTATAGCTTCGCCGCAAAAAGAAATAAACCACTTCAAAATAAATCAAAAAGAAACCTAATAATGCCCAATGATACTCACTGTAACTTAATGTAACTTATTGCGGATTTATATTATCCAGTCTACCGATTAAAAAGGCCTCCAACAAGGGAGGCCTCCAATAAATATCGATTTTAATAAACCGAGATATTTAGTTCTTCTGTGAACGTTTCACTGCATCAATAAAGACCGATTTCGCCTTGGTTGAACCGGCACGCTCGGCTTCATTCACGAGTTGCATCGCCTTGTCGATGTCACCGGCCTTCACCGCTTTCTCGATCTGGGCGTTGTAGAAGCTCTCGGTCTCGCTCAGCATGGCGGGAGCCGGTTTGCTCGGCGCTGCGGCAACGGCTGCCGTGGTGGCCGCCGTCGCAGCCACGGCAGTGGTAGCAGGCTTGGCCTGGCTCATCGCCACCTTGTCGGCGTATTCAGGCTTGAACACGGCTTCCAGGCCTTGTCCCTTGGCCATGTCCGTGACCTTTATCTGTACCAGACCCCAGGGCGAATGCGGGATCACGGGGTCCTTGATATCCGGCTCGACCGTGCCGTTGGCACGGGCAAAGGCCTTCGCGGGGTGCAAGATGGTGGTGCTGCCCGCCGTCTCGTTGGCCGGCGCATAGACCACCATATAGGTTTCAGTGGCGGGATTGCCCGGCATGCTGCGGTCCACAAACACGCGCCCCTCAATCCTGTCGTTGTCGAGCAGGTGGGCTGGTTGATAGGCAAAGACCGATTCACCCAGCACGCGAGTCACTTTGAACTGGGCATCCAGCATGATCACCTTGGGAACCAGGACCGTCTTGCTGACCTGGGAGGCCAGGGTGATGGCCAGATTGCCGGTATTGGCCGGCAGACGATAGGCGGCAAAATAGCTCATGCCCTCGTCAAACTGATAACTGGGCTGCTTGCCGTCGATGGCCAGCAGCGTCTCGCCTTCCGGCAGGGAGACATAATTGAATTCGTTGAACCCTGTGCAACAACTGGTTGCCTGGGAGAGCGCCTGCTTGGCCTGATCGGCATTACTCAGAATGGAGGCGTGCTCCTGCACGGGCACCACCATGCTACCGGAACAACCGGCCAGCAGCGCGGTAACCATGGCCGCGATAGACATCTTTACCAGTTTCATTCTTCTTATCTCCATAACCCGGTTGCCACATCATGCGAAACAAAACTGCCCCCATAAGGGGGCAGTGACTAACTTAACTGAAGATATTGCTTACCACCAGGCTTCTGCTTGTACGCCAACCTGATAGGTGTCTTTGGAGGTGTTGCCTTCGAAGACTTCTTGATCTTCTGTGTTGGCCAAGTAAGAGGCGAACACCCGGATTTCCGGACGGGCCCAGAAGCTGGAGCCAGCGGACCAGGCCTGAGCCAGGGTCAGCTTGTAACCGCCATCCTTGTCGCTTCCGCCGTTGTTATAACTGGTCTTGTCCTTGAACACACCACCTTCGAAGATGGTCTTGTTGAAGTCATCCCACTTGTACATCGGGCGGACTACGGCAGACATGGTTTCGGTCTTGTCGTGGCCATTCCACATCTCGTTGCCTACCCCGTAGACCAGCTGGTGGCCCATCTCCCAGGAGTTGCCCATCGGGATGACGCCCCAGTTGATGAAGCGGTAGCCGTCGGCACCGGCTTTGGCTTCGGCACCGTACCAGGAACCGTCACCGTAGTAGGCCATGGTCTTGGAGTAGCCTTCGGTACCGTACTGCAGCACGGTCTTGTTGAAGCCACCGAAGATGCCTTGGGTCAGTTCGGCAGTCAGCATGACGCCGTTCTTCATGTTGTCGTTCTTCAGATCTTTCTGGGCGTCGGTCTCATTGACCAGGGCATACATGGCGCCCACTTCCAGAGAGCCGTCCTGCCACAGCGGGATGCCGGCATAACGTACATCCAGGGTGTTGACGTTCAGATCTTCGTTTTTACGATAGATGGGGTCGCCAGTATTCGGATCGGTACCAATCTGGTTGTACTGACCGAACACATCGGCCGCGCTGCGGTCGTTGCGTACCCAGGCCAGAGAGAGCTTGCCAGGACCAGCCTGGATGCCTTCGATACCAGCACCCGGACCAGAGATGTTCCAGTAGTAGAAGTCAGAGATGTGGATGTCGTGACGTTGGTAGAAACGCTTACCGGCCCACAGGGTGGCTTCCGGCGCGAAGCCCAGCAGACCCTTGGCTTGCACGTTGAACTGACGCAGTGCGAATTCGGAATCGCCATTGCACTGCTTGGCGTCGAAGTTACAGACGGTACCAGTACCTTCCCAGTCGTTGGAGCCGTTGGAGGTCATGGCAAACATGGAGTCTACGTAGAAAGTCTTGCCATCTTTGTTGAAGACTTCCTGACCCAGCTGGACTTCGCCGTAGGTATCATTTTCGTTACCCAGACGACCAACCTTGTTGACGTTGTATTTGACCATGTCCCCGTCACCGGAAACACCGACACCGGAACGGAAGTAGCCGTGGAAATCAACGGCGAAGGCGGCTTGAGAAGCCAGGGCTGCGGTTACTGCTGCAGCGATCGGGAGCCACTTTGCTTTCATTTTCATTTTCCTTATTCCCGCTGAGAGGAGTGTGATCCTGATATTCAAGTTCTTATCACCGGAAAAACGTTTTGGTGATAACCGGGGTCGATTATAGGTACCCAAATTCCCTGCAAACATGAGCTGATTCACAAAACGATGACAAATCGCACACCACAGACAGCCGCAGCAACAAAATGTCAATAAACTTTCATTTTTTGGCACCAACCACCCAAAATAAGCACAAAAAAGAAAAACAATAACCAAAGAAAGCGCTTTCAAATATTAATTTGCAACGAGAGTTAAGTGATAAATCCATGTCGCAGTAGCAAAAACATGACTGAAATCGCTTTCAATGCGGAACTTTTAATTTTTCAATTTGTCGTGGGTGATGATGAATATGGCCAACCGGTTATCATCATTGGCGAGAAAAATAACCGGACGAAAGAGAGGATATATTTGGGGGCTGAGGCGTGACGCCCCAAAAATAAAACACCCCCGTCAGCACACTCACGGAGTGTGAATTTATTCTCGGGGAGAAGGGCCTGGCTACAGTCTATTTTCCCAGGTTTTCAACCAGGCCAGCGCCGCCACTTCAGGCTCATCTTCTACCGTCGCATCGATTTCCAGGCGCACAACCAGTGGCTCGGCAGCCAGCTCCTGCAACAGGGCATCCAGCGTTCGCCCCGCTCCGCAGAAGTGTTCATAGCTGCTGTCTCCCATGGCGATGAGGGCATAGCGCCATCCCTTCATATAAGGAGCACGATCGGCCAGGGCACTGGCAAAGGGCTGCAAATTGGGCGGTATATCCCCCTGCCCCGTGGTGGCGGTCACGATGAGCAGAAAGCGGGAGGCATCGATGTCGGTCAGCGCCGCGTCATCGAAGATCTGGCAGACATGGCCATTGGCTTGCAGGTGGTCACAGAGGGTCTCGGCCACCAGCATGGCAGAGCCGTAGACGGTGCCGACCAGGATGTCGATCTCGGCCATCAGCGACTCCTCAGGGACAGACATTGGGCCCGGCAAGACCGGGATGGGTAGGAAGAGCCCCCCTGAACAGGCGGGGGGTACGCGATTGCGCAGGCGATATCTCGTTGAGCCATAAGTCATTCCTCTGACGTACCTGGGCTACAGCATGCCACAGCCCGGTCAGAGGCAACAGATGGAAAGAGGCTCAGGCGCCGTAGTCTTGCTCGCTGGCAGGCCAGCCCAGACGGGCGAACAGACCCAGCACCTCGGGGCCCAGGGGCGCCTGGATCCGCATCGGCACCTTGAGCACCGGATGCTCGAAGCTCAGACGGTGCGCGATCAGCAGCAGGCGGTCGCACCCGTAGTGCTCGCGAAAGAAGCGGTTGTGCCGGCCATCCCCGTGGGTGGTATCACCGACGATGGGGTGGAACAGGTGATCCAGATGGCGGCGCAGCTGGTGCTTGCGCCCCGTCTTGGGAAAGAGGCGGACCAGGCTGTAGCGACTGGTGGGATGCTTCTTGGAGACGGCGAAGGGCAGCTCGACCTGATGCAGACGACGAAACGCGGTCACCGCCTCCTGGGCGGGGCGATCCGGGTCGCTGAAGGCATCGGCAATCTTGTCCAGCTGCTCCTTGAGCGGATAGTCGATGAGCCCCTCTTCGGGGGCCCATCCCCGCACCAGTGCCAGGTACTCCTTGTGGACCTGACGGGCAGCAAAGGCCTCGGTCAGGGTACGGGCCACGGCAGGATCGAGAGCAAACAGCAGCACACCCGAAGTGGGCCTGTCCAGTCGGTGCACGGGGTAGACATGACGACCCCCGATCAGATCCCGGGTCATCTGCATGGCGAAACGGGTCTCGGCCTTGTCGAGCCAACTGCGGTGTACCAGGAGACCGGACGGTTTGTTCACCGCCACCAGCCAGTCATCCTGATAGAGCAGAGTCGGCTGCAAGGCATCCGCTGTCCGGGTCTGCTCGTCCTTCATTGTTCGACCACTTTGCCGGAGAGCAGCAGATCGAAACGGGCGATCAGACGAAGCAGGGCCTCGACCTCCGCCAGCTCCTCTTTATAGACCTCACTCGCCATGGGATAGAGGGAGACGCTGGTCGGCAGCGGAGCCTGCAGCACCACCAGCTGCTCCATGCGCGGGATCAGCACGAACTGCAGCCACTGATCGAAACTCAGGGTATCGACACAGAACGGCAGCTCGCTTGCCAGCGCCTCGCTCCCCGGATGGTCGGCTTGCCAGCGTTCCAGACGTTGCAACTCGGCAGTCAGCTCTCCCAGCAGACCGGCAACCAGCAGATATTGATTCATCTCGCTCACTTCCTCATCGCGGGCCCGGTCTTCGACGGGGCCCCACTCAATACGGCCATCAAAAAGGGGCGCTACTATACACCGACCCCGCAATGGCTGCCATGTTGCCGTCACCTTCATACCCTGCATTACCGCCTCTGGCTATCTGGTGCAGCCCCCTTATAATCGCCCCCATTATCTTCAAGCGGGATCTCTTCATGTCTTCCATCAACACCCTGACCGAGTTTCTGACCCAGGCCGATACCCAGTTCCAGCTGTTCGATCTGGGCCGCCAGGTGCGCCCGCTCCCCAGCGACCTCTTCGTGCGCATCGAGCAGCAGCAGGAGCCCTACCCCTGGCCGTTGCAGCAGCACGCCTGGCTCGGCGTGCACTTCTTCCAGCCGACCGAATCCAGGCACTACCTCTGGTTCCTCAAGTTCGCCCTCGATGAGCGCGGCCTGCTCATCTCCAGCGGCCCCAAGCATTTTATGGATCAGGTGGTAGAGACTCTGGGCTACAAGCTCACCGGTGAACTGGACGAAGAGAAGGCCCAGCGTCTGGCGGACAACCCCTACACCTTCCGCCCGGCCGAGGCCAAGATGGCCAGTGTGCACGCCAAGCTGGCCCGCCAGCTGGAACAAGCCCCTTCCGCTTACTACGAGGCCCTCTGCCACTATCTGGCGGCGCCGGGGGAAGAGGGGTGGCAGGCCCTGGGACTGCAAGGGTTTGCAGATCTCGCTGAGCGGCTGCAAGTTGAACGCAACCTGGCACTGGTCTGCAAGGCCTTGCCCGTACTGCCGCAGGCCCCCCTCTACGCCCTGTGCCAGAGCCTGGAGAACGCCCCCCTGCCTCCTGCCCTGCAAGGCGCATTGCTGGAGCGCATCGGCAAGGAGCAGGAGTGCGCCGAGCCTGACCCCGAAACCCTGGCCTATCTGTGCCGGGCACTGGCCTCCTGCCCGGGCAACGGACTGCGCACCAACAAGCTGCTGACCCTGCTGCAAACCCGGCCAAGCCCCTCCCTGCTCCTCGCCATCGCTGGCCGCCTCTGGCCCGATCTGAAACACCCCGAACTGCTCGGCCTGTTTCTGGAGCAGCTCGCCCTGCAACCCACCCAGTTCTTCAACCAGGTATTTGCCGAGCTCGTCACGCTACCGGCCTTGCGCAATGATATGCTGGCAAAACTGCGTGACCCCGAACGCAGCGAGGCCCTGGGTCTGGCCATCGGTCGCCTGTTCGCTGCCACCTAGGCCCGACACAACGGCCCTGTTGCCTGAGGTGAACAGGGCCCCACACACATCACAGAAGGAACCCGCTGATGGGAGAAATGCTTGGGATCTTGCTGCTCGGCCTCGTTGGCTGGGCCTTCTGGCAACAGCGCCGCCAGGCGGAGCTGGCCTGGCAATACATGCGCCGCTACTGCCAGCACCACGACCTGCAACTGCTGTCGCTGGCGCGGACACACCGCGCCCTGGGGCACAAGCCCCTGCGCCTGCTCACCTACTACCAGTTCGAGTTCTCCAGCGACGGAGAGAGCCATTATCAGGGGCAGCTCTGCATGCAGGGGCTGCATGTCGCCGGTGTCGAGCTGCCACCCCATCGTCTCCCCTCCTAGATTTGAGAGCACGGGGGCTGGCTATACTCTTCCACAGCCCCCTTCCAAGGAGTACCGACATGGAATTGCTCACCCATGACATGGCCGCCCTGTTTGCCCAGCTGGGGCTGGCCAGTGACGACATCAGCCAGCAGCGTTTTATCCGCGACCATCCCATCGATCGCCATACCCAGTTGCCCGACGCGCCGTTCTGGACTCCTTCCCAGGCAGGCTTTCTGCGCGATGCCCTCAGCCACGACGCCGACTGGGCGGAAGCCATCGACCAGCTGGACGTGATGCTGCGTCAGGGGACCTGATCCCCGCACTCCCGGCGGCCAGCGTTGGGTCGACGCGGAGCCGCCAATCCCCTCCCTCCATCACCCAGGCGCCCCTCCCTCTCGCCACCCACGCCCTTCGCTCCGCTTTCCTGATGGACAGGCTTTGATTAAGCTCTGTGCCACTATCCACCCGCAGCAAGACGGCCGTGCAGGAGCCAAGATGTCAGCCCAAGAGATCATCCAGATAGCCAACGAACTCAGTGCCAGGGGGATCACCCCCTCTACCGCCATGGTCAAGGCCCGCCTCAGCCATCCCGTGCCCATGGCCGAGCTGCTCAAGGTGTTGAGCCAGTGGAAGCAACAACCCCAGCCTGCGGCGACAGCGCCCGCCCCCGCCAGTGCCCCCGAGGCGCCCCCTTTGGCCACGGAAAGCGTCACTCTTCAGCAACTGAGCGAACAGCTCGCCCGGCTGGAGCAGAAGGTCGATCGCCTCACCGACCTGCTGCTCAACCAGAAGCCGGATTGACCCATCGCCATGTATATCCTCGAACTCACCTTTGAGTGCTACCGCGATACCTCCCTCGGGGAGGCCGAACGAGCCATCGTCCACTACCTCGACATGCTGCGCTATCAGGGTCAGATCCTGGGGCGGGAGTTTCCCACCAGCATGCACGAAGGCTATTTCGTCAGCCGGGTGGTCTGCCCGGAGCAGGACAGCCTGCACCCTGACAACCAGAGCGAGCTGGTCGCCCTTGCCGAGCAAGGTCTGCACCAGGCGGGCCTGCTCGCCCCCAAACTCCACCTGCAAGGGGCGGATCTGCTCTCGGACAGTACGGACCCGTGCGCAGAGCAGGGGGAGCGTCCCAGCTGGATGCTGCTCTACACCAGCTTCCTGCACAGTTGCTCCCCCCTGCGCTGCGGCGACCACTTCGCTCCCATCCCGCTCTATCGGCTGCCCGCCGTCGCCAACGGTGACCACAAGCAGATCATCAAGTGGCAGGAAGATTGGGAGGCCTGCGATCAGTTGCAGATGAACGGCTCCATCGCCGAACACGCCGCCCTGCACGAAATCGGCGAGGTGGGCAGCCGCCTTCATCGCCGGGGCAGCGATCTCGCCAGACGGCTGGAGCTCCTGAGCGGCATTCCCACCTATTACTATCTCTACCGGGTAGGCGGCCTGAGCGCCGCCGAAGAGCGGGCTCGCCCCTGCCCTGGCTGTGGTGGCCCATGGGCGCTGGACGCCCCCCTGCACGAGATCTTCGACTTCAGGTGCGAGCCTTGCAGGCTGGTGTCCAACCTCTCCTGGGACTTCAAGGAGTAGGAGCCTACCGCGCACAATGGCGCAATAAAATGGCGCCATAAAAAGAGAGGGCCTTGCCAGGTGGCAAGGCCCTCTCTTTTGGGGCATCACTGGGGCAAGGTTTCCAGTCGCGCCAGAAAGGCCGGCAACGAGGGAGCCAGCGTCAGGCGCCGCCCGGAGTCCAGCCACTCCAGCCACACCTGGCCGCTCTCGTTATCGAGGGACACCAGCGTCATCTCGTTGCGGGTCGTGGCAATGAAGAGTGAAGGGGATCGCTTCAACTTGCGCAGCATCAGCAGGTGGCCGATGAGGTTCTCCTTGAGCAGATCCAGATCGGCGTCGTTCCACGGCAGGATGAGTTCGATGCGCAGCCCCTTGAAAGAGCAGGGCAGAGGGCGGCTGAACCAGTGGCCAAACAGGGCGATGGCGCTGGGATGCAGGGTCAGCTCCAGGGCGTTCGCCATGGCCGTGAAGTCGGCTGCCTGCTCCCGCTGGAACGGACGCCAGGCTACCCGCCCCTCCCTGGGTTCATCCAGCTCGCAAGGAGAGCGCCAATCGGCCTCCCAGTCACACAGGGGCAGCCCCCGCCTTCCTTCACCATCGCGCTGCCAGCGTAAAAAGAACTGCTTCAGGGCAGACAGGACTTGATCCGACATCGATATTCCCCACAATAGCGGCCTCTGATGGCCGCAAGTACCTGATCGAAAAATCGGGCCATTGCACCATCAAACCCCTTATCAGACAAGCGTGAGCAAACCAGCATGAGCAAACAAGAGAGATACGCCGGCGCCAGTGCGCTGCAAGGCCTGAGCCTGGGGCAGCAGTCCGCCTACATCAGCCAGTACACCCCAAGTCTGCTGCAGCCCGTGCCACGCAGCCTGAACCGCGACGATCTTGGCCTGAGAGGTGAACTGCCGTTCCAGGGGTGCGACGTCTGGACCCTGTATGAACTCTCCTGGCTCAATGCCAAAGGCAAGCCCGTGGTTGCCATCGGGGAGGTCTTTGTGCCTGCTACCAGCCCGAATCTCATCGAGTCCAAGTCGTTCAAGCTTTACCTGAACTCCTTCAACCAGACCCGCTGCGACTCCCTGGAGGCAGTGCAAGCGCTGCTGGTTCAGGACCTGAGTGGCTGCGCTGGTGCCCCGGTGAGCGTCACCCTCTTCACCCTCGACCAGGCCCCCCACCAGATAGCCCAGCTGCCCGGTGAGTGCATCGACAGCCTGGATATCGAGGTGGACGGCTACGAGTTTGACGAGACCCTGCTGCAAAGGGCCGCCGGTCACGAGATCGTGGAGGAGACCCTGCACAGCCACCTGCTCAAGTCCAACTGCCTGGTGACCAGCCAGCCGGACTGGGGATCCGTGGTGATCCACTATCGCGGCCCGCGTCTCGACCGGGAGAAGCTGTTGCGCTACCTCATCTCGTTCCGCCAGCACAACGAGTTCCACGAGCAGTGCATCGAGCGCATCTTTACCGATCTCAAGCACTTCTGCGCCCCGGAACAACTGACCGTCCATGCCCGTTACACCCGCCGCGGCGGCCTGGACATCAACCCCTTCCGCAGCGACTGGGAGCCGGTTCCGGCGAACCTGCGCCTCATTCGCCAGTAATCACCGGCGCCGCCATCCTGCGGGCTGCGGCCCGCTGCGCATCACCTCAGTAAACTCTGGACGGGCGGGGGTGGGCTTGGATAACATGCCTGCACCTCCGTGCCGTTCTTAATCCAATGAATCAACTGTTTTTTCTGGCAATGATGATGTCCTCCCTGTCGGCTCCTGATCTGGATCTGGCCAAGGAGCAGTTGTCCATCGACCTGCAGCAGGCCCAGACCCTGGTGCTGACCGATCCCGCCAGATGTGCCCAGATTGCCACCTCCTTCCTCGAACGCACGGCCAACAATCCCAAGCAGATCATCAGCAACCGTCAGGAGTACGGCTATCGCGAGCCGATGCTGAACTACGGTACCGCCACCCAGACCACGGGCGCCTATCTGCTCAAGGGGGAGTGTCTGCAGCAGCTAGGGCAGTTCGCCCAGGCACAGGAGTCCTTTGAGCAGGGCATCGCCATGGCCGAGAAAGAGCAGCAGTTCGAGCTGCAGGCCCATGGGCTCTATCTGCTGGTTCGAAGCCGCAATCTGCAACAGCATACCCATGGCGCCGCGTCCCCCCTGCTCGACAAACTCGACAAACTGCTGGCCAATCCCGACCTCAAGGAGAGCCAGTTGCAGGTCTACAGCCGCTTGCTGCGCGTCAACGCCAGCGTAGAGGAGCGGCAATTCGATCTCGCCAAACAGCAGCTGGCAGAGACCCGCAAATGGGCGGAACACGCCAAACAGCCTCTGGCCAGGGCCTGGACCAGCGCCGTGGGCGGGGATCTCTATCAGGCGCTGGGTCAGCCCCAGCTTGCACTGGGGGAATACATCGAAGCACAACAGCAAGCCAAGCCCCTGCAGGATCCCCTCTTCCTCGGCCTGCTCTCGAACCAGATGGTCAGCCTCTATCAGGAAGAGCAGGAGCCACAAAAAGCGCTGCAATACGCCAGCGAGGCGGCCAACTATTTTCATGCCCTCGGCAATTCCTCCATGCTGAGCGACGCCCTGATCGTGCTCGCCCGTCTCAACCGGGATCAGGGCGAGATGAACATGGCGCTGGTCTATTTCTTCAATGCCCTCGACCTGCTGGACGAGAGCAGCAACCGCACCCGCATCGCCCACCTCAAGTTCGAGATAGGCAAGACCTACCTGCAGACCGGCAACCTCAACCTGGCGCGAAACTACCTGAACGCCGCACGCCAGTCCCATGAGCTGGGGGATGACAAGGAGTCGCTCATCGACACCCTGCTGTTGCTGGGAGAGTTGCACCTCAAGCAGCAGGAGGCGGGCATCGCCATCCTGCAGTTGGAGAACGCTCTCACCCTGGCCAACCGGATTGGGGACATCCGGCGCCAATTCGAGATCTTCCGCCTGCTCTCCGTCGCCTATGAGCAGAAGGGTTACCTCCAGCAGGCCCTGGAGAGCTACAAGAATTACCACCAGCGCAGCGAACTGGTTCGCCAGCAACAGCTGGCGCTGGAGCAGGAGGCGGTGCGCGACAACTACGCCCAGGTGGAGCGGGTGCAACAGGTCAAGGAGCTGGAACAGCAACTCGACGTCAGCCAGCACCAGCAGGAGCGATACCTCTGGACCAGCGTCAGCACCGGGCTGCTGCTGGCACTCTTCATCTATCTGTTCTTCACCCTCTGGCTGAAACTGCGGGTCGCGCGCCTTCATGCCAAACAGCTGGGAGAAGCCCTGCTGGTAGAGCCGCGCAGCGGCCTGGCCAACTGGCAGCGACTGATGAGCCGCTGGCCGCGGGAGATGGCCAAGCGCCAGCAAAAATCCGAGCGCTGGTACCTGAGCGAACGCCCCACCAGCGAATTTGACGACAAGCTGCACTACCTGCTGTTCCGGGTTCCCTTCCTGATCAACAGCCTGGAGCAGCACGGCTATCAGGTCAGCCGCGAGATAGAGCAGGCCTTCGGCCGTTACGTCAACGAACTGACCCCGCAGGATGGCCGCATCTACGACCTGCGCGAAGGCCACCTGCTCTATGTGGTGCCCCAGCGCCACGTGGCCCAGTTGCATCAGCTGGCCCAGACCCTGCTCGACACCCTGGCAGCCTTCCCCTGCGAGCACCCGCTGGACAGGCGCATCAGCCTCGGCATCGTCAGTCATCCCTTCCTGCCCAAGGCGGCCATGGCCCTCGATCACCACGGCCTGTTCGATCTCTGCTACCTGGCCCTCTCGGGTGCCATTCAGCTCAGCGAAAAATGCCAGCAGAGCGTCTGGCTTGAGCTGGCCGCCATCGATTGCCAGCAGGCCGCATTTTTTAACGGAGATGTGTGGCAATGCTGCTTGATGGCAATTGACAAGGGACTGGTAAAAGTAAATTCTTCTCATGAAAAGCAATGGGTTAACTGGCTTGCGCTTTCACGGACGAAGGTTGCGGACAATCCGTGACAAAAAGGTACTCAACGGGGTCTTTGATTGGCTTTCTGTTGCTGGACGAAACAAAAACGATAATGACAACAGGGCGACCTGAAGAATGAATGATATGGCTGCCGTAACAGGACAACTGGCAAGACTCAGGGAATCCCTCCAGCAGAAACAGCAGGAGCTTGACGGCATGGCGAGCTTCTCCGATGCCGAACGCACCCGCAGTATCCAGTTCATCGGCAAGCTGATGCAAGCCTGTCGTGGCCACGATCGCGAGCTCGACAACCGGCTCGCCAAGCTCAAGCAGAAACTTGAAGGCAACCCTCCGCTCACCTCCATCGATGCCGATCTGATCGCCATCGAGAAGCTGTTGCAGCAGCACAGCCACACCATGGAAGAGTCCATCAGCCTGACCCGGGCAGCCATCGATCTCGGCAGCAAACAGCTCAAAACCATCAAGGGGTTTCCGGAAGATACCCGCCGCGCCCTCAAGGAGTTTCTCGCCAGCCCGGAGAGTTACGGCATCGGCGATCACCAGAAGAAGGTGATCCGGCTGCTGGAGTTCTACCAGCAGGCGATCAAGATCCAGCTGCTGCCGCGCAAGCCGCTGATCCCCCCTTCGGCGGAGATCCCCACCGAGCTCTCCAGCCCGGCCCCTACCGACTCCTTTGACATCAAGGCACATGCCCAGATTTCAGACGAGTTGCAGCGTCTCATCACCGAGCTCGACTTTGCCGGCGCCGTGGGCGAGAGCCTCGCAGACATCCGCCGCCAGTTGCTCGGGGGCATCACCCCTGCCCTGCTGGCCGAAGTCTGCCTGCAGATCATCGAACTCATCATCGAGGGTACCCGGGAAGAGCGCAAAGCCTCCCAGGCGTTTCTCAGCACCCTGAACGAGAGTCTCTCCTCGGTCCATTACAGCTTTACCGAATCCCTGGATGAAGGGCGGGCGCTGCAAAATGCCGCCCATCTCAGCGGACAAGCGCTGGAGCGGGAACTCGCCGCCATCGATCGCGCCATGGCAGCCCATGACTCGCCACAGATACTCAGGGGCGCCATTTCTGGGCATCTGGACACTATCCGCCGGCTGCAGCAGGAGCGGGAGGAGATGGCCAACCGCGAGCGCCACCTGCTCACCCACCTCTCCAACATGGAAGCCAAGCTCAGGTTGATGAAGGACGAGACCGCCGAGTACAAGAAGCGGCTCACCATCCAGAAACACAAGCTCTTCCTCGACAGCCTGACCCAGGTACACAACCGGGCGGCCCTGGACGAGCGGCTCGAGCTCGAATACAAACGCTGGCTACGCTATGGCACCCCCCTGTGCCTGGCCATCATCGACATCGACCACTTCAAGCACATCAATGACAACTACGGCCACATGGCCGGCGACAAGGCATTGAAGGTGGTTGCCAAGGCCCTGCAGAACGCCTTGCGCGACACCGACTTCATCGCCCGCTTTGGCGGTGAGGAGTTCGTGGTCTTGCTGCCGAACATCAATCCGGACAAGTACCAGAAGCCGCTGGAGAACCTGCGTCAGACCATCAAGAGCATCCCGTTCCGCTTTCGAGATGCCAGGGTCGAGATCACCATCTCCATCGGTGCCACTCTGTTTCGGACCGGCGACCATACCACGGATGCGTTCGAGCGCGCCGACAAGGCGCTCTACAGTTCCAAGCACTCCGGCCGGGATCAGGTCAATCTCGCCTGAATCCGCTTTGAGGGGCGGCTAAAAAAGCGGCAAACGCACAGTCCCCCTATTCCCCTGCCCACCCCCTTGCCTCTACTATCGAACCCGAGGGATGCCAAAGCATCCCGTTTTCTCCCCAGGGAAAGCACAACGATAACAAGCGAGTGAAAGGGGAAATTATGATTACACACATCAATCCCGTGGGCAGCATGGACCTGCTGTCCCAGCTCGAGGTGGATCGCCTCAAGCAGACGGCCTCCAGCGATATCTATCAACTGTTTCGCAACTGCTCGCTGGCGGTCCTCAACTCCGGCAGCCATACCGACAGTTCCAAAGAGATACTGGAACGTTTCAAATCCTTCGATATTCACGTGATCCGGCGCGAGCGCGGGGTCAAGCTCGAGCTGTTCAACGCCCCCGAGCACGCCTTCGTCGACGGCGAGATCATCCGCGGCATCCAGGAGCACCTGTTCTCCGTGCTGCGGGACATTCTCTATGTGTCGACCCAGCTCGAGTCCAATCGTCTGGTCAACCTGACCAGCTCCACCCATATCTCCAACGTGGTGTTCGCCATCCTGCGCAACGCCAAGGCGATCCTGCCCGGCGCCGATCCCAACCTGGTGGTCTGCTGGGGCGGCCACTCCATCAACGAGGTGGAATACCAGTACACCCGGGCGGTGGGTAGCGAGCTGGGTCTGCGCGAGCTCAACATCTGTACCGGTTGCGGTCCGGGTGCCATGGAGGGCCCCATGAAAGGGGCCGCCGTCGGCCACGCCAAGCAACGGGTGCGCAACGGCCGTTACATCGGTCTCACCGAGCCTTCCATCATCGCCGCCGAACCGCCGAACCCCATCGTCAACGAGCTGGTGATCCTGCCGGACATCGAGAAGCGGCTGGAAGCCTTCGTGCGTCTGGGTCACGGCATCATCATCTTCCCAGGCGGGGTCGGAACTGCCGAGGAGCTGCTCTACCTGCTCGGCATCATGATGCACCCGGCCAACGATCGCCAACCCATCCCCATCGTGCTGACCGGCCCGAAAGAGAGCGCCGACTACTTCCGCGCCATCGACGACTTCGTCAAGGCGACCCTGGGGGAAGCCGCCACCAGTCTCTACCGGATCATCATCGGCGATGCGCCCGAGGTGGCCCGCGTGATGAAGGAGGCGATGCCGAAGATCCGCGAATACCGCAAGTCGGTGGGAGATGCCTACTCCTTCAACTGGTCCCTGCGGATCGAGCCCGAGTTCCAGCTGCCGTTCGAGCCGGATCACGCCAGCATGGCCAGCCTGGATCTGCATCGCAACCAGCCGCCCCAGCTGCTGGCAGCCAACCTGCGCCGCGCCTTCTCAGGCATCGTCGCAGGCAACGTCAAGGAAGGGGGCATCAGGGCCATCGAGAAGAAGGGTCCCTTCAAGCTGCACGGCGACAAGGAGCTGATGCACCTGATGGACAGGTTGCTGGAGAGCTTCGTCAAGCAGCAGCGCATGAAGCTGCCGGGCAGCCAGTACGTTCCCTGCTACGAGATAGTCAAATAGTCGGGACATCACAATGCACCGGAGGGGCCCATGGGCCCCTCTTTCATTGATGGTCTTCTACGGGGTTAGCAGGAGACGCCAGCATTGTTACAATGGCTTCCCCGACGCCCGGAGTGCCCCATGCCACACCTGCTCATCATCGATGCCCTCAACCTCATCCGCCGACTGCATGCGGTGCAGAGCCAGCAGGGACTGACCCCGGCCCAGGCCCTGCTCGCCACCCGTGCCAACCTCATCAACACCTGCAAGAAGCTCCTAGCGGCCAGCGAGCCGACCCACGCCATCGTGGTCTTTGACGGTGAGGTCCACAGCTGGCGCAAGACGCTCTATCCCCCCTACAAGGAGGGCCGCACCCCCATGCCGGATGAGCTGAGGGAAGGGCTTGCCGACCTGCAGGACGCCTTCTGGGAGTGCGGTGTGGATGCCCTGCTCTCCCAGACCGACGAGGCGGACGATCTCATCGCCACCCTGGCAAGCGGCATTGCCCAGCACGGCGCCAGCGCCACCATCATCTCCACCGACAAGGGGTTCTGCCAGCTCATCTGCCCGCAGATCCGGGTGCGGGATTACTTCAACAAACGCTGGCTGGATGCCGCCTTCGTCCAGCAGCAGTACGGCGTTACACCGACCCAGCTTGTGGACTTCTGGGCCCTGACCGGTATCGGCGGCTCCAACATCAAGGGGGTGCCCGGCATCGGCCCCAAGACCGCCACCCAGCTGCTGCAGCAATACGGGGACCTGGCTGCCATGCTGGAGGCCTGTGAGCGGGAGGATGCCACCAGACCCCTGCTCAAGCTGCGCCAGCACCGGGAAGAGGCCCTGCTGGCCCAACGCCTAGTCCGGCTGCAGCACGATATCCCGCTCGGATTCAACCTGCGGGAGATCCGCTACCCTCCCGTCCCTGATGCCGGGGCGTGATCCCCAGCACACCATTTCCCAAGACAGGCCGTACCTGTTGACATAAATGGGTAAAATGTAAAGAAACATGGAGGATGTGGTGCAAAAATGGTATAAAGCCGACGAATCCTCCCCCTCTGTTCCCTAGAAGTGGATACGCCTCATGTCAAAAAGAAAGATTACCGTCATCCCGGGCGACGGCATCGGCCCCAGCATCATCGAATCCGCCATCCAGATCCTGACCCACGCGGGTTGTGACTTCGACTACGAATACGCAGACGCCGGTCTGGTAGCCCTGGAAAAACATGGCGAGCTGCTGCCCCAGGCCACCCTCGACCTGATCGAGAAGAACAAGGTCAGCCTGAAAGGCCCGCTCACCACTCCGGTCGGCGGCGGCTTCACCTCCATCAACGTCTCCCTGCGCAAGAAGTTCAATCTCTACGCCAACGTGCGCCCCGTCCTCTCCTTCAAGGGCACCAAGAGCCGTTACGACAACATCGACATCATCACGGTGCGCGAGAACACCGAAGGCATGTACTCCGGTGCCGGCCAGAAGCGCAGCGATGACAACCAGAGCGCCGAGGCGATGAGCATCATCACTCGGGAAGGGGCCGAGCGCATCGTCACCTTCGCCTTCGAGCTGGCGCGCCAGGAAGGACGCAAGAAGGTCACCATCATCCACAAGGCCAACATCCTCAAGTCCACCTCCGGCCTGTTCCTGGAAGTGGCCCGTCAGGTCGCGGCCCGCTACCCGGACATCCAGAACGAGGAGATGATCGTCGACGCCGCCTGCATGAACCTGGTGATGTACCCGGAACGCTTCGATGTGATGGTCACCACCAACCTGTTCGGCGACATTCTCTCGGATCTCTGTGCCGGTCTGGTGGGGGGGCTGGGCATGGCGCCGGGCGCCAACATCGGTGAAGGGGCCGCCATCTTCGAAGCGGTACACGGCTCTGCGCCGGACATCGCCGGCAAGAACATCGCCAACCCCACCTCGGTGATCCTCGCCTCCATCCAGATGCTGGAGTATCTCGGCATGCAGGACAAAGCGGAGCGCATTCGCGAGGCCGTGCGGGCGACCATCGAGTCCGGTGATCGGGTGACCCGTGACCTGGGGGGCACAGCGTCCACCAGCGAATTCACCCAGGCCATCATCGACCGTCTATAAATAGAATCCAACCATATGATTTTAAAAGGGAGCTTCGGCTCCCTTTGTTTTATGCCAACGCCTCCCTACCTCCCTCGCCAGATGAATACTATGTTGATATGAGGGATAAGGAGATCCACCATGCGTGCTACTTTCATCTTGCTGATTGTCAGCAGCAGTGCCACGGCATTAGACAGGCCAGTCGACAATGCCTGGTTGACGCCGCCTCCCCAGCACGAGGCGCCAGCCAAGCAGACCTGGCAATCCACCCTGGATACCAACGATCTGCTCAAACAGCCCAAGCCGCTCTCTCTGGGGGTGGATATCACCACCGACAGCAACGGTAATCGGCAGATCACCCCCTATCAGAAGCTGAACCTCACGGCAGAGAAGAGCGTCAGCCTCTCCTTCGAAAAGCAAAAGCCCAGGATCAAGTTCAACGCTGGCGGCATCAACACCTCGGTCAAGCTTCGCGGGGATGGCGTCAAGATGCAGTTCAACCCCAGTGACAAGACCATTCCCCTGCAAATTGAGCTGAAGATCACCGACGACGAGTCCATGATGCGTCTGGACTACCGCTTCTGATGACCCAGACACAAAAAAACCGGACGTCACCGTCCGGTTTTTTCATGCCCTGTTCCCGATGCTGCTTCAGGACTTGGGGGACAGCTTGGAGACCCAGAACTTGTTGTAGACGTGCACCGTGATCTCTTCGCGATCGTGATAGAGCTGTTTGGCCTGAATGATGAAACCGCCATCGATCTCTGCCAGCAGTCCGCGCAGCACCTCGATGTTGTGCACCGCCTCGGCGTAGCGCTTCTTCATCGGCAGCTTGAGGTTGAACATGGCTTCCTGACAGTCGTTCTCCCTGAACCAGTCGGCCACCATGTGGGTCACTCGCGCCGGCTTGTCCACCATGTCGCACACCAGCCAGTAGGTATTCTTCTTGCTCGGCCGCCACACGAAACCATCGTCACGGATGTGCTTCACCTGGCCTGTGTCCATCAGGGATTGGGCCATCATGCCGTTGTCCACCGCCGTCACCATCATGCCACGACGCACCAGCTGATAGGTCCAGCCACCCGGGCAGGCGCCAAGATCCACGGCCTTCAGGCCGGAGCACAGGCGCAAGTCCCACTCTTCCTTCGGCACGAAGACGTAGAACGCCTCTTCCAGCTTGAGGCTGGAGCGGCTCGGGGCATCGGCCGGGAATCGCAGGCGCGGGATCCCCATGTGGAAGGCAGAGTTGTTGAAGGAGTAGGAGTACCCCAGCATCAGGTGGTCATTGGCCAGGAAGAAGGCGTGGAACACGGGACGGTTCGGGGTCTCCTTCTTGGTCAGGATCTCGTTGCTGCGCAGCGCCTGGCGAAGCGGCACGGTGAACTTGCGGCAAAAGGCGGAGAGCTCCTTCGCCTCGTTGGTATCGGCCGTCTCCACCCGAAGATCCCCGCAAATGGCGTAACCGCTCGCCGCCTCCAAGATGGGAGAGACCCGATCGCTTATTTCCAGATCTTTCAGCTCGTGGGTCACCACCAGCATCTGGCGAATGAAGATAAGCTCGCGGAACGGCAGCTTGCGCGCCAGCAGATCGGCCTGCTCCTCGTCATACAACTCGAAGATCACATAGCCGCTGTCGTCCTTGACCCGGGCAAAGCCGTAGCACTGCATGTTGCCGGCACGCTCGGTGATCTCTGCCGCCGCCTCTTTCTCAAAACCCGGGCGGCAATAAAGCAGCAGATTATTCATTCTTTCCTCCAAGACGACAGCCGGCCCACATCAGAGCCGCCCATCCCAACATAAAACAGAGGCCACCGGCCGGGGTGATGAGCCCCAGCCCCTTGCTGCCAAGCAGCACCATGGCGTAAATACTGCCGGAGAATCCCAGGATCCCCAGCACAAAGACGGCGCCCGCGAAGGTGATCACCTTGCCGCGCACGCCGCACAGCCCCAGCACCAGCAGGGCCAGGGCGTGGAAAAACTGGTATTGCACGGCGGTGTTGAACGCCGCCAGCAACGAAGGAGCAATGCCGGTCGCCGCCAGCCCGTGAGCGCCGTAGGCCCCGAGCATGGTGGCCGTCAGGCCGAAGAAGCCCGCCAGCACCAGCCAATGTCGTTGGATCTGCATCTTCTCTCCTTGCACGCTTCTTCTCTCGACCCGCTCGAGATGGTCAGGAGCGGCCCACCGCCGCGATAAAATCCTTGATCCGCTCCGCAGCCAGTCGCAGGTTCTCCTGCTCGCTCATGCCGCTCGCCTTTCTCGGTTTGAAACCATGATCCCCGTCGGTCAGCCAGTGGACCGATACGGCGGGTGAGAAGGGGAAATCGGCCAGCTCGGCGCGGGAACCGAAGGTATCGCGCTCCCCCTGCAGCAGCAGCGTGGGCGTCGTGATCAGCTTGAGCACCTCGCCCCGCCATGCGTCGGGCTTGGCCGGGGGGTGGAAAGGATACCCGAGAACGATCAATCCTGCAGCATCCATCTCGTCGCCCCCCTCGCAAAACAGCTCGGCCGCCATCCTTCCCCCCATGGACTTGCCCGCCAGAAACAGCCGGGGATGGGCAAACTGACGCACCATCTCGCGCCAGTGGGCGAGCAGCACGGGTTGTCTGTCCGGCGGCCTGCGTTTGCCGTCCTGAGCCCGTTTGGTCATATAGGGGAAGTTGAAGCGCACCACCTCGATATCCGGCCCCGCCAGCAGTCGCGACAACTCGGCCAGGAAGCTGTGCTCCATGCCCGCCCCTGCGCCGTGGGCCAGCAGAATGCGAACGGGGGCGTCACTCGCCCCCTCTCTTGTCAGGTCAGTCACCAGGTCAACTCCTCAGGCATCGGCAAGGCGGGCACGCCTGCGGGCCTCTTCCTGCTCCACCAGTTCCAGCATCCAGTCGCGAAAAGCCACTATCTTGCCCTGATCGGACTGCTGCTCCTGACACACCAGATAGAAAGCGTTCTTGCTCACCAGCACCTGTTCGAACGGGCAGATGAGACGACCCGCCTCTATCTCCGGCTGGGCCAGCACGCTGTGGCCGAGCGCCACCCCCTGACCGTGGATCGCCGCCTGGATCACCATGGTGGAGTGGCTGAAGATGGGCCCCTGGTTGACGTTGGGCGCGTCGATGTCGAGCTGGCGGAACCAGGCCTTCCAGTCGCGCCGGGAGGTGTCGTGCAGCAGGGTGTGACGGGTCAGATCGTCCGGGGTGCGCAGGGGCTTGGGGCCGGTCAGCAGCAGGGGCGAGCAGACCGGGATCAGGTACTCGGTGTGCAGCTTGTCCGAACGAAGACCCGGCCAGTTGCCGCGGCCGTAGTAGATGGCCACGTCCACGTCGTCGGTCAGCGACCCCTCGTCCATGTCCACCGCCTTGATCCGCACATCGATGTCCGGGTGGCGTTCGCTGAACTTGACCAGGCGGGGCACCAGCCACTGGATGGCGAAGCTCGGCTGCAGGGAGACGGTGAGCGCCCCCTTGGCGCTGCGGGCCAGCAGCTTGTCGGTCGCCTCGGAGATGGAGGCAAAGATGTCCTTGATGTCGAGGAAGTAGCTCTGCCCCTCCTCGGTCAGTAGCAGGGAGCGATTCTTGCGGCGAAACAGCTTGATGCCGAGATACTCCTCCAGCGCCTTGATCTGGTGGCTGATGGCTGCCTGGGTCACGAACAGCTCTTCTGCTGCGCGGGTAAAGCTCAAGTGACGAGCCGCGGCTTCAAACGCTTTCAGTGCATTGAGCGGAGGTAAACGACGAGACATGGAATCGGCCGACGATGAATTTTTCTAATGGGGCGCATTATAAATTGTCGGTTGCGGGTCGACCAGTGAATAAACATAATTCGCCACGCAATTCGTTGTCATATGGCTCACACCTTCTCTTCCATGTTGGTTTACATGTGGTTTTTGTGAGTGAGTCGACAGTGATTGTGGTGTTGTGTTTCTTCCTCTGCGGGAAGAAGGGCTAAATCAGGTCGATTTAACCCAGTCTGTCATCTGAATGTGTTTGGCGCCTCCGGTTGGATGGCGCCTTTTTTCTTATCCTCCCCTACACCCGGAACTGGCCCACCAGTTGCTGCTGCTTGTCCGCCAGTTGCGACAGCTCGCGCCCGTTGTCGGCGGAGGTCGCCGCTTCCGCCCGAATGGTATGGCTCACGTCGCGAATGTTGCTGACGTTGCGATTGATCTCGTCCGCCACTCCGCTCTGCTCCTGCGCAGCCCTCGCGATCTGCTCGTTCATCTGGTGGATGGTGCCGACAGCCTGGATGATCTGCTCCAGCACGCTGACCGACAGCTCCACCTTGGTGAGGGTCAGATCCGCCTGGTGATGGCCGGTCAGGATCGCCTTCACCACCGCCTCCGTCCCCGACTGCAACTGGCCGATGAGGTTCTGGATCTCGACGATGGCGTTCTGGGTTCTGCCCGCCAGGTTGCGCACCTCGTCGGCGACCACCGCAAAACCGCGCCCCTGCTCACCGGCTCGGGCCGCCTCGATGGCCGCGTTCAAGGCCAGCAGGTTGGTCTGCTCGGCAATCCCCTGGATCACCACCAGGATGTCGTTGATGTTGTCGCTGTTGGCGGAGAGGTGCTCCACCACTGGTTTGGCATCGCTTATCACCGTCATCAGTCTGGACATGGCCTCCTGGGTCTGCGCCACCACGGACTTGCCCTCCTGGGCCGCCGTGTCGGCCTCATCGGCCGCCGCCACCGCCGCATTGGCATTACCGGCGACCTGCAGGGCGGTGGCGCTCAACTCTTCAAACGCGGTCGCCACCAGATCCACCTCCTGATACTGGGACTGCATGCCGGCGCTGGTACGGGCTGCCCCTTGCGCCGCCAGGGCCGCACTGGCCCGAGTGCCCGCAACGGTGTCGATCACCTGGCTGATGGTGGATTGCAGCTTGTCCAGAAACTTGTTGAACCACTTGGCCAGCTCGCCTATCTCGTCATCCCTGCGCAGATCGATGCGCTGGGTGAGATCCCCCTCCCCGCTGGCGATGTCCTTGAGGCGTGCCACCACGGCGCGGATGGGCGCCACGATGCGCTGGGCCATCAGCCAGATGCAGAGCAGGGCGAGCGCCGAAATCCCGCCACCTATCGTGAGCTGGGTTGCCACGCTGCGCTGGGCCTGATCCTCAAGCTCCCCTTGCAGTTGCAGGGCCGAGGCGAGCACCACGGCGCGGGGCAGCTCGATATAGATGCCCCACTTGCGATCCGTACCGCGCATGCTGACCGGCACGAAGGTCTGCAACAGTGCGCCATCCGGGCTCCAGCGCGTCACCACATCTCCCTTGGTCAGCCACCCCTTGAGATCCTGCGCCAGCCCTTGCTGCTCCAGCAGATTGCCAAGGGCGACCGGGAACCCTTCCACGCCGGCCACCCGCCCTTCACTGCTGAGCAGAAGCACCTTGCCCTGCCCCTTGTAGAGGGTCCGGCCCATCTCTTCCACCAAGCTCTGCAGGGTCCCCAGGGAGATGTCGACCCCCACCATGCCAAGCAGGGAGCCCTGGTCCAGCAGCGGCACGGTTACCGAGGTCATCAACACCTGCTGGGTCCCCACCTCGTCCACATAGGGTTCGAGCAGACAGAGCACCTTGCTGCGGATGCTGCAACTGTACCAGTCGTTCTCAAGGCCGCCGTGTCCGGAGGGCTTGTCGTTGGCCAGCATCGCCTCGTCCATCACCTCCAGGTTGACCTTGCCGTCGACCCTGGCCCAATAGCTGGAAAAACGCCCCTTGTCGTTGGCGCCGAGCGCCGTCGACCCCTGATAGTTGTCATCCTCCCCGTCGAGCTGGTTGGGTTCGAATACCGCATAGACACCGAGCAGGTTCGCTGACGACTCCGCAGCATCCTGCAACTGCTGGTTGACGGCATTGCGCAGCGCCTCGGAGTGAACGAAGTTGTCGGCCGCGTTCTTGCGCTGGAACAAGATGCCCTCGGCAAGCAGGGTCGCCCTGAAGTAAGCCTCATCGAGGTAGCTGGTCACCCGGGCTGCCTGGGTCGCCCCCATGGCCTGCATCCAGTTTTCTGCCGCGTGCTGCCCCTCCAGGGTGGTGGAGGTGAGCACCTGCTCCTGCATGCGGGCCGCGTTGAAAAGAGAAGAAGCCACCAGCGCGACGGCACTGGCCAGCAGACAGCAACCGGCGATCAGGGTGATCCGTCCCTGAACAGAAAGAGAACTCATGCCACTATTTCCTAACGTCTACAGATGTGAACACTGTATCGGTTTTGGATACAAAAACTTAACTAAATCAGCAGAGATCCAGGCTTAATTGATTGATTTCACCCGCTCCGGGCAAACCAACGACCAGACCGAGCAGGCGAATGGGTTTTCCTTGAGCCCGTTGCAGTCCCTCGTGCAGCAGATCGTGGAAGCGGGCCGCCTGATAACTCCCCTTGCGATAGACGGTGGTCTGGTGAAAATCGGCAAACTTCAGCTTGATCCCCTGCCCCATCAGCATCTCCGCAGGGCAGGCCTTGGCAAAACGCTGCTCCAGCTCAGGAATGAGCCGGCTGAGCACCTGCCAGCAGGCGTCCTCGTCCAGCACGTCGCTGGCGAGCGTCGTCTCCACACCGATGCTCTTGCGCACCCGCCTGGCCTGCACCGGCTGATCATCATGCCCCCAGATGCGGCCGGCCAGCATCTCCCCGAGCTTGCCGAAACGGGCGATCAGCTCCTCGTTGCCGAGCTGGCGGGCATCTTCGCAGGAGTAGAGCCCGAGGGACTCCAGCCGCTCTGCCGTCTTGCGGCCGATGCCGGGCAGCTTGCCAAGGGGGAGCTGGCGCACGAACTCGTCCACCTCCTGGGGGCGGATGACGAACAGGCCGTCAGGCTTGCGCTGCTCGGAGGCGAGCTTGGCCAGAAACTTGTTCGGCGCCACACCGGCCGAGGCAGTCAGCCCAAGCTCGGCGCTGATGGCGGCGCGGATCTCCGCCGCCATCAGGGTGGCGCTGCCACCGCAGCGGGGACTCTGGGTCACGTCGAGATAGGCTTCATCGAGGGAGAGCGGCTCCACCTGCTCGGTATAGCGCAGGAAGATGGCGCGCAACTGGCGCGAAGTTTCTTTGTAGACGGCCATCCGCCCGGGGATCAGCACCAATGGCGGACAGAGCTTTCTGGCCAGGGCGCTCGGCATGGCGGAGCGTACCCCGAAGCGGCGCGCCACGTAGTTGCAGGTGGAGATGACTCCGCGTCGGTCAGCAGCGCCACCGATGGCGAGCGGCACCTCCCTAAGGGCCGGGTTGTCCCGCATCTCCACCGCGGCGAAGAAGCAGTCCATGTCGATGTGAATGATCTTGCGCATGGCCGTGTCTGTTGCTGTGTCGACAGCCTCCCGAACAGATCATAGGGATAGACCCTGGGCATCCGGCGAGGAGGCGTGTCGAACGACAAAAATACTGTATGGATAACCAGTTGAACGTTCCATGCTACCCCAAGCCTGTCATTTCTGCCAGCGCGCCAGCGCGGGCTAGGGCATAGACTCTCAGGGCTCCCATTTGCGGGGGCTGGGAGGTGCAGGATGAAAAGATTCTGGCCGCTGCTGGGCCTGCTGCTGCCGCTGACGGGCACGAGCAAGGATCACCCGACTGCGGAGTGCAACTGGCTCTATCAGCGCATCGCCGCCTTGGAAAAAGCCATACAGCAAGGGGATGAACTGGGCACCAGGGAGGAGCTGGCAAAGCGAAAGAAAGAGTTCAAGGCAAAGGCATGCAGCCAATATGACTACTGACCCCATGCCACATAAAAAACGAGCCGACCCAGGGGTCGGCTCGTTTCGTTGCAAGGCTGCCTTCAGAGCGATATCCGCCGTTAGATGATGCGGTTGTCCACAAGCATCTTGCGACGGGCCTCTTCCTTGGCCATCTTCTTCTTGCGGTTGTCGCAAGGCTCGGGGCAGTCGCACTCCTTCTCGATCCCGATGGAACCCAGGCCGCCACAGGAGCCGGAGATGGACTTGCGCTGGAAAATGTAGCCGATGGCCATGGCCACCACGACCATCAGAAACACCCCGAAGGTGATCAGAAAGATCTGCATGTAGTTACCCCTTACTTCTTGACCAGATATGGTTTGAAGGCATCCGAATAAGCCTCTTCGAACCCGTCATCCGTCTTGGTGATGGTGAAGATGGCCAGCCCCCGTTCCTTGGCATAGGCCAGGCTCTTCTCCGGCCCCATGACCATAAACACGGTCGCCAACCCGTCTGCTGTCATGCAGGAGGGGTGGATGACGGTCACCGACACCAGGCGGTGCTGGATGGGCTTGCCCGTCAGCGGATCCATGGTGTGGGAGAAGCGCTTGCCGTCCAGCTCGTAATAGTTGCGGTACTCGCCCGAGGTGGCCACCCCGTTGTCACCGGGCAGGATCACCTCCTGTACTGAACCGGCATTGACGGTCGGCTTCTCGATGGCGACACGCCAGGGATGCCCCTTGCCGTTGACACCGTTGATGCGCAGCTCGCCGCCTATCTCCACCAGATAGTTGCGCGCCCCCTGGGACTCCAGGTACTCGGCCACCTTGTCTACGCCAAACCCCTTGGCAATGGCGGAGAGATCCACGTAGAGGTCCGGGATGTCCTTTTGCAGGGTATCGGCATCGGCAGAGGTTATCACATGCAGATTGCCAAGGCCCGTCTTCTGCCGGGTCTGGGCGATCAGCTCGTCGGACGGCACCTTGGTCGGTCTGGCATCCGGCCCAAAGCCCCACAGATTGACCAGAGGACCGACGGTGACGTCCAGCGCCCCGCGGCTCTCGCGGCCAATGTGAATGGCCTCGGTTACCACCCGTGCGGTATCGCGGGAAACCACCACAGGGGTATTGCTCTTGTGCTGGTTGAAGCGTGACAGCTCGGAATCCGGGCGATAGGTCGACATCTGATCGTTGACCCGCTCCAGCAAGACGTCGACCTCGGCTTGCAGCCTGGCGGCATCCTGAACAGCACTATCTGCCACCTTGATGGAGTAGTAGGTACCCATGGTGCTGCCGGTGATGTGGATCTCCGGCTTCGATTGGACCGTTTCCTGACCGCACCCAGTCAAGAAAAAGGCTAGCCCGAAGGCTAGCCAGGTCTTTACAACGCTGTGCATGGATTAACCACCGAAGTCATCCAGCAGGATGTTCTCATCTTCAACACCGAGGTTTTTCAGCATGTTGATGACGGCGGCGTTCATCACGGGAGGCCCGCACATGTAGAACTCGCAATCCTCAGGCGCCTCGTGGTTCTTGAGGTAGTTCTCGAACAACACGTTGTGGATGAAGCCGGTGTAGCCATCCCAGTTGTCTTCCGGTTGCGGATCGGACAGGGCGACGTGCCACTGGAAGTTGTCGTTCTCGGCCTGCAGCATGTCGAAGTCTTCGACATAGAACATCTCGCGCTTGGAACGGGCACCGTACCAGAAGCTCATCTTGCGCTTGGTCTTCAGACGGCGCAGCTGGTCGAAGATGTGGGAGCGCATCGGCGCCATACCCGCACCACCACCGACGAACACCATTTCGGCGTCGGTGTCCTTGGCGAAGAACTCGCCGAACGGACCGGAGATGGTCACCTTGTCACCGGCCTTCAGGCTGAAGATGTAGGAAGACATCTGGCCGGGAGGGGCAGTCCAGTTGCTGGGCGGCGGAGTCGCGATCCGCACGTTCAGCATGATGATGCCGAACTCTTCCGGATAGTTCGCCATGGAGTAGGCACGGATGATCGGCTCGTTGACCTTGGACTCCAGCTCGAAGATCTTGAAGCGATCCCAGTCGCCACGATACTCCTCGGGAATATCGAAGTTCTTGTACTGCACGTGGTGGGCAGGCGCTTCGATCTGGATATAACCACCGGCGCGGAACGGCACGCTCTCGCCATCCGGGATCTGCAGCTTGAGCTCCTTGATGAAGGTGGCCTTGTTGTCATTGGAGATGACGGTACAGTCCCACTTCTTCACGCCGAAGATCTCTTCCGGCAGCTCGATGTCCATGTCGGAACGCACGGTGACCTGGCAGGCCAGACGCTCCCCATGACGGGCTTCGCCCTTGCTGATGTGATCCAGCTCGGTCGGCAGGATGTCGCCGCCGCCGGATTTCACACGCACCTTGCACTGACCACAGGAGCCGCCGCCGCCACAGGCGGAGGAGACGAAGATACCGCTGCCGGCGAGCACGCCAAGCAGCTTGCCACCCGCCGGGCTGGTCACAGCCTTGGCCGGGTCGCCGTTGATGCTGATTGTCACGTCACCGGCGGTCACCAGCTTGGACTTGGCGAACAGAATGACTGCCACCAAGGCCAGCAGGATCACGGTGAACATGACCACACCCAGAATAATTTCCATCTATATTTCCTTTCCGATTACAGGGAAATACCAGAGAAGGACATGAAGCCCAGCGCCATCAGACCCGCGGTGATGAAGGTGATGCCAAGGCCACGCAGGCCTTCGGGAACATCGGAATATTTCATCTTCTCGCGGATCCCTGCCATCGCGACGATAGCCAGCATCCAGCCTGCACCCGAACCCACGCCATAGACCACGGACTCAACGAAGTTGTAGTCACGCTGCACCATGAAGGAGACGCCGCCGAAGATGGCGCAGTTCACGGTGATGAGCGGCAGGAAGATACCGAGGGCGTTGTAGAGGGCCGGGAAGTACTTGTCCAGCGCCATCTCCAGGATCTGCACCAGGGCCGCGATCACCCCGATGAAGGTGATGAAGCTCAGGAAACTCAGATCCAGACCGGATACCAGGGCACCGTCTTTGAGCACGTAGTTGTAGATCAGGTTGTTGGCCGGGACGGCAACGGTCTGAACCACGATAACGGCAATCCCCAGGCCCATGGCGGTCTTGACCTTCTTGGACACCGCCAGGAAGGTACACATCCCCAGGAAGAAGGAGAGCGCCAGGTTCTCGATGAAGATCGAGCGAATCAACAGACTGATATAGTGTTCCATACCTTAATCCTTCGCCTCCACCTGCTTGGGATCCTTGGTGCGCACGCCCCAGATGATCAGACCAATGAGGAAGAACGCACTCGGCGGCAGCAGCAGCAGGCCGTTGGGCACATACCAGCCACCATTGTTCACCAGCGGCAGCAGCTCGATGCCGAACCAGGTGCCGGAACCCAGGATCTCGCGCACGGTGGCCACGGTCAGCAGCACGGCGCCATAACCCAGACCGTTGCCGATACCGTCCAGGAAGGAGGGCAGCGGGGCACTCTTCATGGCGTAGGCTTCGGCACGACCCATCACGATACAGTTGGTGATGATGAGGCCGACGAACACCGACAGTTGCTTGGAGATGTCATAGGCATAGGCCTTGAGCACCTGGTCAACCACGATAACCAGCGAGGCAATCACCGCCATCTGGGCGATGATCCGCACGCTGTTCGGGATCTGGTTGCGGATCAGGGAGATGAACAGGTTGGAGAAGGCGGTGACCGCGGTAACGGCCAGCGTCATCACGAACGCCGTCTTCATCTGGCTGGTAACGGCCAGCGCGGAACAGACACCCAGCACCTGCAGTGCGATGGGGTTGTTGCCGAGCACAGGCGTCAACAGCAACTTTTTCATTTCGCTCTTGTCAGCCATTGTTGATTTCTCCTGCACGTACCTTGGCCAGGAAGGGACCGAAGCCCTTGGGGCCCATCCAGAAGTCGAAGGTGTGCTGTACACCATTACCGGTCAGGGTTGCACCAGACAGGCCGTCGATTTCATGCTCGGAACCAGCCGGAGCATGGCCCTTGATCACCCGCAGCGCAGGCTGGCCGTTCTGGTCGAACAGCTTCTTGCCGACGAACAGCTCGCGCCAGGCCGGATTCTCGATCTCGCCACCCAGACCCGGGGTTTCACCGTGGTCATAGTAGGTGATGCCCTTGATGGTCTGGCCATCGGCCGCGACTGCTACGAAGGCGTACATGGTGGACCACAGACCCTGGCCGTAGATCGGCAGGATGATGTTGTCGACCTTGCCTTCGGCATCTTTGGCGAAGAACACCGGGATCAGTTTGGAGATTTGACGCAGGCCGGCCTTGTCGTCGGCCGGGGCCAGACGGATGCTCTTGGCCGGGTCCTTGGCGGCAACCTTGGTGTCGAAGTTGTCGGCATCGCCGTCAACGAACTCACCAGTGGTCAGATCCACCAGACGCGCTTCAATCTTGTCGCCATAGAGCTGGGCCAGGTCACGCTTGGCCACGGCGCTGATGTCGACGCCGGCGACGGACAGGATGTTGCTTTGCTTGTCCAGCGCCTTGTTTTCCAGCTGGGCCGGACGCAGACCCACGGCGGCCACGGAGACCACGATGGAGCAGACCAGACACAGACCGGTCACTACGGCGAGAGTGCCGGTAGTAGAGTCTTTATTAAACGCCACGTGCGATCCTCCGCTTGATGTTCGCCTGTGCCACGAAATGGTCAAACAAGGGGGCAAACAGGTTGGCGAACAGAATGGCCAGCATCATGCCTTCCGGGAATGCAGGGTTCACTACCCGGATCAGCACCACCATCACGCCGATCAGGGCGCCATACCACCACTTGCCCTTGTTGGTGAAGGCAGCGGAAACGGGGTCGGTCGCCATGAAGGCCATGCCGAACGCGAAGCCACCCAACACCAGGTGCCAGTGCCACGGCATGCTGAACATGGGGTTGGTATCGGAACCGATGACGTTGAACAGCAGGGAGGTCGCGACCATGCCGACCATGACGCCGGCGATGATGCGCCAGGAGGCGATGCGCATGTAGACGATCATGGCTGCGCCGATGAGGATCATCAGGGTGGAAACTTCACCGATGGAACCGGGCAGGTTGCCAAGGAAGGCATCCATCCAGCTGATGGCTTCACCGGTGGCACCGTTGATCAGCGCCATCTGGCCGCCCTGGGCCCACTGGCTCAGTGCGGTTGCGCCGGAGAAGCCGTCAACGGCAACCCAGACCGCATCACCGGAGATTTGACCCGGGTAGGCGAAGAACAGGAAGGCACGACCCGCCAACGCCGGGTTCAGGAAGTTCTTGCCGGTACCACCGAACACTTCCTTGGCCAGCACCACACCGAAGGTGATACCCAGGGCAGCTTGCCACAGGGGCAGCTCGGGCGGCACGATCAGGGCGAACAGGATGGAGGTCACGAAGAAGCCTTCGTTGATCTCGTGCTTGCGCACCATGGCGAACAACACTTCCCAGAAACCACCGACGATGAAGACGGTGATGTAGATCGGGAAGAAGTGCGCCGCACCGATCAGCATCTTGCTGCCGATGCCGGCGACGGCCGGATCCAGCGAGGCACCGAACAGGGTGGCCAGGGCGTATTGCCAGGAATCGGCACCGGCCGCGCTGCCCATGTGGGCGATGGCGGCGATAGACTGGTTGCCGACGTTGTACATGCCCCAGAACATGGCCGGGAACACAGCCAGCCACACCATGATCATCATGCGCTTCAGATCGATCGCATCACGGACATGGGCGGCATTGCGGGTCACGGAACCCGGGGTATAAAACAGGGTGTACGCCGCTTCGAACAAGGCATAGTACTTTGCGTACTTGCCACCCGGCTCGAAGTGATGTTCCATATTTTCAAGAAGTTGCTTGAAACTCATCGCTTAACCTTCCAGTTCGATCTTGGTCAGGCACTCACGCAAGACGGGGCCGTACTCTGTCTTGCCGGGGCAGACGAAGGTACAGAGCGCCAAATCTTCCTCATCCAGCTCCAGGCAGCCGAGCGCCTGCGCGCTGTCGGTGTCACCGGAGATCAGATCCCGCAGCAGCAGGGTCGGCAGGATGTCGAGCGGCATCACGCGCTCATAGTTGCCGATAGGCACCATGGAGCGATCACTACCGTTGGTGGTGGTAGTGAAGTTGATGAGTTTGCCCTTCATCAGGTGAGAGAGGGTGGTACGGGTGATGGAGAACTTGTTGGCACTGGGTTTGACCCAGCCCATGAACTCTTTCTCACGGCCTTCGCCCAGCACGCTCACCTGGTTGTGGAAGCGACCCAGGTAGTCATGGACCCCTTCGGCCTTGGCACCGCTCAGCAGGGAACCGGAGATGATGCGGTTTTCGTCCGCACGCAGCTCGTTGTTGGTCAGCTGGCTGAGGCTGGCACCCAGACGGGTACGCAGCAGACGCGGCTTGATGACGTTCGGGCCAGCCAGGGAGATCACCTTGTCGGTGAAGATCTGGCCGGTGGTGAACAGCTTGCCGTAAGCGATCACGTCCTGATAGTTGATGTGCCACTGCACCTTGTTGGCACCGACCGGATCCAGGAAGTGGATGTGGGTGCCCGGCAGACCGGCGGGATGCGGACCGACGAACACGGCTTCCTTGACCTGGGCCAAGGAGGAGTGCGGCAGGCTGGCTTCGCCCTTGCAGACGTGGACGGTACCATCGGTCAGGCGGGTCAGCACGGCCAGACCGTCGAGGAAGGCCTGGGCCTGTTCCTTGATGATCAGCTCCGCACTGGCGGCCAGCGGGTTGGTGTCCATGGCGGTGACGAAGATGGCGCGCGGGGTGGAACCCACGGCCGGCACCTTGCTGAACGGGCGGGTACGCAGCGCGGTCCATTGGCCTGATGCGACCAGGATCTCCTGCACCTTGCTGCGCTCGAGCTGTGCCAGCTCGGCGGAGGCAAAATGCTCAAAGGTCACCTGCTCGTCGGACCCATCGATGTCGATGACGACGGACTGGAGAACACGCTTTGCACCACGGTTGATCTCAGAAACCACACCGGTGGCAGGGGCCGTGAATTTAACGCCAGGATTCTTCTTATCTTCGAAGAGCTCCTGACCTTTAATGACGCGATCACCTACTTTGACAAACATAGTAGGACGCATCCCCACGAACTCTTCGCCGAGTGTAGCAACACGGGTGATGGCCGGGCCATCGTAGATTACTTGCTCCGGAGCACCCAGCACGGGGATGTCCAGTCCTCTTTTAATTGTAATCATACTCACTTGCACTACCGTTAAGGGAAGACAGGTTGGTTAGCGCCGAGAAATACATCACGACGAGTTGTTGAATGAGCCCGTCAACATCGCGGAAAGCTGTCGAAGAAATAAACAAATCAGCAACATACAGGATCATTCAAAAGCGCCTGAGTTTACCACCTTAGGCGAGTTAGCCGCCACGCCAAATGGGGAAAATCCCCGCCCTATCACAAAATTAACCTTCACTGAATATTTCGCGCACGTCCTTGGAAACCGTGGTTTTAAAGGACTTTTCGCAAAACTAACCATATAGAGGTATTTTTCAGGCATAAGGAAAAGGATTAGAAAAAATAATGCTACACCCCTCATCCCTGGCTGCACACCATTCGTGATAGCGCTGTTAATGGCCCGAGGAAGGCGCCATCAGGAGGTCCAACGGCTCACGCAAAGGGGGATTTGCTGACGCAACCCGGCGTCTTTGGCGCCTGCTCCCGGGCCTGCCACTCGGATTCGGTATAGGTATGCAACGCCAATGCATGAATGGCTCCCGCCAGCTCGTCGGCCAGCACCCCGTTCACCTGACGATGGCGACCCAGCAAACGCTGTCCCTCAAACGCCTGGCTCACCACGACTACCTTGAAGTGGCTTTCGGAGCCCGGTGCCACCCTGTGCATGTAGCTCTCATTGATCACTTCCAGGTGGCTCGGGGAGAGCGCGGCGGCCAGCTTGGCCTCTATCTGTTGTTGCATGCTCACGGTAAGGACTCCTCGTTGAATATCCGGCCATTGTAGCCAGGGTTGTGCGCCCGATGCATCAGGTACGAAGGATCCGCTCGCTCTCGCCGCACCGGACTGGTGAATTTCTCCGCCGCCGCTAGAATAGCGCCACTTTCACCGCTGCCGGGCAACACGGGGCAGACGGTCGCCATTCATCAATCACACGTTGGACTCTTGCCTATGCAAACCCTGCTCGACACGGCCCACTGCCGCCTGACCCTGTATCGTTACCCACGGCAGAGCCAGGATCCCCTGCAGGCCTGGGATGCGGCGGACGAGTACCTGATAAGCCACCTTGCCGAATCGCAACAGGCACCTGACGGCCCCGTCATCATCATGAACGACGGCTTCGGCGCCCTGGCAGGCTACCTGCATGCCCACGCCCCCGTCTGCGTGACCGACTCCCACATCAGCGAGCGGGCCACCCTGGCCAATCTGGCGGAAAACGGGCTGGATCCCCACGCCATCACCCTGCAGGATGCCCTGGCCCCCCTGCCCGATGCCCCCGCCCTGGTGGTGATCAAGGTCTCCAAGTATCAGGCGCTGCTGGAGCAGCAACTGCTTGCCCTGCGCGGGGTCGTCACCCCCGCGACCCGCATCATTGCTGCCGGCAAGGCCAAGGACATCCACACCTCCACCCTCAAGCTGTTCGAGAAGTATCTGGGGGAGACCCGCACCTCACTCGCCTGGAAGAAGGCACGCCTCATTCATTGCACCCCGGCCGCCGAGCGCCCGTCCCTGACCAGTCCCTTCCCGACCGTCTGGCCGCTGGAAGGCACCGACATGCTCATCCACAACCATGCCAACGTGTTCTCGCGCACCAGCCTGGATATCGGCGCCCGCTTCATGCTGGACAACCTGCCCATCCACAGTGCCCGCAGAGTGATCGATCTGGGATGTGGCAACGGCGTGCTCGGGCTCTCCCTGCTCGCGCGCGACAGCGAGGTGGAGGTGACCTTCATCGACGAATCCCGGATGGCGGTAGCGTCCGCACGGCTCAACGTCGAGCACAACCTGCCCGATGCCCTGCCCCGTGCCCACTTCATGGTCAACAACTGTCTCGATGACGTTCCCGTCGGGGCAGCGGACAGGATCCTCTGCAATCCCCCCTTCCATCAGTTGCAGGCAATCACCGATCACATCGCCTGGCAGATGTTCAGCGATGCCCACCGGGTGTTGCCTCAGGGGGGCGAACTCTGGATAGTAGGCAACCGTCATCTGGACTATCACAACAAACTCAAGCGCCTGTTTGGCAACGCACAAGTCGTTGCGTCGAACAGCAAATTCGTTATTTTGAAAGCCATCAAACGCTAAAGATAAAGCTAAAGGAAACCCATGATGAAAAAGTCACTCTTGCTGCTGGCCGCTCTGGTATTGGGCGGTTGTGCTACTCACTGGCCCGAGAGCGCCCTGCTCAACCCGCAAGTCATCCCCTCCAACCAGCAGTACTACTCCGGCAACCGCATCACCATGGAAGGGGTGGACAAGCGTGAAGCCGCCTATGTCTTCTCCATCAAGAAGAAAGAGAAGGCTCCTGTGCTGGTGAACAGCAGTCAGCCTCTCAACAGCCTGCTGGCTGAAAAACTGGCGGAAGGGCTGCGCAGCCAGGGCCTGGAAGTGGGCAACAGCGGCACCACCAACCTGACGCTGGCCATCTCCACTGCCGCCGTCACCGTGGAAGAGAAGACCTTCACCTATGTCACCAAGTCCCGCGTCAGCCTGCAGGTGATTGCCGACTTCCAGGGCAGCAAGCTGACCAAGCAGTTCAACATGTCCTCCAGCAAAGAGAGCCCGGGCGAGCCGAGCATGGCCGATCTGGAATCCACCCTGAACCAGCAACTGGGCAGCGTGCTGCAGCAGATCATGGCCGACGAGGCGCTGCGCGGTTATCTCAAGGGTCAGCCGAGCTGAGCGAGGACATATAAATGAAGAAACTCTGGTTACTGGTCACCCTGATCGCCCCCCTGGCTTTTGCCGGTCAAAAAGTCCAGATGGAGACCAACCATGGCACCATCGTCGTGGAGCTGGCCCCCAAACAGGCGCCCCAGACCGTGAAGAACTTCCTGCGCTACGTGGCAGACGGCAGCTATGACGGCAGCCTGTTCCACCGGGTGATCCAGAACTTCGTGGTGCAGGGTGGGGGCTACAACCAGCAGTTCCAGCCCCTGCCGACCTTCGATCCCGTGGTCAACGAGTCCAGAGGCGGCCTGCCCAACAAGCGCGGCACCATCGCCATGGCCCGCACCCAGGCGGTCGACAGCGCCACTCGCCAGTTCTATTTCAATCTGGTGGACAACGACAACCTCAACGCCAATGCCGGCGCCGGTTACACCGTGTTCGGCCAGGTCGTGAAGGGGATGGAGGTGCTGGACAAACTGGCCCAGGTCCAGACCGGCTACAGCTCCATCCTGCGTGCCAACGACGTCCCCACCAGCCCCATCATCCTGAAGAAAGTGGTGCTGCTCGCGGACAAATAACGCGGCCCGGATCACATTCCACCGCGTCCCTGAACGGGTCACCGGTCTCTTTTTCTATACTCTGCTCCCCGATGTGTGCCACGCATCGGGGAGCAGAACCAGAAGGAGGAGCCGGTGACCTGTCATGATTACATAACCCAACACGCCGACCCGCTGGCACAGGCGGTTCGCCATTTTCTGGCACGCAAGATTCCCTATCAGCAGCTGGAAGACTTGAGCTGGCAGCTCCTCTCCCACTGGCAGGCGCTCTGCGTGATCCCCATGGACAAAACCCCCGCCAACGCACAGGAAGGAGTGTTCTGGCATCTGCTTCACAGCCTGCACCTGTGGGATGAGCAGCGCCTCCTCTGTGATGACGCGCTGCGCCTGCAACTCATGGCCTGCGCCAATTTTCTCGCCGACGAGGGCCCCTGCCCGCACCACTGCATCGGCTCGCGCCCCTGAAACCTGCCGCCCGCCACTCGGCTTGCCTTGGCTACGCCTACCGAACCTGACAAAATGACCCCCTTTTCCCAGAGGAGTCAGGCTGTTGAACAATCTCCGCCCGCCCAGCCACACACCGGGCCGCGCCACCCGCTGGCGAGATGCCCTCGCCGTCTATCTGGAAGCGCGGGTACTCATCCTGTTCGCCATGGGATTCTCCTCCGGCCTGCCCTTGCTGCTGGTCTTTGGCACCCTCTCGTTCTGGCTGCGCGAGGCGGATGTCAGCCTGACCGACATCGGTTACATGAGCTGGGTAGCGCTGGCCTACGGTTTCAAGTGGCTGTGGTCGCCCCTGGTGGATCGGCTGCCCCTGCCCCTGCTGTCACGGCTGCTTGGGCGACGACGCAGCTGGATGCTGTTCTCCCAGGTGCTGATCGCCCTCTCCCTGGTGGGGATGGCCTATTGCGATCCCAAGACCCAGCTCGCCCAGCTGGCCCTCTTCGCTCTGCTGGTGGCCTTCTCCTCTGCTACCCAGGACATCGTCATCGATGCCTATCGCATCGAATCCGCTCCCGAGCGGCTGCAGGCGGCCATGGCCGCTTCCTATATGACGGGGTATCGACTCGCCATGATCATGGCGGGAGCGGGGGCGCTGGCGCTGGCGGCCTGGCTAGGCAGCAACAACGGCTATGACTATCGCGGCTGGCAGCTCACCTATCTGCTGATGGGAGGGCTGATGTCTCTTGGCATCCTCACCACCCTGATGAGTCACGAGCCGCAGATCGATCTCAAGAGTCAGGACGAGCAGCAGATGGCGCGCAAGGCCACCCTGCTGGCTCGGGGTTGGTCCCCTACGCTGGCCGGGCTGGGGGCCTGGACCTACGAGGCCATCTGGTGTCCCTTCGCCGACTTCTTCCGCCGCTACGGCTCCTCGGCCCTGCTGATCCTGGGGCTTATCGCCTGCTATCGCATCTCGGACGTGGTGATGGGGGTGATGTCCAACAGCTTCTATGTGGATCTGCAGTTCAGCAAGACGGAAGTGGCCACCATCACCAAGGTCTATGGTGTCATCATGACGCTGGTGGGAGCCGCGCTCGGGGGCGTGCTGGTGATGCGCTTTGGCACCCTGCGCATCCTGTTCCTCGGCGCCGTGCTGACCGCCAGCACCAATCTGCTGTTCGCTCTCCTCAACGAAGTGGGCCACAACCTGGAACTGCTGACTCTGATCATCTCGCTGGACAACCTCAGCGCCGGCATAGCGACGGCTGCGTTTGTAACCTATCTATCGAGCCTCACCAACGTCGCCTTCTCCGCCACCCAGTACGCCCTGTTCAGCTCCATCATGCTGTTGCTGCCCAAGTTGCTGGCGGGGTTTTCTGGTCGCGTGGTGGAGCAGATCGGCTACAGCCACTTCTTCATCGGCACCAGTCTGCTCGGCATTCCGGTGATGATCCTGATCATCATGGTTGCCAAACGAGGCAGCACCTTGTCACCACAAACGCACAAATAGCAAGCGTTTGCGCATTTTAGGGGGTGATTAGATTCACAAATCCTGACAAAGTTCCCTGGTGCTTGTTTATCCGCTGAATTTATTTGGCTAGAATCCCTCCCGCTCCTTGTGGGCAGGCTACGGAAAACCTCAACTAACGCACAAGAGACCAATAAAATGGCCAAATTTACCAAGACTCTGATCGCTGCCGGTCTGCTGGCTGCCTCCGCCACTCCGGCCTTCGCTGCCGACTACAGCGGCGACATCCACAAGAACGACTACAAGTGGTTCCAGTTCAACGTGATGCACACCATCGACCAGCTGCCCTACGCTGAGTCCGAAGGTGGTTACAACGATACCTACTTCGAAATGGAGTTTGGTGGCCGTTCCGGTATCTTCGATCTGTACGGTTACGTCGACGTATTCGACATCTTCCAGAACCGTCACGACGACAAGCACAACCAGGACAACCTGTTCATCAAATTTGCACCGCGCATCTCCATCGATGCCATGACCGGCAAAGATCTCTCCTTCGGCCCGGTGCAGGAAGTCTACATCGCCAACCTGATCAACGTCGGTGGTCCGGATGGTCTGTTTGAAGCCATGACCGGTCTGGGTGCAGACGTCATGGTGCCCTGGTTCGGCAAAATGGGCATGAACCTGTATGCCCGTCACGTCAATGAAGGCGGTGGCGAGCAGGGCTGGAACGGCTATCAGTTCTCCATGAACTGGTTCAAGCCTTTCTACACCTTCTCCAACGGCAGCTTCGTAGCCTATCAGGGTTACCTGGATCACCTGTTTGATGCCAAGGACACTTCCACCGACGGTACCGCCATGTTCAACGGCCTGTACTGGCACTCCGACCGCTACGCCGTCGGTTACGGTCTGAAGTACTTCAACGACATCTACGGCATCCAGAACGGTTCCTACGGTCTGAAGACCACTGGTTTCGGCCACTACTTCTCCGTGACCTACAAGTTCTAATCGAACTCGTCACACGGACACAAAAAAACCGGAGCAGCTGCTCCGGTTTTTTTATGCCCTCATGCTGGCAGTGGGGGGAGAGCCGCGCCCTCCCCGTTCGCCATCAATCGCGGAAGTTCTGGAACTGCATCGGCTGGCCCAGTTCGGCGCCACGCACCAGAGCCATGGTCTCTTGCAGATCGTCGCGCTTCTTGCCGGTGACCCGCACCTCGTCGCCCTGGATGGCGGCCTGCACCTTGATCTTGGAATCCTTGATGAGCTTCACCAGCTTCTTGGCCACTTCCTTGTCGATCCCCTGCTTGAACTTCACGGTCAGGTGGAAACGCTTGCCGGAGTGGACGCTGTCACCCACGTCCATGGAACTGTTCTCGATCTGGCGCTTGAGCAGGGCGCCGCGCAGGATCTCGACCATCTGCTTGAGCTGGAAATCGGCGTCGGCTTCCAGCTTTACTTCTTCCTTGTTCAATTCGAAGCTGGCTTCCACACCACGAAAATCGAAACGGGTCGCCAGTTCACGGTTGGCGTTATCAACGGCGTTCAACACCTCGTTCATTTTGACTTCAGAGACAATATCGAATGACGGCATAGCCGGGCTCCTCATGCTGTACTTCAGGTTGTGCTGACAGGTGGGCAAATCTACCAGAAAACGGGCAAATTTGCTGATTTCGATGGGATTGCTCTGCTAGAATCCCCTGCGCACAGGAATGGTGAGACCCGTTAGAACCCGTCCAGGAGCGGTCGCGAGAGGTCCGACACTCGGTGAAGTGCAGCCCAGGAACCCGTATGGTCATGCATACATGAGGCTCCCTGGTTGCGCATGAACCTTGAGCACGACCCGGCAACCAGCTCATGCACCGGTTCCAGGTATTCACCAAGCGACATCTTCCCTTATCCCGGGTTGGCGGTTGACAGGATGGCAGCCCTTCCCATGATCGAGCCTCTTCATGCCAAGCGGATTACGCGACAACAACCTGAAAACACGCCGTCACCCTGTCTCTCCCGAGTGGACCTTGCTGGGCTGCGGCGCCCTGGGCGGCGTCTTCGCCTCCCTGTTGACCCAAAGCGGCCAAGCAACCCGCCTCCTGCTGCGCGAGCGCCATCGTGCCACCTTGCACCCCGGCGTCGACTTTACCTCCCTTGAGGGGCATACCCAGCTCCTGGCCATCGAACGCGCCTTCATCGACAAGCCGGGCTGCATCAAACGCCTGCTGGTGATGACCAAAGCGGGGCAGGTGATATCGGCCCTCACTCCTCTGGTCGGGCAACTGGCGGCAGGAGTGCCCATCGTGCTGCTGCACAACGGCATGGGGATCGCCGATCAGGTGGTCGCACTCTTCCCCGACAATCCGGTGATCGCCGGCGTCACCAGCCATGGCGCCATGCAGAGCGGCCACTTCGTGTTCCGCCACACCGGCAAGGGGGAGACCTGGCTGGGCCCTGTCAACGAAGCGGCCCGTGCCCATGCCCACCTCGCCGACGAGCTGGCCAGCGCCCTGGGTCAGGCCGGTTGGGATGAGCAGATCCTGACACGCCAGTGGCAGAAACTCGCCGTCAACTGCGCCATCAATCCCCTCACCGCGCTCTACAAGCTCAAGAACGGTGAATTGGCCGGTCCGCGTTTTGCCGATGCCCTGCAGCAAATCTGCGTGGAAGTGGCTGACGTCATGCGGGCCGAAGGTCAGCCTACCGGCAGCGAAGAGCTGTTGCGCCGTGTCATGATGGTGGTGGAGCTCACCGCCGACAATTACTCTTCCATGTATCAGGACATGGAACAGGGCCGCGAGACCGAGATCGAGGCCATCACCGGCTTCCTGCTGAACAAGGCCGCCCTTCACGGTATCGCGGTGCCGGTCAATCAGGGCCTCTATCAGGCCGTCAAAGAGAAGCGCTGAGCAGAGCAGCTGGCAAGCAAGGAGTGCTAGATGAGCGTACTGGTATTGGTGGCCCCCGGGTCGGAAGAGATAGAGACGGTTGCCATCGTCGATACCCTGGTCCGGGGTGGCATCGATGTGGTGCTGGCCTCCTGCTGCCCCACAGGAGCGCGCCAGATCCGAGCCTCTCGCGGGGTGCAACTGGTGGCGGATTGCCATCTCGACGAGCTGACCACTCGTGACTTCGATGCCATGGTCGTACCGGGCGGTCTGCCCGGCAGCGAAGTGATCCGCGACACCCCCCTCGCCATCGACCTGCTACGGGAGCAGGCAGGCCTCGGCCGCTGGCGCGCTGCCATCTGTGCCGCACCCGCCGTGGTACTGCACCATCACGGCTTGCTGGGGGATGCGAGCACCACCTGCCACCCGGGCTTTCAGGCCCGTCTGCCCGCGACACAATTGAGCACGGCAAGGGTAGTGACCGATGAAGCCCATCGCCTGATCACCAGCCAGGGACCAGGCACTGCTATCGAGTTCGCTCTCGAGATAGTACGGGTACTGCGAGGTGACGAGGCCGCCCGTACGGTGGCCGGTCCCATGGTGTTGCCCCCCTCGCTATCGCCATAACCACATCGGGCACTCCGATGAAAGCGACAGAGCCCCCTTGTTTGGTCTATGTTGGCTGCTCTTGTGCTAGATAAAACAATCCGGGCTTCCCCGGCCTGGCACCGACTGTTAACATGCGCCCCTTATGCCTGTTATGTGCTCTGGGGTGGCCGTCACGCCGCCCTGACCCTGCCCTGTGCGGCCTCTGCCGCCTGACTCCGGTTATGCCGACCGGCCGGTTTACCCGACCATCAACAGCCAGTCCAACCCTGTGATCCCCGCCATTCCCCCTGATTTGCGGGCCTGTGGCCATGGATCCTCAACGAGCGAGAAAATCCCCATGCTGGAACGTGCAAAACAAGAGTGGTTCTCCAACATACGGGGCGATCTGCTGTCGGGCATCGTCGTCGCCCTGGCGCTGATCCCGGAGGCCATCGCCTTCTCCATCATTGCGGGCGTCGACCCCAAGGTCGGCCTCTATGCCTCCTTCTGCATCGCCGTGGTCATCGCCTTCGTCGGCGGTCGTCCCGGCATGATTTCCGCCGCCACCGGCGCCATGGCGCTCCTGATGGTGACCCTGGTCAAGGAACATGGCCTGCAGTATCTGCTGGCGGCCACCCTGCTCACCGGCCTCTTCCAGATAGCGGCGGGCTACCTCAGGCTCGGCAGCCTGATGCGATTCGTCTCCCGCTCCGTGGTGACCGGCTTCGTCAACGCCCTGGCCATCCTTATCTTCATGGCCCAGCTGCCCGAGCTCACCAACGTCACCTGGCAGGTCTACGCCATGACCGCAGCCGGGCTTGGCATCATCTATCTGTTCCCGCTCGTTCCCGTGGTGGGCAAACTGCTCCCCTCCCCCCTGCTGTGCATCGTCATCCTGACGGCGGTGGCCATCACCCTGGGCATCGACATCCGTACCGTGGGCGACATGGGCGAGCTGCCCGATACCCTGCCGGTCTTCCTCTGGCCCGACGTTCCCCTCAATCTGGAGACCCTGGCCATCATCTTCCCCTATTCAGCGGGGCTGGCGGTGGTGGGACTGCTCGAGTCCATGATGACGGCAGCCATCGTCGACGAGATGACCGACACCCCAAGCGATCGCAACCGCGAGTGCAAGGGTCAGGGGATCGCCAACATCGGCGCCGGTCTGCTGGGAGGCATGGCGGGGTGCGCCATGATTGGCCAGTCCGTCATCAACATCAAATCCGGTGGCCGCGGCCGCCTCTCCACCTTCGTGGCGGGGACCCTGCTCATCCTGATGGTGGTCTTCATGGATGAGTGGATCCGTCAGATCCCCATGGCAGCCCTGGTGGCCGTGATGATCATGGTCTCCATCGGCACGTTTTCCTGGGAGTCGGTACGCAACCTGAAGAGCCACCCCCTCTCCACCAACCTGGTGATGGTGACCACCGTCGCCGTGGTGGTCGCGACCCACAACCTGGCACTCGGGGTCTTCGTGGGGGTGCTGCTCGCCTCCCTCTTCTTCGCCCACAAGGTTGCCCGCGTCATGGTGGTCAAGAGCGACAGCGAGCGCAGCGGCGCCGTGCGTACCTATCTGGTGCGGGGCCAGGTCTTCTTTGCCAGCGCCGAGCAGTTCCTGGCCGGTTTCGATTTCAGGGAGGAAGTGGAGAAGGTGGTCATCGACCTGACGCACGCCCACTTCTGGGACATCACCGCCATCACGGCCCTCGACAAGGTGGTCATCAAGTTCCGCCGTGAGGGGAAAGAGGTGGCGGTCATCGGCCTGAACGACGCCAGTGCCACCCTGGTCGATCGCTTTGCCATCCACGACAAACGCCAGGAGGGAGAGCCCCTGCTGGCCGAGCATTGATCCCGGCGCGCCCCAAGAGGGCGCTGCCTGCAAGCCATAAAAAAAGCCCGTCTCTCCCCATGAGATGGGCTTTTTTTATGGGCTGTTGGATCACAGTCAACACACGCGCCTCGGCTCGCCCATCCCGAGCCGATGCGGCAATGCGGGGTCATGACCTGCCGTCAGGGTGCAAGAGGGGCCAGGAAAGCAGGAACAGGGTGCCGCCCCGCCCGCCGGATTGGCAGACCGCACTGCCGCCGTGGGCCTCGGCAATCGCCTTGACCACGGCCAGCCCGAGCCCGCTGCCGCCACTCTTGCGCGAGCGTGACGGATCCCCCCGGCGAAACGCCTCGAAGATATGGGCGGCGACCTCCTCGCTGATGCCGGGCCCTTCGTCTTCCACGCTCAGGATGCACTGGGTGCCAGAACGATGCAGGCGCACGGTCAGCATGCCCGGCACCGCGTGCTTCTGGGCATTTTCCAGCAGCGCCATCAGGGCCTGACGGATGCGAAGTGCATCGCAACAGACCCAGAGCTCGGTATCGAGCTCCCGCTTGAGGGTGAAACCGCTCGCGGCCAGAGGGGTGGCAAACGCCTCAAGCACCACGGCAAGCTCGTCGGACAGCCTGATCTCCTCTCGTTGCAACTCCAGGTGGCCGCTGTCGTTGAGACTGAGTACCCGCAAGTCTTCGATCAGGTGGGTCAATCCCTCCACCTGACGCAGCAAGCCTTCAAAGAGCGCACGCTCTGGCGGAAATACCCCTTCGGCCAGCCCCTGCAAGCGGCCACGCAAGATGGTCACCGGGGTGCGCAATTCGTGGGCGATGGCGGCATTCCAGAACTCCCGCTCACGGGTCATGCTCTGCAGCCGTTCGGCCATGGTGTTGAAGTCCCGCACCAGTTGCGCCGTCTCCCCGATCGCCTGTTCATCCAGCGGCACGCGCGCATCGAGCTTACCCTCGGCCACCTCGCGCAGGCTGGTTGCCACCGAGTTGAGGGGAGTCAGGATGCGCCGAGAGAGGCGCACTGCCACGTACAGCGCCATCCCCAATGCAATGAGAATGGTCGAGCCAATCCAGATCATCTCGACCCTGGAGGGCATCCAGCTCTCGGAGATGCTGCCAGGCACATAGGTCACGGCAATGGCGTAGAACACATAGGTGCCGATCACCGCGAGGCAGATGATGCCGAGCGCCATCAGCCCCAGGGAGCGGATGATCTGCCTGCGCAGGCCGGGTGCCGATGTCACGCATCACCCCCGAAGCGATAGCCGACGCCCCAGACACTGGCGGGCACCCCCTGGATGCCCTGTGCCTCCAGCTTCTTGCGCAGCTTGCTGATGTGGCTGTCCACCGTGCGCTCCTGGGTATCCCCCTCCGGCAGGCAGTGGGTCAGCAGTTCGACGCGGCTGAACACCCGCTTGGGTGCCCGCATCAGGGAGGCGAGCAACTTGAACTCGGTCAGGGTCAGATCCAGCACCTGCTGCCCCTCATCGCGGCAAATGCTGGCCTCGTGGCTCTCCAGATCGATCTGGAAGGGGCCGACCCGCAGCACCCGGGCCATGGTCTGCTTCGCAGCCTGGATGCGTCTGAGCACCGCCTGTACCCGGGCCACCACTTCGGCCGGGTTGAAGGGTTTGACCACATAGTCATCCGCCCCCATGCGCAGCCCCATCAGCTTGTCGAGGTCCTGATCCAGGGCGGTCAGCATGATCACCGGCGTGTCGCCACGGGCACGGATCTCGCTGAGCACCTGCCAGCCATCGAGCTGCGGCATCTGCACATCCAGCAACAGGAGATCGGGTTTGCATGTCTGGTGCATGGCCAGGGCTTCGCGGCCATCGGCGGCATGCAGGGTGCGCAATCCGTGGCGTTGCAGGTAAGCGGCGAGGATGTCGGCTATCTCGGCTTCATCCTCTGCAATCAGTACCAGTGACTGGGCCGCCGGGTTGGCGGAAGCAGGAAGATACGACATGGTCGGACTCGAAAATGGTGGGCTTGAACTTTATCACCGCCTCCATGGATTCTCCACAAAGCCTCGAATCATTCGCAATAGCCCCTCTCCATAATGCCCGTTCGATGTGCTCTCGCGGCAGTACCATGCCCGGGAGACGGTTTAACGAGGTGAGTATGATGTTTGTCAAACAGCGGTATGCGGGCACCCTGCTCGCCGTCATTGCCGTATTCGGATTGGCAGGTTGCGATGGGGCGTCGCAAGCGCAAGATGCGCCGACCCGTCCTCAGGTGTCGGTGATGACGCTGGCAGGTCAGGACCTGGTCATCAGCGAGGATCTGCCCGCCCGGGTGGCCGCGGTGCGAAGCGCCGAAATTCGGGCCCAGATTAGCGGCATCGTGCAGCGCCGCCTGTTCGAGCAGGGCGCCGAAATCGGCGCAGGCACCGTGCTGTTCCAGATAAATCCGGCCCCCTTCAAGGCGGATGTCGACAGCGCCGCCGCAGCATTGCAGCGCGCGGAGGCCGTGCTGGCCCGCGCCCGTATCCAGATTGACCGTCTGGTGCCGCTGCTGCGCACCGAGGCCATCAGCCGCCAGACCTATGACGATGCGGTCTCCCAGCGTGATCAGGCGGCCGCCGACGTGGCTCAGGCCAGGGCGACCCTGGCCCGGCACCAGCTGAACCTGCAATTTGCCAGCGTGGAAGCCCCCATCGCCGGGCGCATCGATCAGGCGCTGGTGAGTGAAGGGGCTCTGGTGTCCCCCACCGACGCCACCCCCATGGCCAGGATCCAGCAGATCGATCAGGTCTACGTCGATGTCCGTCAACCGGCCTCTGTGCTCGACACCCTGCGCCAGCAGGCTGGCTCGACGGCACCGGAACTGGCGGTGGACATCCTCGGCAGCGACGGCAAGCCGCTCGGCATGCAGGGGCACATCCTCTTCTCCGGCATCGAGGTGGATGCCGGTACCGGTGACGTACTGCTGCGGGTACTGGTGGACAACCCGGAGCGGCGGCTCTTGCCCGGCCTCTACGTACAGGCGCGCATTCCCCGTGCCCGCTATGCCAACGCCCTGAGCGTGCCTCAGCAGGCGGTGGTGCGCACATCGGGCCAGACCAGCGTGTGGGTGGTGGATGGCCAGGGGCAGGCACAACTGGTTCCGGTCAACACCGCTGAACTGGTGAATAGCCAGTACCGCATCACGTCCGGGCTCAACGCCGGACAGCGGGTGGTGATCGAGGGGATCGACCGCCTGACCCCGGGGACGCAAGTCATTGCCCATCCCTGGCAATCCCCCGCAGTCAGCCAGCAGGCTGACGCCGGTAACCGTTGAATCGGAGACATTTCATGCCGCAGTTTTTCATTCATCGCCCGGTGTTTGCCTGGGTGCTCGCCCTCTTCATCGTGCTGGCGGGGGTCATCGCCATCCCCAAGCTGCCCATCTCCCGCTATCCCTCGGTGGCGCCGGTGTCGGTGACCCTCTATGCCACCTATCCGGGCGCCACGCCGCAGACCCTGAACGATGCGGTGGTGAGCCTTATCGAGCGCGAGCTGTCGGGGGTGAAGAACCTGCTCTACTTCGAGTCATCGGTAGATGCCTCCGGCAGCGCGCAGATCACCGCCACCTTCAAGCCGGGCACCGATCCGGAGCTGGCCCAGATGGACGTGCAAAACCGCATCAAGGCGGTCGAGCCTCGCTTGCCACAGGCGGTGCGACAAACCGGCCTGCAGGTGGAGTCCGCCTCGTCCGGCTTTCTGATGATGGTCGGCATGACTTCACCGGATGGCCGCTTCGATGAGGTCGCGCTGAACGACTACATGGCGCGCAATATCGTGCAGGAGCTACGCCGCATCGACGGGGTGGGGCGAGTGCAGCTGTTCGGCGCCGAGCAGGCCATGCGCATCTGGGTAGATCCGGGCAAGCTCGCCGCCTACGGGTTGACCATCAGCGAGGTGGCGCAGGCCATCGAGCAGCAGAACGTGCAGATTGCACCGGGGCGCCTCGGCGACGAACCCGCCCTGCCTGGCCAGCGACTGACGGTTCCCCTCACGGTACAGGGGCAGCTGACCACTCCCGAGGCGTTCGCCGCCATCGTGCTGCGGGCCGGTAGTGATGGCGCCAAGCTGGTGCTGGGTGACGTCGCCCGGGTCGAGCTGGGGGCGCAATCCTACGCCTTTTCCAACCGGGAGAACGGCGTGGCCGCCACCAGCGCTGCCATTCAGCTCTCCCCCGGCGCCAACGCCGTGCGCACCGCCGATGCGGTGCGCACCCGTCTCGCTCAGCTCGCCCCCACTCTGCCGGCGGGCATGGCCTATTCGATCCCGTTCGACTCGGCCCCCTTCGTCAAGGTCTCCATCGACAAGGTGATCCACACCCTGCTGGAAGCCATGGTGCTGGTGTTCCTGGTGATGTTTCTCTTCCTGCAGAACCTGCGCTACACCCTGATCCCGGCCATCGTCGCCCCCATCGCCCTGCTTGGCACCTTCGCGGTGATGCTGCTGGCCGGTTTTTCGATCAACTCCCTCACCATGTTCGGCATGGTGCTGGCCATCGGCATCATCGTCGACGACGCCATCGTGGTGGTGGAGAACGTCGAGCGCCTGATGGCCACCCAGGGGCTATCGCCCAGGGAGGCGACATCGCGGGCCATGAAGGAGATCACCGGGGCGGTGATCGGCATCACCCTGGTGCTCACGGCGGTGTTCATCCCCATGGCGTTCGGCAGCGGCTCCGTGGGGGTCATCTACCAGCAGTTCACCCTGTCGATGGCGGTGTCGATCCTGATTTCCGCCTTCCTCGCCCTGACCCTGACGCCAGCGCTCTGCGCCACCCTGCTGCGTCCGGTCAGCCCGGATCACCATGAGAAGCGCGGCTTCTTCGGCGCCTTCAACCGGGGCGTCAAGCGGCTCACGGTGGGCTACAGCGTTCGGGTCACCCGGCTGGTCGGGCGCAGCGGACGCGTGATGGTCACCTTCGCCGCCCTCTGCGCCGTGCTGGCCATCGCCGCCACCCAGCTGCCCTCCTCTTTCCTGCCGGACGAGGATCAGGGCTACTTCATGACCTCCATCCAGTTGCCGACCGGTGCCACCAGCGAGCGCACCCTGGCCGTCATCAAGGAGTTCGAGGCCCATGTAGCCTCTCGCGAGGCGCTCGACACCAACCTGGTGGTGCAGGGCTTCAGCTTCTCCGGCGCCGGCCCCAATGCGGCCATGGCCTTCACCATGCTCAAAGAGTGGGACCAGCGTCATGGTGCCACGGCCGCCAAAGAGGCTGAGCTGGCACAGGCCGCCATGGCCAACAGCAAGGAAGGCACAGTGATGAGCCTGCTGCCGCCCGCCATCGACGAACTGGGCACCTCTTCGGGTTTCACGCTCTTCCTGCAAGACAGGGCCAACCAGGGGGAGGCCGCGCTGCAGGCCGCCCAGGCGCAACTGCTGGCACTGGCGGCCCAAAGCGAGGTGGTGAGCGATGTCTATCCCGACAGCCTGCCCCCCGGCGAGAGCATTCACCTCGAGATCAACCGGCAGAAGGCCGAGGCCATGGGACTCTCGTTCACCAGCGTGAGCAGCACCCTGTCGGCGGCGATGGGGTCGCTCTACATCAACGACTTTCCCAACGGCGGGCACATGCAGCAGGTCATCCTGCAGGCCGACGCCAAGGCGCGCATGCAGCTCGATGACGTACTCGGCCTGCGGGTGCGCAATGCCAGCGGCGGCATGGTGCCCCTGCGAGAGGTGGTGACGCCGACCTGGCGCCAGTCGCCGCAACAGATGATGCGCTTCGAGGGCTTCCCCGCCGTGCGTCTCTCCGGGAGTGCCGCCCCCGGGGTGTCCAGTGGCGCCGCGATGGCGGAAATGGATCGCCTGGTGGCGCAATTGCCGCCAGGCTTCGCCCTGGCCTGGACGGGACAGTCGCTGCAGGAGCGCCAGTCGGCGGCCGAGGCCCCCCTGCTGATGCTGCTGTCGGCGCTGGTGGTCTTCCTGGTGCTGGCCGCGCTCTACGAGAGCTGGTCCATTCCGCTCTCCGTGATGCTGGTGGTCCCCCTGGGCCTGCTCGGCGCCGTGGCGGCGGTGATGCTGCGCGGCATGCCCAACGACGTCTTCTTCAAGGTGGGCATGATCACCATCATCGGCCTGTCGGCCAAGAACGCCATCCTCATCGTGGAGTTTGCCCGCCAGTTGCACGGCGAAGGGCGCTCGCTGCTTGACGCTGCGGTGACCGCCGCACGCCTGCGTCTGCGCCCCATCCTGATGACATCACTCGCCTTCACCCTCGGTGTGGTGCCGCTGATGCTTGCCAGCGGTGCCAGCGCGGAGACCCAGCATGCCATCGGCACCGGCGTGTTCGGCGGCATGATCAGCGGCACCCTGCTGGCCATCTTCTTCGTGCCGGTCTTTTTTGTCTTCGTCATCGGCACCCAGGCGCGCATTCAGGCCTGGCGGGCACAGCGAATACTGCACCGATCATGCTGACCGCTGCGCGGGTTTGCTGGCCATGGGGAGGCGATTAGCATGCAATGCATGCCTGGCACCATTCTGCGTTCCTTCGAAGAGGATGAGCGCGCCATGGTGCCGGGCCTGTGGTTCATGACCGATGCTGCGGGGACGGCCTTATCGCGGGTTGCCTCTCCTGGGTTTGTGACCAACCCTCCGTCGCCGGTGCATCCTTGGTCTTCTCCAAGATGGCGATCTGCTATCTGGCACAGGGGGCTTGCACCATCCCGGGTCGGTGCCAACCCTGCCGGAACCAGGCCTCAGCATCGCTCTGACGGCCGACTCCCTTGGCCTCATCGACTGCATGCTGTCTGCCATCACCAGTCAAGGCTGGACACTCCTGGTGCCTGAACCGCTGGAGAGGCCCCCGCAATGTTGATGACAGCCTGAGTCTCATTCAATACACCATGAAATCGAAGTCAGTTTAAGTGTTGCTCAGAAATCGACACATCGCAATCACCTCCGATACATTGCAGATCTACTCCGATACTTTCCCTCTGATCGTCAGTCTCAAGAGAAAAATAAAATAAGCCATTAAAAACAACACCATGAACTCTTTTCATTTAAAGATAACTCTTTCTTGCACATCCCATCAGCTGGTCATCAGGACACGCTTTCTGTGATTTGAAACACAAACTTTGATCATCACAGGGGATAAGCATTGCATTGGAAATCGATTTCAAGAAAATGAAGCCAGCATGATTTGTCTTGGCATCGATTGCATAGCGTCTGTTTGAGTCTTGACGGTTCATCGCGGTGGATATTTTTCCCATTGATTGGAGTGGTCAGTATGAATGCATCAAAAAAAGGACTTTTGGCGTCGTTGATCGCCGCTGCCCTGCTTGGCGGGTGTGGTGGGGCCGATAATATCGACTCGAATAGTGGCAACACCGGTGGTAATAACGGTGGCGACAACGGTGGCACCACGCCCCCTGGCGACAGCACCCTGATCCTGTTCGGGGTCGGTGCCAATGGGGGTACAACCCCCAGCATCCAGTCAGAGAAGGACAACTGGAGCTTGCAACCGGTCACCGCTTCTCCCGTCGCCATGACCAGCATCAGCGCCGTGCTCATCAACAATGCCGGTACCGATGACACCGCCGATGTGCAGGTAGCCGGTGACGGAGATGGCACCTTCATGCTCAAATCCGCCACCCCTCTGAACCTGAGCAAATACGCCTCCGGTTTCATCGAGTTCCAGTTGCGGACCAAGAGCAAGGTGCCGGAAGTGCTCAATGCCTCCATCGACAACGAATATCCCAACCGCAGCAGCCTGCCCATTGCCAGCGCCCTGACCGGTTCCGGCGACTGGGAAACGCTCACGCTGCCCATCAACTGCATGAAGCCCTTCCCCGGTGCCACGGCCATCAACCTCGCCACTGTGGGCACACCGTTCCACCTGGCCACCAAAGAAGCCTTCAACTACGAAATCACCAACATCAAGTACCTGCTCACCACCTCGGCCAAGCCCGTTGTCGACCCGGTCACCTGTGAAGCGCCTGGCGGCGCTACCGACCCGGGCACAGACCCAGGCACCGACCCGGGAACCGATCCTGGCACCGATCCAGGTACCAATCCGGACACAGGCTCCGGCGTCAACAATGCCCCCGCGCTGGTGGCCACCGATGCCGCACTCTACTACTCCGGTGACAAGAGCCAGGCCTTGGACCGCAGCGCCGATTACCCGGCAGCCAGCTTCGGCGGCACCCTGACCGATGAAAACCAGGTCATCACTATGGACCTGCCAGGCAATGGCGCCGCCTTCCTCGGGACCGACAGCGCCAATGGGGATCTCTCCGCCTATCAGGATGGCGCCATGCTGCTCGACCTGAAAGTCTCCAGCTACGGTGACTCCCCCAACATCCAGATCCGCATGGACGGTACCGCAGGCCCGGACTTTGGCACCTTCTTCACCATGGACAGCAACATCGTGCCCGATGACGACACCTGGTACCGCTGCATCCTGCCGGTCGCCTCTCTCATTCCGGCGGCCAACACAGGCTCGGTGCAAAAGGCGCTCTACCTGAGCGGGGCCTGGGACTCCATGGCCGGTCTGCGCTTCGCCTTCACCAACGTGGCCCTGAAAACAGCCATCCCGGCAGACTTTGACAGCAATCAGCCCTGCCAGCAGATCAAGTGACAAGGCATTGAATCTTCGAGAAATCGATTGAAAATAATTTTCTACGGATTGGAGCAATAAGATGAAATTGAAGTCACTCGCCTTGTTTGTCGGGGCATGTTGCGGGCTGGCAATGCCCGCAGTATCGAATGCCGCCGAGAGTTTTGGCTTCCACGGTTATATTCGTGCCGGCTCGATGTTTGACGCCAAGGACAACTTCGCCAAGGCGGGATACGAATATGAGATGGACAAGACCATGGGGCGCCTGGGCTCCGAGCTGGACAACAGCTGGGAAGCGGGCCTGAACAAGTTGTGGGATCTGGGCAGCAACAAGTCGGTCAACATCCACTTCAAGGTGGAGTCCGATGCCGATGGCCTGCAAACCCGTGCCGCGCCTCGCGAAAGCGGTGTGTCAGAAACCTATGTGGAGCTGGGTGGCATCACCCCGACCGGGACCATGTGGGGTGGCCTGCGCTATTACGACCGCGAGAACTACATCTGGACCACCGACTATTTCTACACGGACTACTCGGGAACCGGCGTCGGCATCAAAGCCATGGAGATGGCGGGTGGCAAGTGGGACTTTGCCTATATCAACAGCAACGACACCAGCCACTCCGACCGCGCCAATGGCACTGAAGCCACCATGCACACCCTCCACACCAGCGCCCTCTACGGTGCCTGGGACATGGAGATCGCACTCAAGCAGATGCCCAGCAACGAGTTCACCGGCGACAACAAGCAATATGCGACCAAGGGGGCAGAAGGAACCGTCATCTATTCCCGCGACGACTTCTTCTTCATGCCGGGCGGCTTCTCCAAGTTCATCGCCCAGGCAGGACGTGGGCTGGGTTCAGGGGACTTGCTGGGTGCCAACCTGACCAATACCGCCATGTATCGCAAGGGCTCCCTGTATCAGAAGACACTGCAGGACAAGGCGGATGGCTATAAACCCTACCAGTCCAAGGTGATGGAAGGCGATCAATCCTACCGCCTCTTCCTCTGGGGTGGCTGGTATGGCGCCAATATTCATCTGCTGCCGACCCTCTCCTATCAATACAACGATTACGAGCTGGGTGGCCATGACTCCTGGTATGCCGCATCTCTGCGCCCGGTATTCCCGATCAATGAGTTCTTCTCCATCCAGACGGAAGTCGGATATGTGAAAAACAACCTGATCATCGACAACGTCGAACGGGGTGGCACCTCTCACAAGGTCAGCATAGTGCCGACCTTCACCGTCAATACCGGCATGGGGCCCTCACCGGAGATCCGCATTCTGACGACCTATGTCGATCACAACAACGAGACCCCCTGGCAGGAAGACCGGGAAGATTTCCTGGTCGGTGTACAGGCGGACATGTGGTGGTAGGTTAGGTCGCGATACTTATCTGCACTATAATCTCGGGTCCCTTGGGGGACCCGCATTGCATACGAGGAAACACGATGAAGGGAACGAAGCAGTGTCTGCCTTTCCTGGTCAGTCTGCTGATGGCCGGATGCGCCGGCATGGGCCCGGAGCATTCGCCAGGATCGGCAGTCTCCGCCCTGCAGCAACAGGTTGAGCAAGGTCGGGAACAATTGTCGAACAAGGTGGCGGTCGAGTCATTCAAGGAACTTCGCTTCCAGTCCCTCGGGCAGGAGAGCCGCTGGATCGATGTGAGCACCGACAGCCAGGTCTATGCATTTGATTCAGGCAAAAGCTATGTAATGGCCTTCTCGCTGCCCGAAGTCAGCCAGGCAACTCGCGTCAAAATAACCATTCCGGTCGACTATACCGTCTTCCTGCCCAGCATCCTGTTGCTGGACGAGCAATACAACGCCGTTCAAACCATTCCCGGTTCCACATTCAGTTATGACGGTCGTTCGTTAATTTCAGGGCAGAACATTCAGGGGGAATTCACCATTCCGGCCCCCATCGGCAGCGCTCGGGCCGCCTATATGGTGATCTATTCCACGGCGAAGGACATGCAGGGCAGTACCCGGCTCAACCCGGACGATCTCCAGCGCGCCATGCAATATGATCGCACCACGGATGTCGCCCGCCTCATCAATGTGGAGGTGCCTCACTCTGCGACCGGACGCCTATATTTGACGCTGGACGCAGAGCCCGCTGCAAATGCGACGCAGATCGCAAAAACCATATCGCCCGTGATGGTCTCACCAGATAAATCGTTGGGTGAACTGGATTATTATCAGCATATTCGCACTGCCGTTCAGAGCAAAAACTATGAGTAGGCGCTCGCCTGGGTCAAAGCCGCCGAGCAAGCCGGTTTTACCAAGGCAAAAGAGGTCTTTTTTGCCGCCCAGCAGTAGCATTCCCTCCCCTGGCAAGGCGCATCATCGCTTGTCACCACCAGGGGAAACGGGTATCCTAACTTGCTGATTTATTAAGAAGATATTCATATAACACTGGCCATGACCAGGGGTTTTCACAGTCGAGTACGGAGGGGGGATGTCGAAGTCAGCTCAGGAGAAAAAAGCCACTGTCTATGATATCGCCCGCCGAGCCGGTGTCTCGGCAAGCACTGTATCCCGGATATTGAACGGCTCGGCCAAAGTGGCCGCAGATAAACGTCAGGCGGTGGAAGATGCCATTCAGGAATTGAATTTTCGTCCCAACCTGATGGCGCAATATTTGAAAACGGGTCAGTCCATGACCCTGGGTGTTTTGACCCAACATGTGGAGAGTCCATTTTCCAACGAAATGTTGCGGGGTGTTGAACACACTCTTCAGGGCATGGAGTATGTGCCGCTGATTGTCAGCGGTCACTGGAATGCGGAAGAAGAAGTTGAGCGGTTGCGCCTGCTGGTAGCCCGGCGGGTTGATGGCCTTATTATTTTGACCGGCCACGTCAATCAGCAAACACTGCTCGAGTTTTCCCAGCAAATACCGATTGTGGCCACAGGTCACAATATCATGACCGAGCGGGTACACTCCTTCAGCATCAATAACCGGCTGGGTGGCTACATGGCGACTCGCTATTTATTGGATCTGGGTCATCGTGACATCGCTCATATCGTCGGTTTACCGGATCATAACGATGCCATCGAGCGTCATCATGGCTATCGCCAGGCCCTGGTGAGCGCAGGTATCGAATATGACCCCTCCCTGGTCATCCAGGGGGATTTCGCCGAAGTCGGCGGGCTCAATGCCGTCAAGAAGCTGGTGGAGAGCGGCCGGAAATTCTCCGCCATCTTCTGCGCCAACGATCAGACCTGTTACGGTGCCATTCTGGGGCTCAAGCAGTGCGGCTTGCGGGTGCCTGAGGATGTCTCGCTCATCGGTTTTGACGACCTGCCCTTCTCTACTTATTCCAACCCGCCATTGACCACGGTACGTCAGCCCATCTACGAGATGGGTGTCAAGATGGTCAAGACTCTGTTGGGTTTGATCGAGAACACGGAGCTGAACTCGGACGAACTGCCCGAGTTGAGCATTGTGGTGCGTGATACCACACTGCCGTACAAGGGGTGAACACAGACCGGGGCGGTTCCCTGCGCAGCATCAGATCCCAGCACAGCATCAGCGCAAAGCGGCCTTCGGGCCGTTTTTCTTTTGTCAGCCACCTGCCCAGCGAATGACTTGCCCCTGTCGCGTCTTCCACCTTGACTCTCTGACATAGCACAGAGACTACGCACAACCTGGCGTCCCTCTTCTGCCGGCCCCTCAATCCGGCCTGGCCCGATGACACCAGCCAAAGCCTGGCAATCACAACCCGATGAACCCGGTCGACCTGAATGAAACAAGGCGCCTGAAGGCGCCTTGGGGAGTGTGCAGATCCCTGCGGGAGCAGGGCCACCGTCAAGGCGCTGCGAAGGGGGATTCCGTCCCGGTGGCCGCGCTGGTTGCCAGCGTGGGGAGAGGCTCGTCCGCTTCACACAGACTGGCTCTTCTCGTGGCCGCCTTCTGGGGGGGATACCAGTTTGCCAACCCCTGCTGGATGCGCGCGGCGGCCGCTTCCGGCGTCATGGTGCCGAGCACCACGGATTGCGATACCTCCGCAAGCTCTGTGGTAAGCGATGGCTCACCCCGGGTGAGGAACTGCGCCCCCAGACGCAAGGTGGAATCGCAGGTATCCCGCCAGCCCATCATGGTGCTCGCCACCGGGTCCTTGAGCTCGAAGAAGTGATTGGAGAGGGAGAAAAAGCCGGGCACCGAATTGGAGAAACGCTCGGCAAAGTCGGCGCTTGCCATCCACTCCACCAGTTTCAGGGCGGCCTCCTTGTTCGGGCTGGCGGCATTGATGCCGATCCCCATGTCGGTGTGATCGGTGAAATAGCAGGTGTCCCCCTCCCGCGCGACGGGGGGCGGGAAGGCACCAAAATTGACCTTGCCGGTGAACTGGGCCAGCGACCAGGAGCCCGCCACTATCATGGCGGCCTTGCCCGCGGCAAAGGCATCCACCGCCTGTGCTTCGGTGGCATCGGCAGGATGATCCCCTATGTAGGGCCGCCAGCTTGCCAGCTCACGAAACGCCGCCACATAAGGGGCATCGGTCACTCGCGCCTGACCGTTGATCAGCGCCAGGCGGCCATCTTCCCCATGCCAGTAATTGGGACCGATATTCTGATAACCAAGCTCGGAGACCACCCAGCTGTCGTGAGCCGCCAGTGCCAGCGGCAGATAGCGGCCATCCTGCTTCACCTTCTCCAGCACGGCGAAGAAGTCGGCACGGGTTCGCGGCGGTGTCAGCCCAAGGGCGTTGAAGATATCGACATTGAAGTAGAAACCCTGGATCACGGAGGCAATGGGCAGGCAGAAGGTCTGGGCCCCGGAGTCGGTCTGCCAGGCGGCCTTGGCAAAGCTCGGGAAGTTCTCCATCCCGGGCAGGTCCGTCAGATCCAGCAGATGCCCCTGCTGGAACAGCCGCAGGGACTGATCATAAGGACGGCAAGTGATGAGATCCCCCGCCTTCCCTGCCGCCAGCCGCTCGGCAAGCTCCCGATCGTAATCCGCCGAGCGCTGCGAATGCAGCTTAAGGGTGATCTCGGGATGGATCGCCTGAAAACGGGGCAGAAACTGCTCCTTCCAGAGCGCCTCGTCATCCACGCGCCAGGTTTCCAGCACCAGCTCCTGGGATACCGCCGCCGTACTCAGCCCCCAGACCAGCAGGGCACTCACAGATTTCCACATCGCCTCTCTCCTACACCTTGAAACGGGCCACCAGACTCTGCTGCTGGCTGGCCAGCCCCGACAACACCTCACCACTGCTCGCCGATACCCGGGACGCCTGCTCGGTCTCGTGAGCCACGTCTGCGATGGCCGCCACGTGCTGGGCCACTCCCTGACTCACCGAAATCTGCTCCGCTGCGGCATAAGCCATGTGATCCGCAATCTCCTTGATGGCCTCCATGCGCGAGGCGATCCCCGCCAGGGCACTCTCGACATCCCGGGTCTGCTGCACACTCTGCTGGGTCTGCTCATGGCTCTGGGCCATCACGCTCGCCACATCGCGGGCGCATCCCTGCAGGTTGTCGATCATCACCTGGATCTCCTGGGTCGCCCCTTGTGAACGGGTAGCCAGCGCCCGCACCTCCTCGGCCACCACGGCAAAGCCCCGCCCGGCCTCCCCGGCACGGGCCGCTTCGATGGCCGCATTGAGGGCAAGCAGGTTGGTCTGTTCAGCCATGCCACGGATCACCTCGAGAATGTTGCCAATGTTGCTGCTGTAGCCTTCGAGCTTGCGGGTGATCGCCATGGCCCCGGCGATGTCGGTCGCCAGTTGTTCGATGCCATCCCGATTGGCCTGCATCAGATGACGTCCGAGCCGGCTCTCGTCATTGGCCTCCCCCACCTCCCGACGAACATGATCGCTCGAGCGCGCCACTTCGGTCGCACTGGTCTCCAGCTCGAAGATGGCGGCCGCCACCTGATCGGTCTGAGCCTTCTGCGCCTGCACCTGCGACATCACCTGCTCGCCGATCTCCGCGGTCTTGCGCGTCTCGCTCACCAGGTACTCAGAGCCGGTCTGGACCTCCATCAGGAGCGTCTTGGTATGGTGGGCCAGCTGGTCGATGGAGTTCGCAACCTCACCAAGCTCGTTCCTGGCGGGGTAGCGAACCCGCAGCGTCATGTCCCCTTGTGCCATCAGACCGAGAACCCGATTGATCCGCACCAGCGGCACCTGGATGCTGCGGGCCGTACTCCAGGCAACAATGAGGGCGATGAGCACGGAACACAGGGCCACCATCACGATCCAGGTGCGGGCGCTGTCAACCGCGACGTCGGCACTCAGCCTGTCCTCCTGCATGCTCTGGTTGCTGATGGCGATAAGCCTGTCCAGGACCTCCCCCAGTTGCTGGCTCTGCGCCTCCTGCTGTTCACGCAAGCCATGGAGTTGCTGGCTGATTTGCTGACGGCGCACCAGGGTGGCAATCAGCCCCTTGTCGCCAAATACAAGTTGGGGAATGCGCGCCACATGGCGGGTGAACCTGGCCTTGACGTCATCGGGGACAACAATCCGCTCCAGACGCTGGTTCGCAATGTCGATGTCTTTGGCCAGCCCCCCCTGTAGCGCCACCAGATCCGTGTTGCCGTCGGCACGCAGGATCAGCTTGAGATCCCGTGCAATACCGCTGGTGATGAGCTCCGCCTTGTTCTGCAAAGAGCGCCGCCCTGCCGTGTAACGCACCAGCAGGTCTGCCGCCGAACGGTAGTTGTCGTCCAGGTGCAGCAGCTCGCTCCGCATCCGTGCGAGCACCCGTTCCAGCTCGACCGACTCTTCGTGCAGGCTCATCAACTGCTCAGAGAGGGTAAACAGCCGGGGGGCCTGGTCGGTGACCCGGGCGAGTTGCCGCTCACTCTCGGTATCGAGTGTCAGGGCCGCGAATGCCTTGATGTGCTGCTCATAGCGGACCTTGTCATGGGCAACACGCTGACGGGACTCGGGGAACGCCGACGTCTCCCGGATGGCGAGATGCGCCAAGCTGTCCCTGTCAGCCATCAGCAACGCGGCGCGCAGCCGGCTGGCGGTCAGGGCCTGAGGCGTCGCCTCCTCGGTCACCTGCTGGAAACGACCGTGAATGGAGGTCGTCTTCAGGTAACTGATGGCCCCGAGCAATAGCAACAGGACCAGCAGCAGCGTAAAGCCCAATCTGATCCGCTGTACGATCGACATCCTTCTCTCCCACCTCTCCCTCCGCATCGGGGCGGAGCCGGTTATCAAGGCACCAGGAGCCCGACAGGCATCCTGGTGCATCTGGCTGACGGCTTATCGGCTCAACCTGCCCTGGCAATCGAGCCTGACCACTTCCCCTGAGGCCCCCAGCAGAGAAGCCGGTACCCAGCGTACGGTCGCCATGTCGATGCGTGCCTGTCCACTGGTGCCCAGGATGAAGGGGGTATTGACCTTCGCGAAGTCCATGCCCTCTTCGAGGCAGCGCAGGGGCAGACTCAGGGTCACCCACTTCTGCGGGGGCAACTGGCGCAAGGTCGGAGCAATCTCGATGGACTTGCCGCAGGGCCAGCCACACTGCAGCCCCAGCGTCATGTCCCCCGCTGGCGCCTGCTGCACCCGCAGCGTCACCTGCAGCTCGCTCTCTCCCTTCAGGTAGGTGCGACGATCCGCCCCCTTGACCTGGGTGGTCTGCAACTGGATCGTGGCCCCGGAGTCGACATCCGGCTTGTTCGCCCCGAGGAAGGTGACCGCTCGCGCATCCTGCTGGCGCAGGTAGTCGATGGGCTGAACCTTGATGAAGGTCATCTCGGTCACGCTGTTGCCGGAGACTTCAGTCCCCGTCCAGTTGCTGGCATCCCCCATGCGCAGACGGTGTTCTTCACCCGCCTTTGGCCCGAACAGCTCGAGCACCTTGTCAGCGGCGCTCAGTTTGGCGGGGTCGCTCTCGTTGCAGCCGAAGGTACGATTATCCAGGGTCAGGGTATTGAGGTTGCTGACCCGGGCCGCCACAGGGGAAGGCTTGCCGTAGCTGAGCCCGTAGCCATAGGGGAAGAGCGGTGCGTACTCACCCGCTGGATCCTGCTCGAAGGCTGGACGCTGCCAGCCCGGGATATGGGTGGGCGTGTGATTGATGGTGGTGGCGCACTTGCTGAAGGGCCATGAGAAGGAGAGGCGTCCCTGGAAGTCATGGGCCACCTTGCCCTTGGCATCCCTGAACAGCAGATCGGTGATCCCCTCCCCCTCGGTGCCCGGCAGCCAGGCGGCGACAAAGGCGGAAGAGAGATTGAGCTCCTCATTGACGTAGAGCGGACGTCCGGAGAAAAGCACGGTCACCACGGGGATGCCGGCCGCCTTCAGCCGCTTGAGGGTCAACAGGTCCTCGTGATAGCTGCTCTTGAGATCCCCATAGGCAAGGGTCTTGTTGTCAGGAATGTCGCCGAACCACTCGGCATAGGGATCCTCCCCCATGACCAGGATGGCGACATCGGGCTTGGCTCCCGCAAACTCACCGGATCCCGTGCTCACCTGCACATGATCCGCACCGACGGTGGCGGTCACCGCATCCAGCACGCTCTGGGCACCGGGGAAATCACCGCGCCCGTTCTCGCTGCCTTGCCAGGTCAGGCTCCAGCCCCCCACCTGCTTGCCCAGATCGTTGGCGGCGCTCCCAGCCACCAGCACCCGGCTCTGCCGGCTCAGAGGCAGGATCCTGCCCTCGTTCTTGAGCAGCACCAGCGACTTGCGTACCGCCTCCCGGGCCAGCGCCTTGTGCGTCACGGCACCAAGTTCACCCTGCTTGCCCGCCAGCTCACGGGCCGACGGCATGGGTTTCTCCCACAGCCCGGCCCGCATCTTGACCCGCAGGATACGCGTCACGGCATCGTCGATCCGGCTTATCGGGATCTGCCGGCTCGCCACGCCATCGAGCAGGCTCTGGCGAAACTCCATCCAGTCCTTGCGCGCCGTGACCATGAAGATGTCGACCCCGGCCAGCACCGCAGGCAGGCAGCTCCCCATGGTGCAACCGGGGATCTCGCTGTGACCGTTCCAATCAGAGACGACAAGACCATCAAAGCCCATCTTGCCCTTGAGCACGTCGGTCAGCAGATAGCGGCTGCCGTGCAGCTTGCCGTTGTACTCCACCCCGTCTTCTGGCAGCACGTCGCGGTTGAGCTCGTTGTGCCAGCTGTTGAACGAAGCCATGACCACCTGGGCACCGGCATCCAGCCCCGAGAAGTAGCCCACCGCGTGCAGGTTGCGCAGGTCCTCTTCCGAATAGAAGTTCTGACCCCGGTCGACCCCGTTCAGGGTACCGCCGTCCCCCACGAAGTGTTTCACGTTCGAGATGACATGGCGCTGGCCGCGCAGATCCGTCGCGGAACCTTGCAGGCCACGCACCATCTCGCCGGCATAGTGATAGACGATGGCGGGATCTTCGGAATAGCCCTCATAGGTCCGGCCCCAGCGATCATCCCTCGGCACCGCCACCGTCGGTGCGAAGGTCCAATCCAGCCCGGTGGCGGCCACTTCCCGCGCCGTCACCTGGCCGATACGGTAGATGAGATCCGGATCCCGCGCCGCCCCCAGGCCGATATTGTGCGGGAAGAGGGTCGCCGCGAAGACGTTGTTGTGGCCGTGCACCGCATCGGTCGCCCACATGAAGGGGATGCGATACCCCCTGCCCTCAAAGCCCGCTTCCGCCGCCTGCCAATAGGTGTCGGCCTGGTGTGCCCAGTCCTGGGCCGACGCGTGTTTGTTGTTGCCGGGCCAGCCCCCCCCTCCGTTGAGGACGGAGCCAATCTTGTAGCGCGTCACCTCCTCAGGTGTCACTTCACGAAAGTCGGGCTGGATCATCTGGCCAACCTTCTCCTCCAGGGTCATCCGGGAGAGCAGAGCCTGGATCTGGCGCTCCATCCCCTCCTCCCTGGCAATGGCGCTGTGGATCTGCGGCCAGGTGGAAAAATAGGGCATGGTCGACAACTCATCCGCCATCCCGGCACTCCAGATGCCGCACCCCACGAATAGGCAGGTCATAGACCTGGTGAGACCTGTAGTTTTACGCATTTTCCTTATGACTCTCCGGATGTTCTCGTTCATCGCCTGGACTCATCGTTCATGGCGAGTCGTCTTGAAAAACAGTCAAATTTGAAATCGATTGCAAGGATATTAAATGGTAAACAGAAATCTCTTCGTCATTCCAGCAGTATCTTTGTCATGCCATGACAAAGATCCCGCTGAAAGAGAAAATAGTGATGCAACTCACAAACTCGGGGGCGTGCATCATCAGCAGAATACCCAGGAAGGAACGGAGAGAACAGGTAGACTCATGTCAGGAAGATCAACAAAATAAAATTAAAACAATAGTTTAAATGCAATCCACCACATTGATTTGCCGCATGAGCTGCCTGGAGCGACACCGATATGGCCAAACGGCTGGGGAGTCAGAGGAATGTTGAAAGGATTCAATGGAATTCAATTCAAGTGCATGAATATATCAATAAACGAAAATTTGCCGTCTCCATCACATTTCATAAAAGCAAACTTGATCTGCCAAAAAATTTACTGTTACCTGAATCGTGAAATCGATTTCCACTCAGGGATTGTGTGTGAATCTTGACAGTGAAATGCGGGCCGCAGGATGACTCGGTCATTTTCTGCGTGAGTGCGAAAATCGACGCCATTATTTCCGTCTGTGATCAAAGGGGTAACAATGAAAACATCTCGGCTTAGTGCCCTGACGCTTGCCATGTCTTGCGTCATTGGCTTGCATGGCTGCTCACTGCCCAGCGCAGGGGCATCTGGTTCAGGTACCTCCTCGGCATCTGCCGGGCCTGTGGGTGAATTGCTGACCAATGGGGGCTTCCAGGGAACCGATGGATGGTGGACGGCCGGGGGGACCCTGAACGCCGAGAACCAGATGGGCTGTATCACCTTCACCGAGTCGGGCTCCAATCCCTGGGATGTCATCCTGGGTCAGTCCAATCTCGGCCTGGTGCAGGGGCAAACCTACAAACTCCATTTCACTGCCATGGCCAAGAGTGACATCAACGTCAAGGCCCTGATCCAGCATGATGGCGCCCCCTACACCAACTACATGGTGCAGGACCTCGCCCTCGGCAGCACGCCCAAACCGTTCGATATCCAGTTCACACCTTCTGCCACTGACGAGAAGACCCAGTTCCAACTTCAGATGGGCACCCAGACACCGACCACTGTCTGTATCGGTGAAGCCACGCTATCGGGCCCCTCCTTGATCAAGAAATCGGAGCTGGGCAGCGTGCGCGTCAACCAGGTCGGCTATCTGAGCAAGGCTCTGAAACGGGCGACCATCGCCACCGACAGCAAGGACTCGCTCCCCTGGACCCTGCGCAATGCCCAGGGTGAGACCATCGCGGAAGGCAAGACCACGCCCTTTGGCCTGAATGCCGCATCCGGCGAGAACGTACAGATTGCCGACTTCAGTCAGGTCACCACCCCGGGCACCGGCCTGGTACTGGAGGTCGCCGGCCAGAAGAGTCATCCGTTCAGCATCGGCGATGACATCTATCACACCATGAAATTCGATGCCCTCTCCTTCTTCTATCAGCAGCGTAGCGGCATCGACATCGAAGCCAAATATGTCCAGCGCCCCGACCTTGCTCGCCCGGCAGGACACAAGCCCGAGAACGTAACCTGCTTCAACAAGCAGGACGCCAAAGGCAACCAGTGGCCTGGCTGTGACTTCACGCTGGATGTGACCGGCGGCTGGTACGACGCCGGCGATCAGGGCAAGTACGTGGTCAACGGGGGGATCTCGGTATGGACCTTGATGAACCTTTATGAACGGGAGCAGCTGGCGAAAGAGGGTGACAAGAGCGCCTTTGCCGACGGCAAGGTCAAGATCCCGGAACAGCACAACGGCTACAACGATCTGCTGGACGAGTCCCGCTGGATGATGGAGTTCTTCCTCGCCATGCAGGTGCCCGAAGGCAAGAAGGCCTGGGTGCCGGTAGGCGATCAGTCCAAGCAGCTCGACAGCCTGAAACTGACCGAGATCGATGCCTCCGGCATGGTCTTCCACAAGGTCGCCGACGAAGCCTGGACCGGGATGCCGCTCCCGCCCCACAAGGATCCACAACCCCGTTTCCTGAGCCACCCCAGCACGGCTGCGACTCTGAACCTGGCGGCCACCGCCGCCCAGTCCGCTCGCGTATGGAAGAATCTGGATCCGGCCTTCGCACAGCGCAGCCTGCAGGCAGCGGAACGAGCCTGGAAGGCGGCCAACCGCCATCCGGACGTCTATGCCTATGACAACTTTGTGGGATCCGGTCCCTATGATGACACCAACCTGAAGGACGAATTCTACTGGGCTGCCGCCGAGCTGTTTGCCACCACCGGCAAAGCCGAGTACAAGCAGGCCGTCCAGCAGTCCCCTCTCTATCTGGCTGCCCCCAAGGGGGATCGCAGCGCAAGTGGTGATCTCTACTGGCAGGATCTCAGCAGCGCAGGGACCATCACGCTGGCCATGGTGCCTAACAAACTGGGCAAACAGGAAGTGGAGAAGGCACGCGCCGCTATCATCGCCGCAGCTGACGGCTACCAGAAGAGCGTGGCGACGGAGGGTTACCTTATCCCCTATCAGGCGACCGAATACCCCTGGGGCTCCAACTCCAACCTGATGAACCGCAGCATCTTCCTCGGGTTGGCCCATGACTTCACGGGAGAGCGCAAATACCTGCAGGCCATGTCCGATGCCATGGACTATGTGCTCGGCCGCAACCCCCTCGACCAGTCCTATGTGTCGGGCTACGGCAGCCGTCCGCTGAAGAATCCGCACCACAGGTTCTGGGCTCACCCCATCGACCCCGCGTCTCCCCTGGTTCCGCCAGGTGTACTCTCGGGCGGACCGAACTCCATCAACTTCAGCGATCCCGTTGCCTCCACCCTCAAGGGCAAGTGTACCGGCCAGACCTGCTGGAAAGATGAGATTGGTGCCTGGACGCTGAACGAGGTCACCGTCAACTGGAATGCCCCCTTCTTCTGGACGGTCAGCGTACTGGATGAAGGTGGATTGACCCGCTGATCACCCTTCCAATGCTCCGTCCCCGTGACGGAGCATTGTTTTACTCCCCTGCCATTCTTGCCCAGGACAGCTCCCGCACCGGTCGCCACCCTCAGCTTTACGTTTTCCTTTTCCCTTTTCCATCATCATTCAGAGGCTGACGGCAGCAGAACCCTCTCTTATCGATCATTTCATCTGACCGCACCTTCGCAACCCTGTCATTTACATGTCCGTCTCTTGGCCACCTTATTTTGCGCATCCACTTGATCCCTCATTTGCCATCAGATCTGCTGACGCCATCTGGGCATCACCCGCCCCCCGCCTCTTCTACAGTGCCCCGCGCGCGAAGAAGGCGGGACAGCAAGATACCCGGCTCCTGAATCGGGTTTCGTGACCCTCAGCGAGAACCACAAGGCAACCCCAGGCTGAGCCCGCCATCTGAGCAAGACACTGTACAGAGCCCCTTAGCCGCCACCATGACCCCCTGCCACCAGAGGGTGAAGGAGCACGGCGATGGGCTCGGTTATCCAGGATTGCTGGCATGGGCGCCGGATCGGCACCATGCCGAAAGCGCCCCCTGCATCATGCAGGGGTCCAGGAGCAGCATGAAAACCACGACAGATTTGAAATCGATATTTCAAAATGCCAAGTCGAATAAACATGGCGTAAATCACATCATAAAAACAATTATAACTAACTGACAAATAACGATATTTTATTTTATAGACCTTATATCAAATATCCATCAAGTGATCGCGATCACAATTACAAAACCCCATTCGTGAAATCGATTTCCCACCTTGTTGCATCGATCTATAGTGAGCCCAGCTTAATAACTGAGGAATGATCATGAAAAAAATCATGTTGTGCTGCTCTGCCGGGATGTCCACCAGCCTGCTGGTGAAAAAAATGCTGGTAGAAGCCGAAAAACGGGGCCTGGCTGCCGAGATCAAGGCTTTTGGCGCATCGGAGTTCGATGACCAGATGCCCCATTACCAGGTGGTCTTGCTGGGACCGCAGATCAAGTACATGCAACCGGAGTTGCAAGCCAAGGCGGCGGCTCACGGCATCAAGGTACAACCTATCGACATGATGGATTACGGCATGCAGCGCGGCGACAAGGTGCTGGACTACGCCCTGTCCCTGATTGGTTAAGCGTGCTCACAAGGAAGGACACACACTATGAGTTCACTCTATGGGATGCTGGTCAAGTTGATCGAACAACGGATCGGCCCATTGGCAGGAAAACTGGGCCAGCAACGCTATGTTCTGGCCATCCGTGACGGTTTTATTGCCGCGCTGCCGTTCATGATCGTCGGCAGCTTCATGCTGGTCTTCATCTTCCCACCCATCTCCAGCGAAACCACCTGGGGCTTTGCCAGAGCCTGGCTCGATTTTTCCAACACCTATCGTGCCGAACTCATGTTGCCCTTCAACATGAGCATGGGGCTGATGACAGTCTTCATCTCGGTGGGCGTCGCATCCAGCCTGGCCAAGCAGTACTCCCTGGACCCCATCACCACGGGCCTGCTGTCGCTGATGTCGTTCATGCTGGTGGCAGCGCAATACAAAGACGGCACCATCTCCACCCAGTATTTCTCCGGTCAGGGCATCTTTACCGCTCTTATTTGCGCCATCTATTCGACTGAGGTCTATGCCTGGCTCAAGCGCAACAACATCACCATCCGTCTGCCCGAGCAGGTGCCGATGGGGGTGGCGCGCTCCTTCGAGGTGCTGATCCCGGTCCTGGCGATTATCCTGACCCTGCACCCCTTCAACATGCTGCTGCAGGAAACCACTGGCATGATCCTGCCCGAGGCGATCATGTCCATGCTCAAACCGCTGGTGGCGGCTTCCGACAGCCTGCCTGCCGTCTTGCTGGCGGTGCTGTTGTGCCAGATCCTCTGGTTTGCCGGCATCCACGGCACCATGATCGTCACCGGCATCATGAACCCCTTCTGGATGGCAAACCTGGCCAGCAACCAGGCCGCATTGGCCGCCGGCCAAGCTATTCCCCACACCTTCCTGCCCGGTTTCTGGGATCACTTCCTGTTTATCGGCGGCGTGGGCTCCACCTTGCCACTGGCATTCCTGCTGATGCGCAGCCGCGCCGTACACCTGCGCACCATAGGACGAATGGGCGTGGTCCCCGGGTTCTTCAACATCAACGAGCCGATCCTGTTTGGTGCTCCCATCATCATGAACCCGGTCTTCTTCCTGCCCTTCATCCTGGTGCCGGTGATCAACGCCATCCTGGCCTGGTTCGCGGTGGATCTGGGTCTGGTTGAGAAGGTCGTGATGCTGACCGCATGGACCACGCCGGCCCCCATCGGCGCCTCCTGGGCGACCAACTGGGCCTTCAGTCCGGTCATCATGTGCTTCATCTGCATGGGGATCTCCGCCCTGATGTATTACCCCTTCGTGCGGGCTTACGAACGCACCCTGCTCAAGCAGGAAGCCGAGACGGCTGAAGCGGAAGAAGCCGCCAGATCAGAAAAAGCAGACACAATCACACCGATTCAGAGTCAGGCGTAAGCGCCAGGCGTGCGGGCGCCACGCCGCCTGCACGCCGGTCATCAAGAGGAAACTGCAATGCAATATACATTCCCCGAAGGCTTCTGGTGGGGTAGCGCCTCGTCGGCCGCACAATCGGAAGGAGCTGCCAATGTGGGCGGCAAGGCACCGACCATCTGGGATCACTGGTTCGAGACGGAGCCACACCGTTTCCACGGTCAGGTTGGCCCGGCCAACACCTCCACCTTCTACGATCGTTATCGTGAAGACATCGCATTGATGGAACAGATTGGCCACAACAGCTTCCGCACATCCATCTCCTGGGCCCGGTTGCTGCCGGATGGCCACACCGTCAACCAGGAGGCCGTCGACTTCTACAACAAGGTTATCGATGAGCTGCTAGCCAAGGGGATCAAACCCTTCATCGGCCTGTTCCACTTCGACATGCCGATGTACTGGCAGGAGCAGGGTGGCTGGGAGAGCCGCGAAACCGTGGCGGCCTATGCCGAGTACGCAGCGCTCTGCTTCAAACTGTTCGGTGATCGCGTCGCCTGCTGGATGACCTTCAATGAACCCGTTGTGGTAGTGGAAGGAGGGTATCTGTATGACTTCCATTACCCGAACCAGATGGACTTCAAACGGGCAGCCCAGGTGGCCTATCACATGATGCTGGCCCACAGTCTGGCGGTGAAGCGTTATCGCACACTCTCCCTGCCCGGCCAGATCGGCATCGTCCTGAACCTGACCCCCTCCTATCCGCGCTCTTCAAACCCGGCAGACTTGAAGGCCTCGTTCATTGCCGACCTGTTCTTCAACCGTGCCTTCCTCGATCCTGCGGTGAAGGGGGTTTATCCCCAGGAGCTGATCGATATCCTGCGCGAGCACGATCAGATGCCAGTTGTGCAAAGCGGCGACTGCGAACTGCTGGCCGCCGGCAAGATCGATCTGCTCGGCATCAACTACTACCAGCCGCGGCGAGTGAAGGCACGCATGACGGCCATCAACCCGGACTCCCCTTTCCTGCCTGACTGGTTCTTCGAGAATTACGAGATGCCAGGCCGCAAAATGAACCCTTATCGCGGCTGGGAAATATATGAGCGCGGTATTTATGACATATTGATCAACCTGCGAGATAACTATGGAAATATCCCAAGCTATATCTCCGAAAATGGTATGGGTGTCGAAGGGGAGCACAGATTCATTGGTGAAGATGGTCAGGTAAAAGACGATTATCGTATCGACTTCATTCGCGGCCACCTCCAGTGGATTCATACCGCCATTGCCGAAGGAAGTAATTGCCGTGGTTATCACCTGTGGACCTTTATTGACAACTGGTCCTGGATGAATGCCTACAAGAACCGTTATGGATTCATCAGCCTTGATTTGGAAAGCCAGCAGCGCACCGTCAAGAAAAGTGGTGAATGGTTCGCCAACGTCTCTCGTAATAATGGATTTTAAGGAGTCATAAATGATGGATCTTGAAGAAGCAGTCATGGGCATCATCGTCAATGCCGGCCAATCTCGCAGTCTCTGTTTCGAAGCCCTGCGTCAGGCTCGTGCTGGCCAGTTCAGCGAAGCGGATGCCTTGCTGCTCCAGGCCACCGACGCGGGGAAGGCTGCCCATGCCGTACAAACCAAACTGATTGAAGCCGATGAGGGCGAAGGCAAGACCAAGATGACACTGGTCATGGTACATGCCCAGGATCACCTGATGACCTCCATTCTGTGCCGCGAACTGGCCACCGAACTGGTCGAGATCTATCGCCGCCAAGCCAGCTGATTTTAACTCATCGGATCGGGAGTCCGTGCTTTTGCCACCGTTATATACGGTGGCTTTTTTTATTCTGGTTATACCAGCCAGCCGTCATGTCTTTCATACCTTTTTCAGGCAATTTCAAAAGTATGAAACTGTCATGACGCGATACCAGTATAAGTTTCAATATCTGTTTATGGCTATTCTGATGCTGCTTGTAGTCATCAATAAAACACTCATTAATAAACACACAGGAATGTGGATAATATGCGTAAACTTGGACTGATGTCAGTATTGCTGATGGCGGGAGGATTATATTCCACTCAGGCATCGGCATGGTGGTGGAGCAATCAGGACTGGCAGGTCTCTGATGGTTGGCGCAATGGCGGGTCAGAATTCGACTGCACCTGGCGCGCCGCCAACGTCTGGATGGAGTCCGGCACGGCCATCCTCCATGCGAAATCCGACAAAGGGAACAAGAGCTGTGCTGAGCTGCGAACCTACAACTACACCCGCAAGGGTCGTTATGAGGTGCAGATGCAGGCAGGATCGGTGCCCGGCACCATCAGCTCCTTCTTTACCTATACCGGAGATGCAGGCACCAGCTCTCACTATGAAGTCGACATCGAGCTGATGGGGGGCACCAACCTGCTCCATACCAACGTCTGGATCCAGGGGCGTCAGTATCCCCAGGACATCGACCTGGGCAAGTACGGTATCTCCATCTGGAACATGGAGCGCTACGCCTTCAACATCGACGAGGCGGGAGTCACCTGGCAGGTCTTCAGCCGCACCCAGAACAAATGGGTGAGCGTGCGCCGCGAGAGCCGCCCCGTCACCAGCTGGATGCAGACGTTTGTGAATAACTGGATCAGCGCCAACCCGAGCTTCCCGCCCAGTTCCTACAACGGCCAGCCCGTCTACGCCAAATACAAGTACGCCAATGTGACGCCCTGGGAGTGATCGCGATGGTCAACTAAATCCGGGCACACGGCGGCATACCCAAAACCGAAGACACAAAAAAGCCCAACTGAATAAATCAGTTGGGCTATGTAGATGGCGGAGGAGGTGGGATTTGAACCCACGGATGGTCGCCCATCGCCGGTTTTCAAGACCGGTGCATTCAGCCGCTCTGCCACCCCTCCGCAGCAGTGCGACGCATATTACCCATGCCCCCAGCCCTTGTAAATCCCCACTCCGTTTGTTTGCCCATTTATTGGGCTATCTGGCGCACAAAACCGGCAAAACCTCTGCAAACCGTGCTTTTTCAAGCGGATGGCTTGACTTGAAAACAGACTCACCCACTATAGGGGCCACTACCACATCCCCAGCAAGATGGACTTATGAGAATCAAACATGCCCTGTTCGCCGCCCTGACCGGCGCGACCCTGCTTGCGGCGCCCGTGCAGGCGAGCGAGCTGACCAAGAGCGATGTCGAGCAGATCGTGCGCGACTATCTGGTCAAGAATCCGGAGATCCTGGTCGAGATGTCCAACGCCCTGCGTGCCAAGCAGGAGAGCCAGCAGGCCGAGAACGACAAGACGCTGATAGAAGCCCATGCCAAGCAGCTCTTCGCCAACCAGGATCCCGAGAGCGGCAATCCCAAGGGCAGCCTGACGGTGGTGGAGTTCTTCGACTACAACTGCGGCTACTGCAAGCGCGCTCATCCCCTCATTCAGCAACTGCTCTCTGAGGACAAGGAGATCCGCTACATCTACAAGCAGTTCCCCATCCTGAGCGAAACCTCCTACTACGCCGCCCGCGCGGCGCTGGCGGTGAAGCTCGGCCAGCCCGACAAATACCAGGCCTTCCACGACAAGCTGTACGCCCATCAGGGGCCCCTCTCCGATGAAGCCCAGGTGAAAGACGTCGCCAGGGCCGCCGGCGTGGACTGGAGCAAGGTAGAGGCGAAGATCAAGGACAGCAGCATCGATCAGAATCTGGGTACCAACCGGGCGCTGGCCGAAGCCATGGCCATTTCCGGTACCCCGGCCTTTATCATCGGCGATCAGATCCTGCGCGGCGCACCGCGGGATCTGGCCAGCCTCAAGGCCATCATCAAGGATGTCCGCGCCGGCAAGAGCATTCAGTAACCCGCGCGTTGTTCATGAAAAAACGCCCCGGCATGCCGGGGCGTTTTGCTATTCAGGCTGCAAACCATCAGGTCGCGAGACGCTGTCAGCAAGGCGAAGAGCAGCGCATGACCCTTGATCACGGCTTCGCAGCAGGGCCATAACCGTTCGGGTTCTGGCTTTGCCAGCGCCAGGTATCGATCATCATCTGCTCCAGCCCCCGCTCGGCCTGCCAGCCCAGCTCATCACGGGCCAGAGCCGGTTCAGCCCAGCACTCGGCGATGTCGCCGGGGCGACGGGGCTTGATCTGGTAGGGAATGGCACGGCCACTGGCTGCCTCGAACGCCTTGACCATCTCCAGCACGGAATAGCCCTGACCGGTGCCGAGGTTATAGGTGAAGACGCCGGTATCACTCTTGATGCGGGCCAACGCTTTGAGGTGACCGATGGCGAGATCCACCACGTGGATATAGTCGCGCACCCCGGTGCCGTCCGGGGTTGGATAGTCGTTGCCAAAGACCCCCAGCTCCTTGAGCTTGCCCACGCCGACTTGACTAATGTAAGGCAGCAGGTTGTTGGGGATGCCGTTGGGATCTTCACCGATGAGGCCGCTCTCGTGAGCCCCCACCGGGTTGAAGTAGCGCAGCAGCACAATGGCCCAGCGAGGATCGGATTTGGAGAGGTCACGCAGGATCTCTTCGACCATCAGCTTGGAGCGGCCATAGGGGTTGGTGGCGCTGGTGGGGAAATCTTCCCGCAGGGGTACCGAGGCCGGATCCCCATAAACGGTGGCCGAGGAGCTGAACACCAGCCGGAACACGCCGGCCCTGGCCATCTCTTCGCACAGCACCAGGGTGCCGGTGATGTTGTTCTGATAGTAGGTGAGCGGGATCTGGCCGGATTCCCCCACCGCCTTGAGGCCGGCGAAGTGGATCACGGATGCTATCCTGTGCTCGGCAAACAGCCGCTGCAGGCAGGCTCTGTCCAGAATGTCCCCTTCCACGAAGGTGACCGGCTTGCCGGTGATCCGCTCGACCCGTTTGAGAGATTCGGGGGAAGCGTTGGAGAGGTTGTCCAGTACTACGACCTGCTGCCCGGTACCAAGCAGCTCGACCAGGGTGTGGGAACCGATGTAACCGGCTCCCCCCGTCACCAGAATTGTCATTTTTTATCCCGTACTTTGCTGAAACTGGGGTTGAGTCTACCCGCACGACCCGTCCGGGAAAAGCTCGGGATACCAATGACGCCCGTCAGTACTCCAGGCTCACATCCCCTCTGGCGGTGCAGGAACAGGCCAGCGCCACCCCGTTCTCGAGATCTTGCGCGCTCAAGGTCATCACGCTCTGGCGCTCGATTTCGCCTTCCGTGGTGCAGCGACAGGCGCCGCACACCCCGGCGCGGCAAGCGGCCATCATGGTCTCCCCCGCCCCCTCCAGCGCTGCCAGCAGGGTCTGACCCGGCAGGATCTTCACTTTCTTGCCGCTCTTTTTGAGGGTCAGCCAGAAGTGGTCGCTGCCGGCCGCAACTGGCGCCGCACTCGATGTTCCAGCAGGCAGGCCGAACGACTCCTGGTGCAACTGCGCTGCCGGCAGTCCCAGCTCCGCCAGCATGGTGCAGACTGCGGTCATGTAGGGGGCAGGCCCGCACAGATAGACGTGGCGCGCCAGCAGGTCTGGCGCCAGTTCCCTCAACATGTCCGGTGTGAGCCGGCCAACCCAGGGATGAGCCGTTGGCGCCTCTTCCCCAACTTTCTCCAGCACTAAAGCATGGCGCACACCGGCATGAGCCTCGGCCAGTGAAGCCAGTTCCCTTGCGAAGATCACATCCCCGGGGGTTCTGGCGCTGTGAATAAAGCGGATATCGGCGTCCGGTCGCTTGGCGAGCTCGTCCCGCAGCATGGCCCACATGGGGGTGATGCCGGAGCCGGCGCTGAGCAGCAGCGGCCGCTCGCAGGGGAACGCGGTCAGGTGGAAATCGCCGAAGGGGCCGTCTACCCGGATCTCGTCCCCCACTTGCAGGCTCTTGTGCAGATGGTGAGAGACCAGCCCCACATCCTTGATGGTGACCTGCCAGAAAGGATCCTGCGGGCTGGAGGAGAGGGTGTAGGCGCGGCAGTGAGGCTTGCCGTCAATCATCGTGTGCAGGGTGACGCACTGGCCGGCCAGCACGGAGGGCAGGTCGCCAGCCAGGGGTTCAAATTGCCAGCTCGCCACGTCGTGGGTCTCTGCCCGGCGGGCTATACAGCGCAGGCTCAAAGAGGTGGAGGTCATCGCAAGGCTCCTCTTGCTCGGAAATAGCGTTGAAAAAAGGCGAGCCATCAGGCTCGCCAAAGGCTTACAACATGCTGAGCGTGTAAGGCTGTATCTTTGCTCAGGCCGCCAGGATCTCGGCGAGATCCGCGTCTGCCGTGGTGGTTCCTTTCAGGCCGAACTGCTCCTCCAGCACCTTGAGCAGGGCCGGGGTGAGGAAGGCCGGGGCGGTCGGGCCGGTGCGGATGTCCTTCACGCCGAGCGCCAGCAGGGTGAGCAAAATGACGATGGCTTTTTGCTCGAACCAGGAGAGCACCAGGGTCAGGGGCAGATCGTTGACGCCGCACTCGAACGCGTCGGCGAGCGCCAGGGCCAGCTGGATGGCGGAGTAGGCATCATTGCACTGACCCACGTCCAGCAGACGGGGAATGCCGCCGATGTCGCCGAAATCGAGCTTGTTGAACTTGTACTTGCCGCAGCCCAGGGTCAGCAGCAGGCTGTCCTGCGGGATCGCCTTGGCAAACTCGGTGTAGTAGGCGCGCTCGGCACGGTCACCGTCACATCCCCCCACCAGGAAGAAGTGGCTGATTTCGCCAGCCTTGACCTTGTCGATCACCGCAGGAGCGGCCTGCATCAGGGCGTTGCGGGCAAAACCGATGGTGATGAAGTGCTCGAGCTCAACGTGCTTGAAGCCTTCCAGCGCTTGCGCCTTGGCGATAACGGCGGAGAAATCTTCCCCTTCCAGGTGGGTCACACCGGGCCAGCCGACGATGGAGCGGGTGAAGATGCGATCGCTGTAGTTGCCCACGTTCGGGTCGATGATGCAGTTGGAGGTCATCACCACGGCGCCCGGGAAGTTGGCAAACTCCTTCTGCTGGTTCTGCCAGGCGGAGCCATAGTTACCCACCAGGTGCGGGTACTGCTTGAAGAAGGGGTAGGCCAGGGCCGGCAGCATCTCGCCATGGGTGTAGACGTTGATGCCAGTGCCCCTGGTCTGCTCCAGGATGAGCTTGAGATCCACCATGTCGTGGCCGGAGACCAGGATGCACTTGCCCGGTACCGGAGTGACGCGTACCTGGGTCGGCTCGGGATGGCCGAAGGCGGTGGTTTCACCGAGATCCAGCATCTCCATGATTTTGAAGTTCAGCAGGCCAATATCCATAGCGCACTTGAACAGGGGATCCAGATCGCAGGGATCCGTGCCGAGCCAGCTCATGATGCGATGGAATTCGGCGGCGACCCCGGCATCCTGCTGATCCAGCACCCGGGCGTGTTCCATGTAGGCGGCGGCCCCCTTGAGGCCATAGAGGCAGAGCAGGCGCAGCCCCATGATGTCTTCGTTGACCTCGTTCTTGCCCCGGTTGACCGCGGTCTGCGGCGCCTGGGCAAGCTGGGCCAGCAGATCGGCACCCGGCTCGAAGCTGGCCGCGGCGGGCAGTGTGTCGGCCTGCACCGCCAGCGGTGTCAGCTTGGCGGCCAGTTGCTGGCGATAGGCCAGTGCCTGGTTGACGTAGGCGACGATGCGAGCGGAGTCGAAGTTGACGTTGGTGAGGGTGGCAAAGAACGCCTTGGGCACGAAAGCGTCTATTTCGCTGTCGACGATGCCGTGCTCGCGGGCCGCCAGGGCCCAGGCGCTGAGCCCTTGCAGGGTATAGATCAGCACATCCTGCAGGTCGGAGGTTTCCGCCGTCTTGCCGCACATGCCTTGTGCATAGGCGCAGCCGTTGCCTGCCGGGGTACGAATAGTCTGTTCACATTGCACACAAAACATCATGTCTCTCCTAATTGGACATTTCAGTTATCTGTTTTGTGGCGATTCTATTCCCCTCCTGGAAAACTTAATAGGCATTCAATTTACCAATTAACGTTTCATTGATGCAGATCAAATAGAAAAAAGCCGCCCAAATCGGGCGGCAAGCGGGTGGGAAATCAAGGAGAGACAACTCGGGTTTGCAACAACAGGGGCAATGATACGGGCCGGAGCATGGGCAGCCGGCCCCAGGTTCATCAGGCCAGATAGGCGCGCAGCATCCAGACCAGTTTTTCCTGCTGCTGCACATAGTCGGAGAGGATGGACGCAGTCCCTTCATCACCGGCATCGGCGGCCTGACCCAGGATGCGGCGCTGGGCAACCAGCAGTTCGCGGAAGCTCGCCAGCAGGGATTCCACGCAGGCACGACCGTCATGCAACCCCTTCTGCTCGGGGATGGCGGACACCTGGATGTAGTCGCTGAAGCTGTGCAGGGGCACCCCATCCAGGGTCAGAATGCGTTCGGCCAGGGCATCGACTTTCAGCAGCAGGTCGTTGTAGATCTCTTCGAATTTCAGGTGCAGCTCGAAGAACTGGTTGCCGCGGATGTTCCAGTGGAAGCCACGGACGTTCATGTAGAGGATCTGATAGCTGGCCAGCAGCTTGTTGAGCTCGGCGGCCAGGGCTTGTGATTGAACGGTATCAAGACCAATGGGGCTCTTCATGATTCACCTCCAGGTGGTAAGCATTATCGGGAACGGAGTCAGCTTATCCAGAAGCAGACTCAAAGGACAATCGTTCGTGCCTTGCCGATCAATAGCCAATGGCTATCGTCGGCAAAAAATGCACCGGCGTTCATTGCTCAAGCCGTTCGATATAGAGGATCACCTCGCCGAGGTAAATGCCGAACTTGCTGATCTTCGCACGGTTGATCAGGCGATCGTCGTCCAGCAGATACATCCAGTCATCGAAGCTCACCCTCACCACGCTCTCATCCGGCAGAGCCAGATCGAGTTGATAACGCCAGTTGAGGGCGAAACCCTCTGTCTTGCCTACCGCCTCCCCCACCACGTCTGAAGCCGTGCCGCGCCAGTGGCCATCCGCCCCCTTGCTCAAAAACCAGGTGCGGGTCTGCCGACGGCCATCATCGAAGTAGAACTGCTCGAACAGCTCCCCCTTGCCCTCTCGCCAGTGCCCCTGCATCTCGACCCGAAAGCGACTGGTCACTTCGCCGCTGCGGTCCGTCACCAGGCCGTGGGCCACCAGCTTGCCATTGAAGAAACGGGCGAGATCCCAGCCCGGCCGGGAGCCGCGATAATCGTCAAGACCCGCGCCGCAACCAGAGAGCCACAGCAGGGGCAGCAACCAGGCAAGACGCCACCAGGAAGAGAACTTCATGGAATACTCCATCAGGATTGGCCGCGCAGGCGGCGGGTCAGAGCGGGATCCCGGCTGTCGTCAGTCAGCCAGATAGCAAGAAACGCGGGGGCGAAGGCGGGATCATCGAGAGAGCCAAGGAGGCGATCTCGCAACCAGAAGTGGCCCGTGCCTTGCTCGTCCACATAAAAAACCAGCTTGTCGCCGGGGGCGACATCCGGCCAGAGCGTGGCCAGTCGAGCCAGCCAGCGTTGGCGCTCACTCTCGCTACCAAGGCCGAGCCGCTGCCACTCGGCGGCGGTCGCCTCCAGCAGATCCTGGCGCTCGATGGCCCTCGCGTAGGTAATGCTGAGGGCCTGCGGGTAGCGCCCCGGCTGATAGCGACCGCTCTCGCTGTAGAGGGTGGCGTCATAGAGCTTGAACCAGAGCCAGCGCATCTCCCCCTGTCCCACGGTACGCAGCCCCTGCCAGGGGGCGGCAACGCTCTGGGCGGTCGCAAACAGTGGCAGGCTCAAGGCCGCCAGCAGCAGGCTAGTTCCACCCCATGTGCCAACGGGCGGGATCCTCCAGTTCATGCCAGTCCATCTCCTGTTCCTGCAGGGTGTTGATATCCTGCATCACCACGCTCGCCAGATGCCCCTGGGCATCGCGCTGGCAGGCCACCACCAGGTAGAAACGCTCGGCCAGCTCGCACTGGCCATCCCTGGTCCACTTGGAAAACAACAAGGTGTCGGTCGAAAAGGTGTTCATCTCGTCTCACCCTCCAGCTTGACCGTTACCCACAGGAGTACGGGTAACCACCACATCCAGATCACCGCCAGCAGCACTGCGCTTGTCCAGATGCCCCAGGGTAAGTTTACTGCCCCCATGGCGGCCCCCGCCATATAGGAGGAGGCGCCCCCCACCATGCCGAACAGCCCCTGTTGCCAGCGCGGCAAGGGGCGAAGCCAGGGAAGGCCGTGGGAGAGGGTCAGGGCGAAACCGCACCAGAGCAGCAACAGCCAGAGCGGAAAACCGGACGGAAAGTGAAACAGGCCGAGGCGCCAGAGCAGGATGTCGAGCAGGCAGCCTGCCAGGGCGACCGGGATGAGGCGCCAGTCCTGCCCACGGCGGGGGGAGAAGATGAAATGGAGCAGCAGCATCCCGAGCAGCGGGCCCGGTTGCTGCCATGTCACCGCCAGCAACCAGTAGAGGTTGAATCCCAGCAGGTGGGCCCACTGCCACATGATCAGCGACCGCTTGCCGGCAAGTCCCCGGACCAGCCATGGGGCCCCGGCTTGGCGGCCTCCAGTTGCACCAGGCTGATGGCCCGTTCCCAGAATCCCCCTTCACAGTAGGCGAAGTAGAAGTGCCAGAGCCGGATGAAATCCTGGCTGTAACCGAGCTTGGGCAGCTCCGGGGCCAGCGCCAGGAAGCGTTCGCACCAGTGGGCCAGGGTACGGGCATAGTGGTGGCCGTGATCGTGCAGCCGTACCAGCTGCATGTCGGTCTCCCGCGCCAGCAGACCCGCCATCTGGGAGACGCAAGGCAGGCAGCCTCCCGGGAAGATGTAGCGCTGGATGAAGTCCACCCCGCGCAGATACTGGGCGTGGCGCTGATCGGCGATGGTGATGGCCTGGATCAGCAGGCGTCCGCCGGGCTTGAGCAGGCGCGACAACTGGCGGAAATAGTCGGGCAGGAAGGCGTGCCCCACCGCCTCGATCATCTCGATGGAGACCAGCTTGTCATAGCGTCCCTCCAGCTTGCGGTAATCCTCCAGCAGCAAGGTGATGCGATCTCCCAGCCCCTCCCGCTCGATCCACGCCTTGGCATAGTCGTGCTGGGCCCGGGAGATGGTAGTGGTGGTGACCCGGCAGCCGTAGTGACGGGCCGCATAGACGGCGAGACCGCCCCAGCCGGTGCCTATCTCCAGCAGATGGTCGTCCGGCCCAAGCTCAAGCCGCTCGCAGATGGTGCGCAGCTTGGCCTGCTGCCCCTCCTCCAGGGTGGCATCCGGGTGGGGATAGATGGCGCTCGAATACTGCATGTGATCGTCGAGAAAGCCCTGATAGAGGGTGTTGCCAAGGTCATAGTGGGCGGCGATGTTGGCGCGCGAACCGGTCAGGGTATTGCGATTGAACCAGTGGCGCACCTTGTTGAACGGGAAGCTGAGCCAGCCGAGGCGCCGTTCCAGGGCGTCGAGCAGCGGCAGATTGCGGGCCAGCAAGCGCACCAGTGCCACCGGCTCCGGGCTGGTCCAGAGACCCTCCACCCAGGTCTCTCCTGCGGCGATGCTCCCCCCCAGCAGCAGGCGGCGATAAAACGCCGGATCCTGCACCACCAGCTCGGCATGCAGGTCGCTGCCCGCCTTGCCGAAACGGTGGCACTCGCTGCCGTCGTGGAGCACCAGCTGGCCCTGCTCAAGGCGCGCCAGCAATTTGAGCAGCAGTTGCTTGGCCCCCTTGTCGATGAAAGAGGCAGAGAGGGTTGATTGAGCAAGTTCCATTAGCGGCTCTCCGAATGGGTCAAGAGTGGGGTCGTTCGGTTGGGATGAACCCGCACCATGGGCTGCTGACAACACCAGGAAGCGGAGTTAAACGGGTGTGTCAGCGTCACGGGCGGCTCTCCGGATGGGTGAAGACGGGGGTGCGTTTGATAAAAAGGCGCAGGGCCTGCCAGTAGATCCCGAGCAGCACCTTCAGGGTCATCCAGGGCCAGCGAGCCAGCAGCGCCGCCAGCCCCTTGCGCGACAGCGGCGCGCGGCGCAGGGCCAGGGTGGCGTCAAACAGCTTGCTCTCACCGGATACGGGGTGGCTCTCGATATGGATCAGCGCCTCCTCTTTCGGCGCCCGGATGCGCCAGTGGTAGCGCATCCCCAGCCCCATGAAGGGGGAGACATGAAAATCCTTGTCATGGGGGGAGAGCGCCGCCAGATCCAGCAGGTAGTAGTGGCGCTCGTTCCAGGGGGTATTGGAGACCTCCGCCAGCAGGTAGCGGGTCTCCCCCGCCCGATCGCAGAAATAGAAATTAACCGGGCTGAAATAAAACCCGAGGCAGCGCACGTTGCCAAGGAGCAGCACCCGCCCGCCGGGCTCCGCATCCCCCCCAAGGGCCGCCACCTTGTCCCAGACCGCCTGCTTGAGGGGCCCTTCGCTGCCCCGCATATAGTCCTCGCGGCGAAACGAGAGCAGTCCGGCCCGCTCCACGGTAAACCAGCGCCCCTGCTCAAGCCCGGGCAGTTCGTCCAGATCCAGCCCCAGCATGAAGAGGCTGTATGAAAAAGCGTGGGCCCTGGGGGCGAAGCGGCGATGGCGCACCGAGCCTTGCCAGATGGCGCTGATCCCCTCCCCCATTCCCTCGTCCCCCTGCGTCAAGGCCGCGGCGCCGCTCATAGCTCGGCCCCGAAGCGTCTGGCCACGTCCAGGGCGCTGCGCACCCCGTCCTCGTGAAAACCGTTGTACCAATAAGCCCCGCAGAAGTGGGTATGCTGATGGCCACAGATCTCGCCCCGTCGCTGCTGGGCGGCGATGGAGCCCTGATTGAATACCGGATGATGATAGACGAAACGGCGCAACACCTTGCTCTCGTCCACCCGTCCACGGGGATTGAGGCTGACGCAGAAGGGCGCTGGGGAGCTCACCCCCTGCAGGATGTTCATGTTGTAGCTCACCAGGGGGCGCGCCCCGTCATCCTCACCGAGCTGGTAGTTCCAGCTCGCCCACGCCTTGCGGCGCATCGGCAGGCAGGAGGCGTCGGTGTGCAGCCAGACGTCGTTGGCCTGATAGGGCATGTTCCCGAGGATGGCCCTCTCTCCCTCGCTCGCATCCGCCAGCAGGGCCAGGGCCTGATCGCTGTGGCAGGCGAAGATCACCTCGTCAAAATGGGCCTCCTGCCCCTGGCTGGTGACCACGACGCCATCCGCCACCCGGCGCACCGCCTCCACCGGGGTAGCGAGGCGGATGTGCGACTGCCAGCCCGCCGTGAGCGGCCCTATGTACTCTCGCGAGCCCCCCGGGATCACATACCACTGGGGCCGGTTCGCCACCTCCAGCAGCCCGTGGTTGGCGAAAAACCGCAGGAAGAAGCTCAAGGGGAAGGCACGCATGTCCGCCAGGGTGGAGGACCAGATGGCCGCCCCCATGGGCAGGATGTAGTGACGGGCGAAATAGTCGCTGAATTTCCCCGCCTGCAGGAAGTCCCCCAGGGTCAGCTCGGGGGTCAGCTCCCGCTGGCGATGCGCGGCCAGCCAGGCCCGCGCCTCCCGGTTGAAGCGCAGTATCTCGGCGACGAAGCGATAGAAGCGCGGGCTCAGCAGATTGCGGCGCCGGGCGAACAGGGTATCGAGGTTGTGGCCGTTGTACTCCATCCCCTCGGGACTCTTGACCGAGAAGCTCATCTCGGCGGGTTGGCGCCCCACCCCGATGCGCTCCAGCAATTTGAGGAAGTTGGGATAGGTGCGGTCATTGAAGACGATGAAGCCGGTGTCGATGGCATAGTGGCGCCCAGCCTGTTCCACCTCCACGGTGGCGGTGTGGCCTCCCAGGGTCGGCGCCGCCTCGAACAGGGTGATGTCATGCAGCTTGTGGAGCAGAAAACCGGCGGTGAGACCGGAGATACCGGAGCCGACGATGGCGATCTTTTTCTTCATGAAGGGCGTCCTTTCGAAACGAGTGTGCGGCCAAGGCGCAGCCAGAGCCCCGTCGGCAGAGCGCCGAGCAGGCGCAGCAGCCAGATGAAGCGACGGGGAAAGTGGATCTGGTGGCGACCGGCGGCAAGCCCCGTCATGATGGCGCGGGAAGCCTCTTCCACCGTCACCAGGCAGGGCATGGGAAAATCATTCTTGTCGGTGAGCGGCGTCTGCACGAAGCCCGGGCGGATCAGGGTCACCCCGATGCCCTTGCTGGCCAGATCCAGGCGCAACGTATCCGCCAGATAATCGAGGGCCGCCTTGGAGGCGCCATAGGCCTCCGCCCGTGGCAGGGGCAGCCAGCTCACCGAGGAGCTGACGATGGCAAGCCGTCCACCCGCCCCCAACCGCGGCAGCAAGGCGGCCAGGGCGTTGCCGGTGGCAATGAGGTTGGTCTCGATGACCCGGGCAAACAGGGCGCCGTCAAAGCCTTCTGCCGGATCCATGTATTCACAGTTGCCCGCATTGAGAATGAGCAGGTCGAGGGCGGGCAAGCTTGCGGCCACCCCGGCCATGGCGGCGCTGTCGCGCGCATCGAATCGCAAAGGGGTGATCCCCAGGTCGGCCAGAGCCTGCAAGCGCGCCTCGTCCCGGCCACAACCCCACACCTGCCAGCCGGCGCGCCGATAATCCAGCGCCAGCTGGCGGCCGATGCCCGAGGTGGCCCCGGTGATCAGCACCCGGCCGCTCATGTCCCCAGCCTCCCCTTGATGGCCCGTACCACGGGCCCCAGCAGCGGCAACTGCTCGTAGAGCATGGCCCCGAGATCGAAGTAGTCCCGGTGCAGGCACACCTTGCCCCAGGAGTCGAACGTCAGCCGGGTGGCCCCCTCCACCCTGACGGCCCGGCCACCGGCAATCCTGGGGTGGGAGAAGGTCATGACCCAGGCGAGCCAGGCTTCGTTGCCCGACTGCTGCTGACTCGTTATCTCGAAACTGCACTGGGCAAGGCGCTCATAAAGGGAGGAAAAGTAGCGGGTGAGCGCGGCCAGCCCCTCTATCCGGTGCGCAGGATCGATGAAGAGCACCTCATCGGCATAGACCTCCGGCAAGCGGTGCAACTGATGCTTGTCCAATTGCAGGTAGAGGATGACAAAGCGGGCCAGCGCGTCATTCATACTAGTTTTTCTCCAGTTCGCGGAACATCTCGATGGCCCTCACCCGTGCAACGGCATGATCCACCATGGGGGCCGGATAATCCTGCCGCCCCTTGAGCCGCAACCAGTCGTGGGGCTCGTGGAGATAGGCAGCAGGCACATCCGCCAGCTCAGTGACCCAGGTACGAATGAACTCCCCTTGTGGATCAAATCGTTGCCCCTGGGTGGTGGGGTTGAAGACCCGGAAATAGGGCGCCGCATCGGCCCCGGTCCCCGCCGCCCACTGCCAGCCGCCATTGTTGGCCGCCAGATCCCCGTCGATGAGCCGACTCATGAAGTAGTCCTCCCCAAGCCGCCAGTGGATATGGAGATCCTTGGTGAGGAAGCTCGCCACTATCATCCGCAGCCGGTTGTGCATCCAGCCGGTGGCGTTGAGGCAACGCATGGCCGCATCGACCACGGGGTAGCCGGTGCGCCCCTCGCACCAGGCGGCGAAGGCATCCGGATCCCAGCTCCACGGCAGGGCCGCCGTCTCCGGCTTGAAGGGGCGGTTCATGGAGAGGCTCGGGATCAGCACCAGCAAGTGGCGGTAGAACTCGCGCCAGATGAGCTCGTTGAGCCAGACGAAACCGGGTTGGGCCTTCGACTGGGGCCGGTAGCCGAGACGCTGCTGCAGCGCCCCAACGCACTGGCGGGCACTGATGATGCCCGCCGCCAGATAGGGGGAGAGCACGGAGGTGCCCGCCAGCGCCGGAAAGTCCCGGGTCTCGCCGTAATCGAGCACAGCCTGATCCAGAAAAGTGTGCAACCGGCGGCTCGCCTCGGCCTCCCCCACCGGCCAGCGGGTGTCCGGCGTCAGATCCCCCAGCCCGTCGTCCACCCACTCCCGCTCGGCCAGGGGCAGCCACGGCAACGGCTCACCGCGTGGTGCGGGGGCACGGTGAATGACGAAGCCATCCTCCTCGAGAGCCTTGAGCCAGGCGCGGCTGAAGGGGGTGAAGACCTTGAACATCTCCCCCGACCCGGTCAGCACCCGACCGGGCGGCAGTACGCAGCAGCCGTTGAACCAGTGGCTGGTCATGCCCTGCTCCCCCAGCGCGGCGCTGACGGCGTGGTCGCGGCGCAGCTCGTCAATCTCGATGGCCTGGTTGGCGTAGAGCTGGCTCACCCCGAGATCCCGGCAGAGCGCCGTCAGCGCCGTCGGCACCTCGGCAAAGGTCTCGACCCGCAGCAGATGAAGCGGAATGCCGAGGGCCGCCAGCTCGCGGCCCATGGCATCCACCTGCGCCAGCATGAAGCGCTGGCGGACCGGGGCCAGCTTGTGCGCCTGCCACTGGGTCGGCGAGACGATGAAGAGTGCGGCGACCGGTTCATCTCCGGCGCAGGCGTGGCGCAGGGCCGGGTTGTCGGCCAGACGCAGATCGTTGCGAAACCAGACCAGCCTCATGACGGTGTTCTCCCGCCCTTGCCCTTCGCCTTGGCAGTGCGGGGCGTCGCACTGACCTCTGCCAGGGTGGCGTGCCAGTTGCGGGCACGCCGCCACGGCTCATCGTAGAGGCGTCCCAGCTCGCCAAAGAAGCGTGTGCCCGCAGGCCATTCGGCGGCCTGGTCCTGCTTGCCGAGCCCGGCCCCCAGCAGGATCAGCCAGGGGGGAGTGGCACGCCCCTCCAGCAAGGTGGCATGGCGGGGCTCCACCGCCCCCAGCAGTTGCACCTCATAACCCTGACCGATGAGCTCATACGCAGCCCAGACCAGATCCAGCGGCCCCACCTGCCCCCAGCTTGCCAGGGTGACGGGCACGCCCTTCTCCTGCTCGATGAGGTGGCGGGCGAAGCGGGTATGCAGCCAGCCGAGCCACACCTGTTGCAGCAGCTCGCCATCGGGACGCTCGCGCCACAGCCCCAGCAGCCGCTCCACCAGGGGCTGCAGCACCCGGCTGCGCACCAGCTCGAAGGGGTAGCTCGCCAGCAGATCGCCAAGATCGGCCTCCGCCTTGCGCTGGTTGAAAGCGAGCAGCGCCTGGCTGAACTGCTCCAGGGTCTGCTGCCAGTGATCGCTCACCGGCGCACTCTGGGGCTCGCTCAGGAGCCCCTTCACCTGACCTATGCTCACCCCCCGCTCCAGCCAGCTCAGGATCTCGCCTATCTGGCGGATATCCTGCTCGCTGTAGAGGCGATGGCCCTTCTCGGTTCGGGCCGGTTGCACCAGCCCGTAGCGGCGCTGCCAGGCGCGCAGGGTGACGGCGTTGACGCCGGTGAGGCGGGAGACCTCGCGAATGGGGTAGACGCCCTCGTCGGGGAGAGGCGCGGCTGCTTGTGATTCATCAGACATGAGAGAGTCCATCAGACGTTGGGAAGAGGCCCCGGTGATCCGCCGGGGCCTGCACAGGGTGTTCAGAGCCCGTAGCGCAGCTTGAGCGTGTCGGGATGAAGGTCGAGGTAGGCCTGATCGGCCAAATCCAGCCACACCTTCACAGCCCGTAACGCAATTTCAGCGTGTCGGGATGGGGATTGAGGTACACCTGCTCGGCGAGATAGGGGTTCGGGTACTCGCGCAGGTAGTGGCGGATCAGGGTAAGGGGCACCAGCAACGGGAAGACCCCGGTGCGGTACTTGTCGATGGTGTCGCACAGCTCCTGCTTCTGGGCCGGGGTCAGCACCCGCTTGAAGTAGCCCTGCAGGTGCATCAGCACATTGGTGTGGCTGCGGCGGTTGGCCCGCAGGGTCAGCGCCGCCATCAACCCCTGGATGTAGCTGTCGGCCACCTCCTGCAGGTTGGCCTTGCCAAGGTTGGCGAGCAGGCGCCCCAGCGCCCGGTAGTGGGTGGTGGCGTGGGAGAGCACCAGGTACTTGTAGCGTGAATGGAAGCGGAGCAGGGCTGAGGCGGTGATCCCCCGGGCGCAGAGCTGCTGCCAGTCGTGGTAGGCGAAGACCCGCAGCACGAAGTTCTCCCGCAGGATGGGGTCGCACAGGCGGCCATCTTCCTCCACCGGCAGCAGGGGGTTGGCCTCCATCAGCGCCTTGGCGAAGAGGCCGACCCCCTCCTTGGCGCTCCCCTCGTTGTTGGCGCCATAGATGCGCACCCGCTCCATGCCGCAGCTGGGGGACTTGGCGCAGAGGATGTAGCCGGAGAGGAAGTCGAGCTGGCGTGCCTTCTGCTCGCTGAAGGCAATCAGCTTGTCGGTGACGTCGAAGCTGCCGTTGCTTGCCTCGGCCCGCACCTCGCCCTGGCGCTTCACCAGCCGGATGGCGGCGCGGGGTGCCCCCAGGCCAATGGCCATCTCGGGGCAGACGGGGTGATAGTCGAAATGGGCACCCAGATCCCGTTCGCAGAAACTGGATCGTTTGTGGCCCCCGTCGAAGCGCACTTCCTGGCCGAGCAGACAGGCACTGATACCGACCTTGATCTTGTACATGATGAAGCCCCTTGTATAAGCCTTGAGTAAGTTATAGCAGTTATACAAAAGATTGGAAGCTGTATAACTATTGCGAACTGATACGGCCAGGGGGCGGCGGGCGGATCAGCCCCCATAAAAAAAACCCATGACCGAAGTCATGGGTAAAGGTGAAGACCCTGCAGGAAGGATGATCAGAAGCTGTATTTCACACCCAGGCTGGAGATGGAGCCTTTTTGCAGATCCCAGTTGCGATAGGTGTAGTCGGCGGTGAGGGCCAGGTTCTGGGTCAGCTTGTAGGCCGCCCCCGCCTTGAAGTCGTGCATGTCGTCGGTCATGTTGGCGTAGCGATAGCCGGTGGAGAGCTCGACGGCGCCGATGTCGTAGCGCAGGCCCACTTCTCCGTAGAGGCTGCCGCTCTTCTTGCGGGCCAGGGTATCCCAACCGGAATGGTTCACGTCGGAGGCCAGCTCCCGTTCCAGGCTGTAGCCCATCAGGCCGGTTTCACCGTAGAGGTTCAGGCCGGTGCTGAGGGGGGTGTAGACACCCATCCCCAGGCTGGAGATGGCCATGCTGTCGTTGCCGCTGCTGCGGGAGGTGTATTCGCTGCCGATCCGGCCATAGACATTGCTGGTGAAGCTCTTGGAGAGATCCAGGCTCAGGCCGCCGAAGTCGCGGTTCTCCCCATCCTTGCCACCGATGTAGTCAGACTTGGTGTGGGCCCAGGTGGCAGAGCCCTTGGCATAGCTGAAGGCATCTTGCGCCAGGACGGAGGTGGAAGAGAGGCCGGCCAGAACCAGAACAGACAGTGCGATCTTTTGCATTTTGTTGACTCCATGGGTTGAGTTAGGCGGACCTAACTGGAATGGAGCCATTGTGACGGGCAAAGGGGGCAACGCCGAGGAGCAAGCTGTTGCCAAACCATGTCAGATGTAAGCGGATATTGCTGGCGGTTACCGGTGCAACACTCTGCGGGGGAGCGAGGGCTCCCCCGCCGTCATCCTAGCGGAACTCCACCTCGTCGATCTGCACCCGCACCAGCGGCTTGCCGGTGAGGCCGGCGGGTCGTGCCAGCTCGATGGCCCGGGAGGCGCGTGCCTCCCCCTTGCGCAGGTAGGAGTCAGGCAGGCGGTTCTCCCCGACCCAGAAGCGCACGGGCTCGGTCGAGAGCTGCACCCCGTCGGCACTGAACAGGGTCAGGCTGCCGTTGACGCGCACCACGTTGCGACTGCCGGTGTTGCTCACCACGAACTGCAGGCTGAGGGGATCGTCCCCCGCCACCTGGTCCAGCTTCACCGTGATGCCGTCCCGGGTCGCCTGGGAGAGCAAGTCGGGATGGGCCATGGCCTGCTCGGTCAGCACCGGGGCTGCGACACTCGCCGTCACTGCCTGACCGGCTACCGTGGCTGCCGGCTTGACCAGCAGGTATTCCCAGGTGAAATCGTCATTGAGTTGCACCTGGCGACCATCCGGCAAGGTGATCTGGTGCAGGGGAGCCGCCTCGGCCAGCAGAGGGCACAGACAGAGGGCGACCAGCAGTCGGGAGAGGGGTTTCATGGGCAGGCACTCGATAAAGGATGCGAAGGGGGCAGTATAAAGAGTCGTGCCCTCCTTGCCTATGACCCCCCTCACGTTACGCCCCGGCTCAGATGACCAGGGGGTGGGGATCCTCCAGCGTGGCCAGATCCAGGGTCACCAGATCGAACTGGGCACTCCTGAGGGCCTTCTGGATGGTGGGCTGCATGTCGAACACCAGGGCCCGCAGCCGTTCGGGCACCCGGATCCTCGCAAGGGTGGTGACCCTGTCACCCAGGGTATGGAAGAAGACCTGGGCTCCCCCCAGCCCCATGTCCACCAGCATCTGCTCGGCCATGTCGACCATCCGCAGGTGCCGCCTGTCCAGGGAGGCCATATCGACAAACCGCCGGCTCAGGCAGGCCTCCCCCACGTCTCCCCAGAGCGCCAGTTGCCGCTGGTGAAAGCCGTAGCGAAAATCCCGGTTGGTCATCCCCTGCTCGGCAAAGATCCAGAGGGTGTTGGCGGGCAGGCTGTGGAATCGGCGCAGGTACTCCCGCTTCTCCTCCACCGAGGCCGACATCAGCAGCGGCGGGCCCTCTTCATGTTCGAGCTGCTGGCAGAGGTAGCGCACCGGGTCGGTCACCTCGGCGAGGTGGCCCAGGTGGGCGCTGAAGATCATCTCGTCGGTCTTGAGCACCTGATGGGGGATGCCGTAGTGCCGGCAGTAGCGCTGTGCCCTGGCCACCGACTGGCGGCTGAGGGTGGGGTTGTCCAGGGTGATGGCGCGAAATCGCACCCCGCTGGCCCGGCACAGATCCATGCTGTAGCAAGATTCCAGTCGGCCGGAGAAGGAGACAAGCAGTTCGCTGTAACCGGCCAGGGTGTTGATGAGCCTCTGTTCCCTGGCTTGAAAGGTCTGATCGTATCCCCGATGCAGCGCAACGACATTGGCATCCATAACAACAACTCCGGATGATGAACTGGATACCATTTTGCCCGCACCAAGCTGAATATACACTTAAAGAGCATGGATAAAGCTGTACGTTATTTGCCCTCAATCAAGGTTTTGCACACTTTTTTCGCTGCGAAGCGAAACTGGCTCTCCTCAGGCAGGCAACAACCCCTGAGCGATCAGATGCGCCCGGCACCGGGCCGGATCGGTGAAGATCAGCCCCCGCAGACCGAGCGCCTCGGCCGCCGCCACGTTGGCCGGGCTGTCGTCGATAAAGAGGCACTCCCCAGCCTTGAGGTCGAACGACACCAGCAGATAGCGGTAGATGTCGGGCTCGGGTTTGAGCATCCGCACCCGGGCCGACACCACCTTGCCGCTGAAGAAGCGCCAGAAGGACTGATGCTGCTCCAGCCAGTCGATGCTGGCGTGCCCCATGTTGGAGAGGGCATAGAGGGGGTGGCCTGCACCGTGCAATTCTTCGATGAGCGCCACCATGGCAGGATCCGGCACAAGGGAGGACGGCACCGCCTGCAAGATGGCCAGATTCTCCGCCATCGACAGGCCGGTGCGCCCCTGCGCCTGACGGGCCATGGTGTGCAGGGAGAGGGTCCCCCTGTCCACCTCCAGCCAGTCCGGGTGGTTGAACAGCTGCTCCGCGATCGCTGTCGCCCCATCGGGTCCGCGCACCCCACTCACTATGGCCACCGGATCCCAGCGCACCACCACCCTGCCCAGATCGAAGATCACCGCCATCGTCTCGTCCCCTCTATGTGTTGTTGCCACGGATGTGGTCACGGCGGTTGCCACAAACAGGGACCAGAACGACGCTCACTCCCCCTCGGCAACCCGAGCCACCACCCTGCCCCGTTCAACGCCCCCGGGCAAGTTTTACTTGCATCGCACCGCCAAATCCCTTAATGGTTATGGCGTTACATTCAGGACACGCCCATGAACACACCATTCTTCTTTGTTTTCTCGTTTACCCGGCCCACATGAGGGAAGGCCCGTCGTCACGTGAACCATTCGCGTAAACAGAAACCAAAGACGAATCGAGCCTCCCCAGCGGAGGCTTTTTTTTGCACCACACACCACAGAATCACTGGATAGGGAACCACCATGGCAACGCTCGACGAGATCAGACACGACATCACCCAGTTGGATCAGGAGCTGCTCGCCCTGCTGGCCAAACGCAAGACCCTCAGCATCGAGGTCGCCCGCGCCAAGCAGGCCAATCCCCGTCCCATCCGTGACCACCAGCGCGAACAGGACTTGCTGGTCGCCCTGATCCAGAAAGGGCGCGCCCTCGGACTGGATGCCCAGTACATCACCCGCATCTACCACACCATCATCGAAGACTCCGTGCTCTCCCAGCAGGCCTACCTGCAGAGCCTGCTCAACCCCCAGCAGCAGGAGCCCATGACCAGCGTCGCCTACCTGGGACCGCGCGGCTCCTACTCGAGCCTGGCCGCCCGCAAGTACCTGGCCCGCTACAAGGATCAGGTGATCGAGGTGAACTGCCAGAACTTCCGCGAGGTGCTGGACACCGTGGAGTCGGGCCGTGCCGCCTTCGGGGTGCTGCCCATCGAGAACACCAGCTCGGGCTCCATCAACGAGGTGTACGACGTGATGCAGCACACCACCCTCTCCATCGTGGGTGAACTCACCTATCCCATCGAGCACTGCATCCTCACCGCCGTGCCCACCGAGATCGAACGCATCAAGACCTTCTACGCCCATCCCCAGGTGTTCCAGCAGTGCTCCCATTACCTCAGCAAGCTGGAAGGGGCGCGCCACGAAATCTGCGACTCCTCCTCCAGCGCCATGATGAAGGTCAAGGAGCTGGCAAGCCCGGAAGCGGCGGCCATCGGCAGCGCCGCCGGCGGCGAGCTCTATGGCCTGGACGTGCTGGCCGAGCAGCTCGCCAACCAGAAGGAGAACTACAGCCGCTTCATCGTGGTGGCGCGCAAGCCCATCGACGTGGCGCCCCAGATCCCCGCCAAGACCACCCTCATCATGTCCACCTCCCAGAAGCCGGGCTCCCTGGTGGAGGCGCTGCTGGTGCTGCGCAGCCACGAGATCAACATGACCAAGCTCGAATCCCGTCCGGTGCAGGGCAACCCCTGGGAGGAGATGTTCTACCTGGATGTCTCCGCCAACCTGCAGACCCCGGCCATGCAGGCCGCCCTGCTGGAGCTGACCAAGATCACCCGCTACATCAAGGTGCTGGGCTGCTACCCGAGCGAAGACGTCAAGCCGACCGCCGTGCCGCCCGTCTTGATGGGAAGCTGATGGGGAGCGGATCCCGCCCCTGCCACACAAAGGCGAGCACCGGCTCGCCTTTGTGCTCTCTGCGCCCTCCCCGTGAGACGCGCCCGGTCCCGCCCCTCCCTTCCGGCGTTAAACCGCCCTCCACCCCCTTCCTCGTGGACCCGGGATCCTGGCGCTGCTGTCTTTCCACTCACCATCAGGCCATCTTCCTCCCGTTGCGGCCTCCTTTTGCCGCCTGCCGGGCCTTTCTATCGTTTGACTTTATTTAACGACATGGCAGCATCGTTAGATTTCCCTAAACAAAAAAGGCCGCCATTCCGGCGCCCGGGCACCTCTTGTTCTACTTCAGCCCCCTTTTTCCTCGCCACAGGCCGGATCCCGCCCGGCCATCAAGTCCGTTTCTCCTGCAGAAGACCAGCTCTCCCCCCAAGACGCCAATCCCGGTTATCCTCACCGCAGGCCAGTTATCCCCCAAGACGCCAACCCCGGTTATCCTCCCCAGGCCCTATCCCGTCCAAGGCGCCAGCCCCGGTTATTCCCCGCAGATCCGAGCTCTTTCCCGACCAAACAAAAAGGCGAGCCTGCGCTCGCCTTTGTCTGTGCCGTGATGATCGCCGGGCTCATGCCGGCGCCCCCCGGACCCGCCCTAGAACTGGCCCGCCATCAGCTGGTTCAGGTGATAGAGGTTGCGGGTGTCGAGCTCCAGCTCGGTGGCATAGGTGTTGCCACGGGGATAGGTCGCCACCACCCGGGCACCGCGCACCATGCCCGCCACCGACACATCCAGGGAGTTGGAGGTCTGGGTCAGGTCCTTGTAGCTGCTCTGGCCGCGCACCTGCTGGCCATTGAGCTGCTCCGCCAGCTCCCGGTAGGCGTCCATCTTGGAGGCGCGGATCGCCTGCAACATCTTCTCGGACTGGGAGGGACCGGGCTGGATGTCGATCACCGCATAACCCACCGCCTTGAGCACCGGGAAGTCATCGGGCTTCTCGCCCACGTCATAGTTCACCACCCGGTTGCCACTGCACGCCGTCAGCAACATGGCCATCAGGCAACCCAACAAGATTTTCATCGCTGTTTCCCCGTTTTCCTGTTCACCACACCCGATGTGTCACGGCTCAATGTCAGCCAGCCCGCTTCACGCTTCATGACGCGCCACCTCAAGGGGTCAGGTTGACCAGATGGCCGGACGGGCTCTGGCCCCCCCGCATCAGGTAACCGCGATTGATGGAGGCCCGGCCAAAGGAGTTGCTGGCACCGGACAAATATTGTTTCGGGATCAGGCTCTGGGCCGTGGTCTCCACCATCTTGGTGCGCAGATCGATGATGCGGGCGTTGACCAGGATCCCCTGCTGATTGCGGCTGAAGGTGCCGGTCAGGATGCGGGAGATGGGCAACCGGGACGAGAGATCCTTGTAGTTGCGGCTCATCACGAAGTCCCCCTGCGGGGTCACCTGGATGTTGCCCGTGGTCTTGAAGTCCACCACCACTTCCCCGCGCCGGTTCAGCTCGTAGATGAAGCTCTCCTCGATCTGCTGCCCCATCCAGTTGGTGTCCTTCAGGGTGTCGAGATCGACAAAGGAGGCGACCGCAATGGGCTCGGTCAGAGTCGTGAGGGACTTGCGCTCCATCAGCTGATCCGTCATGCGGGCCACCAGCCAGTTGAGCTCCATCCCCTTCGCCGCCTGGCGAGGGTCTCCCAGCTCCCGATTGATGGGGTCGGCCGACCCGCAACCGACCAATGCCAGCGCCACCGCCAGCACCGTGATAACTCTCTTCATGGATACCTTTCCTGTATCTGCACCTGACCTGTTATCGGTCGCAACCGCCAACACTTGAGGCGGGAATGCGCGCAGGATCCTCGATGATCCCCAAGCAGAGGCGCGTACTGTGCCACCGGAGCCCGCCGTACGGGCTCCGGCCAGGGAAGAAGGCATGGTTCTTGCTTTTATTTGGTCACCCGCTCCGGTGCAGACCGGATCTGTGTCCAGGATCCCTGACCCGCCCCACCGGCGGCAGCGGGGTCGCCCACTCAAGGTGTTTGTTATGAAAGTTTCGCTGCTGTTCACCCTGCTGCTGGCCAGCCTGTCGGCCAGGGCCGAACTTATCGAGGCCCAGGGCAGTGCCGCCATTCTGGGGGGCGACGAGGTCTACGCCCGCGAGCAGGCGACCCGGGATGCCCTGCGCCAGGCGCTGCTGGCCAGCGGTGCCTCCGTCTCCAGCATCCAGCGCCTGGAAAACGGCAGCCTGCGCTCCGAGCAGATCCAGATCCGCTCCGGCGGCGACATCCGCCAGTACCGCCTCAAGCGCGAAGAAGTGCGCAACGGCCGCATGTACATCACCCTCGTGGCCGACATCCAGGCGGAGCGGCAGATCTGTCAGACCCAGCACTACGCCAAGGATTTGACGCTGGTGCGTCTGCGCATGCGCTACCCGGACCAGGCGAGCACCGGTGCCCTGGACGACATGCCCGCCGATCTCTCCCGCCGGCTGTTTGAAACCCTGGCGACGACGCCCCAGGTGGTCGCACGCCAGTGGCTGGACGAGAACCTGCGCATCGACCCTCTCCATCTGCAACAGGGGGATCGCAGCGCCCTCGAGGAGATCAAGGCCCTGAGCCTGCGCACCGACAGCCAGTATCTGGTGCTCGGCAGCATCGACGACCTCTCCCTCGAGCCCCAGGGCAACGCCCTCACCAGCTGGTATGAGGATCCCGTGCGCAACTTCTCCATGCAGCTCTACCTGTTCGACGGCATCAACGGCAGCCTGCTCGGCCGCAAGGAGTACAAGGGCCGTGCCAACTGGACCTTCTCCAAGCGGGAACAGGTGGGCAGCAGCGGCGGCCAGTTCTGGCAGTCGAGCTTTGGCCAGGAGGTGGGCTACCAGTTGAAGGAGGCGGCCCAGGACATCGCCGCCGAACTCGCCTGTGCCCCCGTCACCGCCCGGATCGTGGCCCAGCACGAGCGCGGCCCCCACATCAACCTGGGCCGTCGCAACGGGGTCAAGCTCGGGGACCAGTTCCGGGTCCAGCACAGCGCCGACTTCGTCGACCCCTATGGCAAGTCCAGGGTGATGCGCAACCCCGCTGACGGTCTGTTCGAGGTGGTACAGGTGTTCGAGGATGGCGCCATCATCAGCAGTCAGAACAAATATTCGCCGTTCAATGTCCAAATCGGTGACCTGGCCGTATTGGAATAGGAATCAAGGGTTTAAAAGCACAATGCTTCTTGTATAATGCCCGCCACAAGGTTCCCGTAGCTCAGCAGGATAGAGCGGTCCCCTCCTAAGGGACAGGCCACTGGTTCGACTCCAGTCGGGAACACCATACACAGCAAGGGGCTGGCATCGTCATGATGCCAGCCCCTTGTGCGTTTCTGCGCCATTTCCCCTGCATCCATGGCGGCCAGGTCCCGCCCCCCCCTCTTCAATGTCTCACTGCCACCAACAACCCCGCGAGCCCCACCAAAGATGATCCCGGCCATCCCCCGGTAGTTGCCACTCCCGGTGGCGGCACACCGTCATCTACCCTTGAAGGGCGCCGTCCGGCAGGACGGCCTTCCATTCGCCGAGACACAGAGAAGGACATCATGGGCAGCAAACGAAAATCCAGAACGGAAGAACCGGTCGTGGCCGAGGCGCAAAAGCCCCTTGGCAACAAGGCATACGAAAAAGCGCTGCGCCTCTTGCACGTGGAGCTGGTCAGGCTGCAGCAGTGGGTGGTGCACAAAGGACTCAAGGTCTGCATCGTCTTCGAGGGGCGCGACGGGGCCGGCAAGGGGGGCACCATCAAGGCGATCACCGAGCGGGTCAGCCCCCGGGTCTTTCGGGTCGTCGCACTGCCCGCCCCCACGGAGCGGGAGAAGAGCCAGCTCTACTTCCAGCGCTACATCCCCCATCTGCCGGCGGCGGGGGAGATCGTCATCTTCGATCGCAGCTGGTACAACCGGGCCGGGGTGGAGCGCATCATGGGCTTTTGCAGCGAGGAGGCGAGCGACAAATTCCTGGCTGGCACCCCCATGGTGGAAAAAGCCCTGGTGGACTCAGGCATCATTCTGCTGAAGTACTGGCTGGAGGTGACCCCACAAGAGCAGGAGCGGCGGCTGCGTGATCGCATCGACGATGGCCGCAAGATCTGGAAGCTCTCCCCCATGGACATCAAGTCTTTCGATCGCTGGGATGATTACACCCGGGCGCGGGATGCCATGTTCATCGCCACCGACACCGCCTGGGCCCCCTGGTTCGTGGCCCACTCCGAGGACAAGAAACGGGTGCGCCTCAACATCATCTCCCACCTGCTGGCGCACATCCCCTACGAGGCGCTGCCGGCGGAGCCGGTGAAGCTGCCCAAGCGCAAGATAGGCAAAGTCAAACCATCGGAGCACCCGCTTCGCATCGTGCCAGCCCTCTTCTAGCCAGAGGGGGTGAGCCCTGGCTCACCCCCTTTCCCTTCCTACCCCAAGGGGCAACAGGCGCTGCCGGTATCACCCAATAGCTTGTTGTTGCTCACGTTTTCCCGTTTGCCTCCCCTATACTTCAGCGACATTCAGGTCTGGCCGAGCGAGGAGGCCCCCATGTTGCGACTGTTTGCCCTGCTGCTTGTCTGCCTGGTGCTCCCGGTGCGGGCGCTGACCCTGACCCCGGTGGCGGGGGAGCTACGCCACCCCTGGGGGCTCGCCTTCCTGCCGGATGGCGGCTACCTCGTCAGCGAGCGCCCTGGGCGCCTGCTGCGCATCGACGCGGGTGGCAACCGCCATGTGGTCTCCGGCCTGCCGCCCCTCGCCGCCACGGGTCAGGGGGGTCTGCTCGATCTCGCCCTGGACGGCGATGGCTGGCTCTATCTCAGCTACAGCGAGCCGGGGGACGGAGGCGCCGGCACCGCCGTGGCCCGGGCCCGACTGCAAAAAGACACCCTCGTCGACTGGCAACTGCTGTTTCGCCAAGAGCCCAAGGTGGCCGGCGGCGCCCATTTCGGCTCCCGCCTGGTGCTGACGGAGGACCACCTCTTCATCACCCTGGGGGATCGCTACAGCGAGCGGGAGCGGGCCCAGACGCTGGACAACCACCTCGGCAAGACGGTGCGTCTGCACAAGGACGGCCGGGTCCCCGCCGACAACCCCTTCGTCAAGACGCCGGGGGCCCTGCCGGAGATCTGGAGCCTGGGCCATCGCAACATGCAGGGGGCGGCCCTGCGCCCGGGCAGCCAGCAGTTCTGGGCTCACGAGCACGGTCCCCAGGGCGGGGACGAGGTCAACCTCATCCTGCCAGGCCACAACTACGGCTGGCCCAGAGTGACCTTTGGCGAGGAGTACGGGGGCGGCAAGATTGGCGTGGGCCAGAGCGCGCCGGGCATGACGGCGCCACGCTGGATCTGGGTGCCCTCCATCGCCCCCTCGGGCATGACCTTTTATCAGGGGGACCTGTTCAGGGAGTGGCAGGGGGATCTGCTGGTCGGCGCCCTGCGTGGTCAGGCCTTGTTGCGCCTGCACCTCGACGGAGACAAGATAGTGTCGGCAGAGCGGCTGCTGACCGATCTGGGGGAGCGGATCCGTACCGTCAAGGAGGGCCCCGACGGCGCCCTCTACCTGTTGACGGATTCAGGCCAGGGGCGCCTGCTCAAACTGACCCCATAGCATGAAAGGAGCAAGGATGAAGACGAATCGCATGCTGCTGGTGCTCTGCACCAGCCTCTGGTTGCTGGGCTGCAACACCATCCACGGGATGGGGCGGGACATCGAGAAGGCGGGGGAGGTGATCCAGGGCTCCGCCAAGCTGACGGACGCACCGGCCGCAGAGGGTCGCTGATCCCGGCCAGGTGGCGCTGTGGTTCGCCGCCTGTCGCCCCTCCTCTTACCCCTGTTCGGCGCTGGCCACCAGACTGGCCAGCGGCGCCATGGTCACCCTGACCCCGTGCTGTGCCAATGCCTCGCGGGCGCTCTGGGGCAGTTGCTCGTCGGTGATCACCTGATCGATCGCATCCCAGCTCACCACGTTGAAGGTCCCCACCTTGCCATATTTGGACGAATCGCAGATGAGGATGCGGGTCGCCGCCGACTCCACCACGGCCCGCTTCACCGGCACCTTCTGTTCGCTCGGGGTGGAGATCCCCTGACTGTCCCAGGAGGAGGCTGACAGGAAGGCGATGTCCAGATGGAGGTTGCGCAGGAAGTGGGCAGTGGCCTCCCCGGCACAGGACTGGTTCTCGCGAATGACCTGACCCCCGGTGTGATAGAGGCGGCAGCGGCCGTGCTCGATGAGGTAGGCGCAGACCATGAAGTCGTTGGTCACTATCATCAGGTCTTCCCGAAGCGCCAGCTCCCGGGCCAGCTCCAGGGAGGTGGTACCGGCATCCAGATAGACGGTGCTCCCCTCGCTCACCTGGGCGGCGGCGAGCCGGGCAATGGCCAGCTTGGCCCCCTGCATCAGGCTGCGCTTGGCGGCGTGGGAGGGCTCGCTCTTGATCCGCTGGGAGAGGCTGACCCCGCCGGAGACGGAGAGTACCCGCCCCTGCTCCTCCAGCTTCTGGATGTCGCGCCTGATGGTCATGTGGGAGACCTGCAGCCAGTCGGTCAGCTCCACTATGCTGACCACACCGCGCTCTGCCAGCAGTTGCAGGATACGTTGCTGTCGCTCTACGGGAATCATCTTGCCTCGCGCCTCGGGAAAAGGAAGGTGCCATTCTACCCCAGCGACCTGGGAAAAAATGATAAATAACCTGAAACGGGCTCACAAATCACATTTATTCACAATAAACACGCTAAAACTTGACCCAAAAGAATCTCAATCCGCATAAATAACAAAAATTAACACTCAATAAGTTATTTTTTGTGACGACTGCCTGATATTTCATCGCCGCAAGCCTCTACTATCTGCTCATCAGTCGTAATCGAGGAATCACGAGATGAGCACTCCCTATCATGTTGCGGTCATCGGCCTGGGCGCCATGGGCATGGGCGCCGCCCGTTCCTGCCTGCGGGCCGGGCTCACCACCTATGGCATCGACCTCAGCGAACAGGCCCGCGGCCAGTTGCAGCAGGCCGGTGCCGCCGCCGTCATGGCCGATGCCAGGCCCCTGGCCGAGACACTCGATGCCGTGCTGTTGCTGGTGGTCAACGCCACCCAGGTGCGCCGCATCCTGCTCGGCGAAGCGGGGTTGGCTCGCCACCTCAAACCGGGCACCGCCATCATGGTCTCTTCCACCATCGCCGCCGAAGAGGCGAGCGCCCTGGCTGCCGAGCTGGCGCTGATGGGGTTGCCGATGCTGGATGCGCCGGTTTCCGGTGGTGCCATCAAGGCCGATGCCGGCGAAATGACGGTGATGGCCGCAGGCTCCGACGCCGCCTTCGACAAGCTGGCCCCGGTGCTGGATGCGGTGGCCGGCAAGGTCTACCGGGTCGGCAGCGAGCCGGGCCAAGGCAGCACAGTCAAGATCATCCACCAGCTGCTGGCCGGGGTGCACATCGCGGTGGCCGCCGAGGCCATGGCGCTGGCCAGCCGGGCAGGGGTGTCCCTGGATCTCATGTATGACGTGGTGACCCATGCCGCCGGCAACTCCTGGATGTTTGAAAACCGCATGCCTCGGGTGCTGGCCGGTGACTACCAGGCCCGCTCCGCAGTGGACATCTTCGTCAAGGATCTCACCCTGGTGGCGGACACCGCCAAGGCGCTGCGCTTCCCGCTGCCGCTCGCGAGCACGGCGCTGAACATGTTCCTCGGCGCTAGCAACGCAGGGCACGGCCAGGAAGATGACAGCGCCGTCATCAAGATCTTCTCAGGCATCACCCTGCCGGGTCAGGAGGAGCAAGCATGAAACTCGGAGTCATCGCAGACGACTTCACCGGCGCCACCGACATCGCCGGTTTCCTGGTGGAGAACGGCCTCGCCACCATCCAGTTTGCCGGCATCCCGGCAGAGGCGGATCTGACCGGGGTCGACGCCGTGGTGATCAGCCTCAAGAGCCGCTCCTGCCCCGCGGACGAAGCGGTGCGCGACTCCCTGGCGGCCCTCGACTGGCTCAAGGCCCGCGGCTGCCCGCGCATCTACCAGAAGTACTGCTCCACCTTCGACAGCACGGCGGCGGGCAACATCGGCCCCGTCACCGACGCCCTGCTGGCGGCGCTGGAGAGCACGTTCACCCTGATCTGCCCGGCCCTGCCGGTGAACGGTCGCACCGTCTATCAGGGCAACCTCTTCGTCGGCACCCAGCCGCTCGCCGAGTCCGGCATGCGCCATCACCCCATCACCCCCATGACCGACAGCAACCTGCTGCGGCTGATGGAGGGACAGGCCCAGGGCCGTGCCGGTCTGGTGCCGTTCAATACCATCGCACAGGGCCCCGGCGCCATTGCCGACGCCTTTGAGCAGCTAACGCAAGCTGGTGTGCGCTACGCCGTGGTCGACACCCTGACCGAGCAGCACCTGCTGGACATCGCCACCGCCGCCCTCGACATGCCCCTGGTGACCGGCGGATCCGGCCTCGCCATCGGCCTGGCCCGTCAGCTTGGCAGCGGCGATCTGCAGGGTGCCCGCGAAGCGGGCTGGCCCAGAGGCACCCGCGCCGCGGTGCTGTCGGGCTCCTGCTCCGAGATGACCAACCGTCAGGTGGCCCGCTATCGCCAGCACGCTCCTGCCCTGGCGCTGGATGTGGTGCGCTGCCTCGAAGATGCCGACTACCCGGCCGAGCTGGCGCGCTGGGTACTGGACCAGCCCCGTACCCCGGCGCCGCTGGTCTACGCCACCACCAGCCCGGCAGAGCTGGCCCGCATTCAGGAAACCCACGGCCAGCAGGCGGCCAGCGATGCGGTGGAACACTGCTTTGCCCGCCTCGCCCAACTGCTGCAAGGCGCCGGCGTGGACCGCTTCATCATCGCCGGTGGCGAGACCTCGAGCCGGGTCACCCAGGCCCTCGGCGTCAAGGCGTTCCACATAGGCCCGCAGATCGCCCCCGGTGTGCCCTGGGTGCGGGCCATCGACGCCCCCCTGTCGCTGGCCCTCAAGTCCGGCAATTTCGGGAGCGACGACTTCTTCGACAAGGCTCAGGAGTACTTCCATGACTGAACAGGCACTGCGCGACACCATGGTGATGCTGGGGGCTTCTCTCTTCCAGCGCGGTTATGCCACCGGGGGCGCCGGCAACCTCTCCGCCCTGCTACCGGACGGCACCCTGATCGCCACCCCGACCGGCTCCTGCCTGGGACGGCTCAGCGCCGACAGGCTCTCTCACGTCAACCTGCAGGGGGAACACCTGGGAGGTGATCGCCCCTCCAAGGAGGTGGCCTTCCACCTCGCCATCTACCACAACAATCCGGACTGCCGGGCCGTGGTGCACCTGCACTGCACCCACCTGACCGCCCTCTCCTGTCTGGAGGGGCTGGATCCGGCCAACGTCATCCGCCCCTTCACCCCCTACTACGTGATGCGGGTCGGCCAGTTGCCGCTCATCCCCTACTACAAGCCGGGGGATGCCCGCATCGCCGAGGAGCTGGGGCGCCGCGCCCCCGAGGGCAACGCCTTCCTGCTCGCCAACCACGGCCCCGTGGTGACCGGCAAGGATCTGGTGGATGCGGTCAACAACATGGAAGAGCTGGAGGAGACGGCGCGTCTGGCCCTGATGCTCCATGGCCAGTCCATCCGCTACCTGAGTGAACCCGAGATCACCGAATTGAGGAGCCTGAAGCCATGAGCCAATCCTGGTCCGCCTCTCTGACCCGATACGAACACAACGCATTGAGGAACATCACGCCATGAGCAAGTTTGCCGCCAATCTCACCATGCTGTTTACCGAGGTGCCGTTCCTGGAGCGCTTCGCCGCCGCCCGCGACGCAGGCTTCGAGGCGGTGGAGTTCCTCTTCCCCTACGAGTGGCCGGCCGCAGAGCTGGGCCGCCGCTTGCGCGAGCAGGGGCTCTCCCAGGCCCTGTTCAACATGCCGCCGGGCAACTGGGCGGCAGGGGAGCGCGGCATGGCCGCCATTCCGGGGCGGGAAGCGGAGTTTCGCGGCCACCTGCCAAGCGTGCGTGACTATGCCCTGGCGCTCGGCTGCACCAAGGTGCACGCCATGAGCGGCATCGTGGACCCTGCTCATAGCCTCTCGGCCCACCGCCAGACCCTGATCGACAACATCCGCTTCGCCGCCGACTTCCTGGCCGAAGACGGCATCAAGGTACTGCTGGAGCCGCTCAACGATAGAGATGTGCCCGGCTACTTCCTGGCCCACCAGCTCGACGCCCTGGCCCTGGTGCAGGAGATAGACAGGCCCAACGTGGGGGTGCAGCTCGACCTCTATCACGCCCAGATCATGGACGGGGATCTCACCCGTCTCATCGGCAAGCTGGGTCCGGCCATCGGCCACGTCCAGATCGCCTCGGTGCCGGATCGCCACGAGCCTGACGAGGGGGAGATCGCCTACCCCCACCTGTTCAAGGCGCTTGCGCAGGCGGGCTACCACGACTGGATAGGCTGCGAGTACAACCCCAGAGCCGGCACCCGGGAAGGGCTGGGCTGGCTGACACAACAATAACGACCCTGAACATGAACGAGTCTGAGGATAACAAGATGCAGATCATCATCACCGGCGGCGGTGGCTTCCTGGGCCAGAAACTGGCCCGGGCCCTGCTGCAAGGCCCCCACCCTTTCACCGAGCTGCTGCTGGTGGACATCCAGCAGCCGCAATCCCCCCTGCCGGACCCCAGGGTTCGCTGTCTGCGGGCCGACCTCACCGAACCCGGTGTCGCCGAGTCCCTCATCAGCGAGCGGACTGCCGTGGTCTACCACCTGGCCGCCATCGTCAGCAGCCACGCGGAGCAGGACTTCGATCTGGGCTGGCAGGTCAACCTGGACACCACCCGCACCCTGCTGGAGGCGTGCCGCCATGCCCGGCCGGGCATCCGCTTCGTCTTCACCAGCTCGCTCGCCGTCTATGGCGGCCCGCTGCCGGAGCTGGTGAATGACGGTACCGCCCTGACCCCCACCTCCTCCTACGGCGCCCAGAAGGCCATGGGGGAACTGCTGGTCAACGACTACAGCCGCAAGGGCTTCGTCGACGGTCTGGTATTGCGCCTGCCCACCATCTGCGTGCGGCCGGGCAAGCCGAACCGCGCCGCCTCCTCCTTTGTCAGCAGCATCATCCGCGAGCCGCTGCAAGGGGAGAGCGCAATCTGCCCGGTGAACCCGGATCTGCGTCTGTGGCTCTCCAGCCCCGCCACCGTGGTCGCGAACTTCCTGCTGGCGGCCAGGCTCCCCGCCACCGGTGACGCCCGCAGCATCAACCTGCCCGGCATCAGCGTGACCGTCGGCGAGATGCTGGAGGCCCTCGCACGGGCCGGTGGCCGGGCGGCCCGGGATCGGGTGCAGTTTGCCGCCGATCCGGCCATCGAGCGCATCGTGGCGAGCTGGCCGGGACGCATCGACAACCAGCGGGCCAGCGCCCTCGGCTTCGCGGCAGACAGGACGTTTGCCGACATCATCGACAGTTTCATCACCCATGACATGCAGGAGGCATCATGAGCGACATCCCAACCCCCATCATCGGTCTCATCATCGCGGTCTTCGTGCTGGTGTTCCTGGTCATCCGCACCCGGGTGCACGCCCTGATCGCCATGCTGGCGGCGGCCTGCATCGCCGGGATCACCGGCGGCATGAGCATCGACAAGACCCTCACCGTGATCACCCAGGGCTTTGGCTCCACCCTCGGCAGCATCGGCATCGTCATCGGCCTCGGGGTCATGATGGGTCGCCTGCTTGAGGTCTCCGGCGCCGCCGAACAGATCGCCTACAGCTTCATCAAGTGGCTCGGCAAGCGCCGCGAGGAGTGGGCACTGGCCATCACGGGCTACATCGTCAGCATCCCCATCTTCGTGGACTCCGCCTTCGTCATCCTCTATCCGGTGGCCAAGGCGCTGGCGAAAAGCGGCAAGCGCTCCCTGCTCACCCTGGGGGTGGCGCTCGCGGGCGGCCTGGTGGTAACCCACCATACCGTGCCGCCGACCCCGGGCCCGCTGGGGGTTGCCGGCCTGTTTGGCGTGGACATCGGCGCCATGCTGCTGACCGGCATGGCCCTGGCCATCCCCTGCGTGCTCGGCATCGTCTTCTACGCCCAGTGGCTCGACAAGAAGTACCCCGAGTTCGGTGCCCAGGCCGCCCAGACCCCGGACGAGCTGCAAGCCACCTATGAGCAGTACCTCAAGGAGAAGGAGGGCAAGACCCTGCCGAGCCTGACCCTGTCGCTGCTGCCGATCCTGGTGCCCATCGTGCTCATCTTCGTCAAGGCCATCTTCACCACTCTGGCCACCCTGGAGGGCATGGACGGCCTGATGGCGAACCCCCTGGTGCAGGGCATCAACTTCATCGGCACCCCCATCATCGCGCTGGCCATCAGCGTGCTGCTGGCGGTCTATACCCTGGTCCCGCACATGGACAGGCACGCCACCGCCGCCCGCCTGGAAGAGGGGTTGCAATCCGCCGGCATCATCCTGCTGGTGACCGGTGCCGGTGGGGCGCTGGGGGCCGTGCTGCGCGACAGTGGCGCAGGCCAGCAACTGGCCGAGCAGATCGCCCAATTGCCCATCTCCCCCATCCTGATCCCCTTCATCGTGGCGACTCTGGTGCGCCTCATCCAGGGGTCCGGCACCGTGGCCATGGTGACGGCGGCCTCCATCTCCGCCCCCATCCTGGCGCAGATCCCCGGGGTCAACATGCTGCTGGCCGCACAGGCCGCCACCATGGGGTCGCTCTTCTTCGGTTACTTCAACGACAGCCTGTTCTGGGTGGTCAACCGCATGATGGGGATCTCCGACGTCAAGCAGCAGATGATCGTCTGGTCCATCCCGACCACCATCGCCTGGGCCATCGGCGGCACCGGCGTCGCCCTGCTGAACCTGCTGTTCGGCTCCGGCGGCACCTGGTTCGACCCCGTGCTGCCGCTGCTGGTGCTGGCCCTCATCGTCTGGTACGTCAAGGGGCAGTCCCTGGCTCCGGCGACAGGGGCCGTCCCGAGCCGGGAGTCATAACTCGCGCCGTCACGGCACCGCTGTGTGACGAGGGCCGGTCTGCTAGACTGGCCCTCTTTTTCGTTCATTCATCTTGCAAAGGAGTGTTGGATGCCTGCGTCTTCCTGGTGGGACAAGTCCACCGGTTTTGCCCTGCTCACCATCTTGTTGTGGGCCTCCCTCGCCGCGCTCACCTCCCGGATCACCAGCGTCTCGCCGCTCGTGCTGGTGGGGCTGGTGCTGCTGTTCTGCGGGGCGGGCACCCTGCCATTCTGGCGCCAGTGGCGCGCCAGCCCCCTCACCTGGCTGGTGACCATCACCGCCCTGCTGCTCTATCACCTGCTGCTGTTCACAAGCTTTCGCCACGCCCCCGTGCTGGAGGCAAACCTCATCAACTACCTCTGGCCGCTGTGCATCATCCTGTTCACCCCCTTGCTGCTGCCGGGTCATCCCCTGAGCCTGCACCATCTGCTGGCCGGGGCCCTGGGTCTCGCGGGATCGGTGCTGGTGATGGTCGATGGTCACCTGCAACTGCAACAGGCCCATCTGCCCGGCTACCTGCTGGCCCTCGGCGCTGCCATCGTCTGGGGCGCCTACTCCGTGCTCTCCCGCCGCCTGCCTCCCGCTCCCGCCGTGGTCACGGCCGCCGCCTGCCTGCCCGCAGGGCTCCTGGCCCTGCTGCTGGCATGGATGCTGGAAGGCCCCTTGCCATTCGCCCGGATCCCCCTGGGGGACTGGCTGCTCATCGCCGGGCTCGCCCTCGGCCCCATGGGGGCGGCCTTCGTCACCTGGTATCTGGCGCTGCGGGACGGAGATCCGCGCCGCATCGGCGCGCTCGCCTACCTCACCCCCTTGCTGAGCACCCTGCTGCTGGTCTGGCTCAACGGCGAGGCGCTCACCCCGCGCCATCTGCTGGCGGGGGGGCTCATCATGGGCGGCGCCCTGCTCGGCCTGCTGGTGAAGAGCCCAAGTCAACGGGAGCTGGCACGGCCACTGTCATAAAAACGCCATCAGACCTGATTAAGCTCGCGCCCATTGCGTGATTCAAGCAGGAATCTGATGTGAAAATTGCCCATTTTGCCTCCCTCTCTTCCCTCGTCTTGCTGCTGGTGGCCGGTGTTCAGGCCACCGCGCTCTATCATGGCTGGCAACAATTCAACCACTCGGCCCAGGCCCAGCGTCTGCAGGAGCGCCTGCAACAGCAACTGAGCGGTCCGTTGCAGGGGGCGCTTCGCGACTATCTCGGCAGCGGGGATCCCCTGCTGCTGGCCCAGGCACAGGGAGTGCGCCAGCAGGCGCTGGCGCTGTTGTCCCGCCTGGAGGATCCCCAGACCCAGCCGCTAAACGCCCGGCTTGAGCAGATGAAAACCCGCATTGACGGCGACTATCTGGCGGCGGGCAAGCTCTCCGGCAACAGCCAGTGGTTGCTGCAAAATGCCGAGAACGAGTTGACCACCCAGGCCAAAGCCTTGCTCCGTTACGGCCAGCAGGGAGCAGCCGCCGGGCGGGATCCGGTCCTGGCCGAGCAGTATCGCCAGGGGGCGGCCGACATCCTGACCGCCCTCCCCTCCCTCGCCCACCAGCGCCAGAACTACATGGAGCAGGCGAGTGCCAAGCGTCTCGAAGGGCTGCAATTCGAGCTGGCTGCCCTGCAAAAGCAGGCCGACTCCCTGGCCGCCCTGCCGAGCATGGAGCTTTTCGAGGAGGCACCGGCCGACGAATTCACCCTGGGAGAGCCAATACGCAAGGAGCTCGGGGATCAGCCCAAAGCCGAGTTGACCTCCCTGCTCAAGCGCTATCCCCAGGAGCTGGAAAACAGCCGCAAGGCGCTGCAACAGCAGCAGGCCGCTCGTCAGATGGTGCAGCAGGACATCACCCAGCTGCTGCAAGCGGGGGAGCAATTGGGCGAACAACTCGCCGCCGCCCGTCAGACCATGAACCGGGAGCTGGCCACCGTGCTCGGCGTGCTGGCGCTCTGCCTGGTCGTGGTGGCCCTGCTGTTCGCCCTAGTGCAGCGTCGCTGGCTGGTCAGGCCCCTGCTGCAACTGCGGGCAGCCTTCCTGCAGCTCGACGCCACGGGTCAGGCCCAGCTGCTGACCCCGGGGCGCGAGCGCAACGAACTGGCGGACATCGTCGCGAGCTACAACCGCCTGATACAGCGCCTGCAACAGGATCAGCAGCAGAAAGAGGGCCAGCTATCGGCGGTGTCGCAAAGTCTGCAAGGGATGGTCAACCAGGTGCAGGAGATCCATCACAGCACCCGCACCACGGAGCAGGCGGTGGATGAGAGCGACACCATGATGCAGGAGCTCAACCAGCTCGCCAGCGAGGTGCACCAGGTCGCCGCCGAAATCGCCCAGCACGCCCAGCACAATGAACACTCCATGAGCCAGAGCGAGCGGCTGGTCGGGGGCATGCTGACGGCTACCGCCCAGACCGGGCTCGCCATCGACGAGAGCAGCGGCGCCCTGGCCCAGCTGACCCGCTCGGTGGAGGACGTGACTGCCATCGTCGACGTCATCGGCCATATCTCCCAGCAGACCAACCTGCTGGCCCTCAACGCCGCCATCGAGGCGGCCAGGGCCGGGGAGCAGGGACGCGGCTTCGCGGTGGTAGCCGACGAGGTGCGCCACCTCTCCGCCGACACCCAGCGCTCCCTCGGCCAGATCACCGAGATCCTGGCCAGCCTCACCCAGGCGGGGGATCAGCTCGCCACCGTGCTGGCCCGCATCACCGCAGAGGCCGCCGAGCAGCGCCAGCAGGCGGAGCAGCTGCGCCAGACCACTCTGACGGTGCGGGAGATGGCGCGCAGCACCGCCGTCATCGCCCTGCAAGGGGCCGACAATGCCAAGAGCCAGGAGCACAGGCTGGCGAGCTTCGCCGCCCTCATCGGTCGCATCAGCCAGCACGCCCGCCAGGGCAGCCGCCTCTCGGTACAGGTCTCGGAGCACATACACCACCAGGCCCAGCAGATCCCCCGGATCCTGAGCCAGGCCTGATAACCCCCGGGTCTGGTTCGCACCAGACCCGGGGCGCGTTCCCTGTCTACCTGCCCGCAGTACGGCCTTGCCGCAACCCTTCTCTTGATGCTCCCGTCATGTCCTCACGGCCAATGACGGATTGCCTCATCCATTCAGTCACAGGCTCCCTCAGCCCTTTCACATCCCTGGTCCCCCTGTCTGTCGGGGGGGGACGGCTCACGCTCGTGACAGTGGGCATCCCGCCGGGCCCATCTTTTTTTGTGATACAAAATTATATGTTGCCACCGGGTTAACAAAGAAAGTTCTGCCTTGACGGCAAGATCTGCGCAGGAGAACGGTGAAACCACCATGAAAGCGTTGTCATTACCGACATGAGTGGCCTGGGAGTGCCCACACCAAGAATCATGATTATTTGCACTCGGTCATATTTTTGAAACTTGCCGGGAACTTTACATTGATATTTCGCACCGCGAACGTACTCTTGGTGATGTCAGATCGCCAAGGATCGACAGCCAAAAAATAACGACTGTAACGATGCAGATAGCCCCGACCGATGCGCCAAGGCATCAGGCACAAGGGCTCGACAGAGAACCATTTTTTTGCCCTTCGGGGTGTTGATTGCAATGCCAATACCGAGCGGCGGGTGCCTACCCGGCTGCCGGATAAAAAAGCTAAGTCCATAAAATCAGGAGCAATAACAAATGGAAAAAGTGATCTTCAAGCGCGCCGCGTTGAGTGCTGCCGTGGTCGCGGCACTGGTCGCCCCCGGCATGGCGTTCGCCGCTCAAGACATGATGAGCCCGGAATACGGCAAGTCCTACAGCGCCTTCATCGACGAAGGCAAGCTCACCGGTGGCCTGTTCTACTTCCAGCGTGAGCGTGATCGCGTCCAGGCAGGTCCGGGTCAGGATGGCAAATACCACTCCAACCTGAGCCATGCCACCACCCAGGCAGCCCTGAACTTCAACTCCGGCTATGCATGGGGTGTGGTCGGCGTCGACGTGGGCGGCTTCGGAGCCTACGACCTGGCCGTTGACGAGAGCAATGGCGTCAACGAAGAGAACGAGTTCTCCTTCTGGGGCGACAAGTGGGGTTCAGGTGGTGACGGCGTTCCCGAGAACGGCTTCAGCCTCTCCAACGCCGCCCTGAAATTCAAGTTCGGTGACGCCGTCACCGCCAAGGGTGGTTACACCCAGCTCTATGTACCCGGCATCCTCGGCGTCAACTGGTCCTATCAACCCGGTACCTACCGTGGTGGCCAGATCGAAGGCACCTTCGGCGGCCTCTACCTGACCTACGCCATCGCCGACGAGTACAAAGCTCCCTGGTTCAAGAACACCACCGGCTTCTCCAAGAGCAGCCCCTATGCCAGCGATCCCTTCACCGATGCGAACAAGATCGACTACATCCACGGTCTGGCCGCTCGCTACACCTTCGAGAACGGCACTGCCGTCACCGCCGGCTTCGGTCAGTCCGAAGGCTACATGGACAGCTACCACTTCAAGCTGGCCCACAAGTTCGACGTACTGGGTGGCCTGAACACCAGCTACCAGTTCTACGGTTCCGACACCGAGAACAGCGACTATGACGGCCTGGCCTGGCAACAAGCCCTGACCGCCAGCTGGGCAGCCGGCCCCTATGGCTTCCGTCTGGAAGGCCTGTGGACCAAGGCTGAAGGGGATCTGGGCAACTACCTGCCCCGTCTGACCCGCGGCTACGGCAACTCCCAGGGCGCGAACGAAATCTGGTGGGATTCCCGCTCCGACTGGAACCACAACGACGAGAAAGCCCTGTTCTTCGGCGTGACTCGTTCCCTGGATGATCTGGTGGGTGCACCGGGCTGGGGCGTGGGTGTCTCCGGTGCCTACGGCTGGGATGCCAACAACGGCGACAAGTCCCTGGAAGGCGGCAAAGAGTGGGCAGCCAACTTCGACGTCATGTACACAGTGCAGGACGGCAAGCTGAAGGGCACCCTATTCAAGCTGCACTACACCGACTACAACAACGAACAGGACGACAAGGGCAGCTGGTACTACCCGAACATGTTCAGCTCCGAGCATGACGTCAAGTTCCACATCATCATGCCGTTCACCATCATGTAATCAGGCATCTGACGTGACCGAAAACCGGGCCTCTGGCCCGGTTTTGTTTTTGGTGGCACCACGCTACCATGCCAGCTTCGGGCCACCTGCCGGCCGTCAATCAGGACCATGCTCATGCCCCATCCCTTCGTGCTCGTCACCGGCTGCTCCAGCGGCATCGGCCTCGCCGCCGCAAGAAAGCTCGGCGCCCGGGGCTTCACCGTCATCGCTTCCGCCCGCAAGGGCGAGGATGTGGCCCTGCTGCAGCAGCAGGGTCTGTTGGCGGTGCAACTGGATCTGGCGGACAGCGCCAGCATAGAGCGAGGGGCGGCAGAGGCGCTGGCCCTGGCAGAAGGGCGCCTCTACGGCCTCTTCAACAACGGCGCCTACGGCCAGCCCGGTGCGCTGGAAGATCTGCCCACCGAGGCGCTGCGCGAGCAGTTCGAGACCAACCTCTTTGGCTGGCATCACCTCATTCGCCAGATATTGCCCCCCATGCTGGCGGCAGGCGAGGGGCGCATCGTACAGAACAGCTCGGTGCTTGGCCTGGTGGCCATGAAGTATCGTGGCGCCTACAACGCCAGCAAGTTCGCGCTGGAAGGCTATACCGATACCCTGCGCCTGGAACTCGCGGGCAGCGGCGTGCACGTCAGCCTGATCGAACCCGGCCCCATCGACACCCGGTTTCGCGCCAATGCCCGGGAGGCCTTCCTGCGCCACATAGACCCGAGCGCGAGCCGCCATCAGGACGCCTATGCCCAGACGCTGGCCAGGCTGGAGCGTGAAGGGGGTGCCCGGGGCTTTACCCTGCCAAGCGAGGCCTGCATCCCGCCGTTACTGCATGCGCTCACGAGCAAGCGTCCCAGGCACCGCTACCCGGTCACCTTCCCGACCAAATTGTTTACCGTGCTGCGCCGCCTGCTGCCAAGCCGCTGGCTTGACAAGCTGCTGATCAAATCCGCCTGATAAAGGGAGCCCGGACGGCAGGGGCCCTCGGCGGGCCTCCTCTTGACATGCACCTGTCTTAGCAACGATACCCGCTCAATCTCAATAGTGCTGGCCGTTGCTGTAGTAGTGACTCTTGACGATGGGCAGCACCTGCACCACCACATAGGTCTGCTCCCCCAGCACCCCTTTCAGGTGGCGGGTGATGAGGGCGGCGGCGGCATCCTGCATCTCCTGCGGTCGCTCGAACCAGACCAGCTCCACGAAGGGGAAACCGGCTTCGGGCTGGCCATCTCGTACCCACTGGCTCGGCACGCACTCCAGGGTGACGAACTCCGGCTTGCCACCGGTCAGGGCGCAGAGATCCGTCATCAGGGGGGCGCTTATCCGCTGCAGGGTGTCGACAGAAACTGCCCGAAAACGAAGGTGGGGCATGGGAAACCTCTTGGCTGTGACAAATGAGGACTTATCATAGAGCACTCATCCAGCTCACATAAGGTGCCTCATGAGATTCCATCCCACGCTGCTCTCCTTCCTGCTCTGCCTGCTGCTGCCGCTCCATGCCATGGCCGATCCGGCCTTCTACCGCATCAACAAGGGCAACGAACAGCACTGGCTGCTGGGGTCCATCCATGCGGGCAAACCCTCTCTCTATCCCCTGCCGGACCCGGTGGAGCGCGCCTGGCAGCAGAGCCGCGCCCTGGTGATGGAGGTGGACATGACCCACATCAGCCAGGAGCAGTGGCAGGAGATGGGCGCCATCACCCGGCTCGTCGACGGCAAGACCCTCAAGGATCACCTGCCCATCGACCTCTACCGTCGCACCCTCATCGCCGCGGGCCAGAACGGTCTGAACGAGAGCATGCTGGCCCCGCTGCGTCCCTGGTTTGCGGCCATTACCCTGACCCAGGCGGCCCTGGAGCGCACCGGCTATCGCGGTGAATACGGTGTCGACCAGCACTTCGCCAAGCGGGCGAACGACGGCGGCAAACCCATCGTCGGGCTGGAGACCCTGCTGGAGCAGCTCGGCTATCTCGCGAGCGTCGGCGACAACCAGACCCTGATGCTGGAGAGCACCCTGGACGAGCTGCCCGACATCCAGCAGGGGTTCGACGCCGTGATGACCGCCTGGCAGAACGGGGACGAGGCCACCCTCATCAATCTGCTCAGGGAGGAGATGGCGCCGCCCAAGCTGCAAGCCTGGCTGGAACAGACCCTGCTGGCAGAGCGCAACCGCAACTGGGTCAAGAAGTGGCCCAGCCTGCCGAACGAGAGCTTTATCGTGGTAGGGGCCCTGCATCTTTACGGCGAGCATGGGCTGCTCGCCCTGCTGGAGCAGCAGGGCTGGCGCATCACGCCCCTCACCGAACCGACCCTGGAGAAAGCAAAGTAGCGTCCAGTCCGGCGACCTGACGCGCCGGATGCGTGTCGGCTCACAGAATTTGCTGCCGATTAAATAACCAGAGAGGGAGTTGATCGAGATCATCCCCTCCCTCCTGAAGAGGTATCTATCATGCCTGTCACCGCCCAGTGACAGGAGTGAACGAGATGGAATTCTGGATGAACCTGATGTTCGGCAACAGCGTGGGGCTGATGTCCATGCTGGTGATTTTCGGCACCTTCCTGCTCATCAGCGCCTATGCGGTCTATTTCATCTACAAGGTGATGCACGCAGAGCCGCCCAAAGAGGGGCAATAACCAGGCTCGCTCAGACCGCCCTCCCCGGCAGGGCCGGGGCCCGCGAGCGTTGCCATTCTAAGGCCCACCAAGGCCCGCTATACTGGCTCCCTCATTTTCATGCGGGGAGCCTGCCGTGTCTCATAACGACGAACTCTCACTGTTCCTGCAGGAAGTGGCCGACGTGCGGCCCCTTCGCAGCGACCATATCGCCCCCGTTGCGGGCAACAGCCAGCCCACCGAGGCGCAACTCGCGCGCCGGGAAGCCGCCACCGCCGAACAACTCACCCTGGATCACCTCGGCACGGAAGCAGTCGAGATGCTGGACCCCCACGCCATCGTCGGCTTCAAGCGTGACGGCGTGCAGGAGGGAGTCTACAAGAAGCTGCGCCTTGGCAAATACGAGCTGCAAGGCTCCCTCGACCTGCACCACAAAACGCTCAACGAGGCCCGTATCGCCCTGGTGCAGTTCATTGCCGAATGCGAAGTGCGGGATATCCGCTGCCTGCTGATCCTGCACGGCAAGGGGGAGCGCAGCACCCCGCGTGCCCTGCTCAAGAGCCATGTCAGCGCCTGGCTGCCACAGTTGCCTTCGGTGATGGCCATGCACAGCGCCGAGCGCCGCCACGGCGGCAGCGGTGCGCTCTACGTATTGCTGCGCAAGAGCGAGCGCAAGAAGGCGGAAAACCGCGAACGGCACCAGAAGCGCCTCGGCTGACTGCCTGAGGGTGGCACCAGGGTGGATGGCAGTGCTAGCATCGGGCGGCCCCGATCATGCCAGGTACGGGGTGCATACCATCAGGGACGATAACAAGGACAATCCCATGTCATACCAGAAACTCGAACAACATCAGCAACAACTGCACCGCCTCTCCCACCTCTCCGCCATCTGCGGCTGGGATCAGGCCGCCATGATGCCGGAGGGAGGCAACGAGGCCCGCGCCGAGGCGATGGCGGAGCTCGGCGTGCTGATCCACGGCAAGCGCACCGCCCCCGAGCTTGGGGAGTGGATAGCCAAGGCAGAGAGCGAACCGCTGGACGAGCACCAGCGTGCGAACCTGCGGGAGATCAAGCGCCAGTGGCAGGATGCAAGCCTGCTGCCGGGGGCGCTGGTGGAGGCGCTGTCGCTCGCCGGCAGCAAATGCGAGCACGCCTGGCGTCGCCAGCGCAAGGAGAACGACTGGGCAGGTTTTGCCCCGAACCTCGAGGAGGTGGTGCGCCTGTCGCGGGAGGTGGCGACCTTGCGCGCCGACGCGCTCGGGGTGCGCCCCTATGACGCCATGCTGGCGCTGTACGAGCCCGGCATGACGAGCGCGAGGCTGGATCAGATCTTCGGCGATCTGACGAGCTGGTTGCCCGGCCTCATCCAGACCGTGAGCGAGCGGCAGAAGAGCGACACCCTCCTCACCCCGCAAGGCCCGTTCCCGGTTGCGACGCAGCAGGCGCTCGGCCAGGAGGTGATGGGGCTGCTCGGCTTTGATTTTGCGCACGGCAGGCTCGACGTGAGCAGCCACCCGTTCTGCGGCGGCGTGCCGACGGACGTGCGCATCACCACGCGCTACAACGAGCAGGAGTTCGTCTCCAGCCTGATGGGCATCGTCCACGAGACGGGCCACGCACGCTACGAGCAGGGCCTGCCGCGCGCACTGCTCGGCCAGCCGGTGGCCGAGGCGCGCTCCATGGGCATTCACGAGAGCCAGAGCCTGTTCTGCGAGATGCAACTCGGCCATCACCCCGCGTTCCTCACGCTGATTGCGCCGCGCATTCGCGCGCACTTCGGGGCAGAGGATGCGCTCGCACCCGCGAACCTCGAGAAGCTGTACAACAGGGTCGAGCCCGGCTTTATCCGCGTCGATGCGGACGAAGTCACCTACCCGGCCCACGTCATCCTGCGCTACGAGCTGGAGCGGGACTTGATGGAAGGGCGCATCGAGGTCGCGGACATCCCCGAGCTGTGGGACGCGAAGATGCAGCAGTGGCTCGGCTTGTCCACGAAGGGCAACTACCAGAACGGCTGCATGCAGGACATCCACTGGACGGACGGCTCGTTTGGCTACTTCCCGAGCTACACGCTCGGCGCCATGTACGCGGCGCAGCTGCGCTTCGCACTCGAGCGTGAGCTCGGCGACATGGGCACGCTCGTAGAGTCCGGCCGCCTGCCGGAGATCTTTGGCTGGCTCGGTCGCCATATCTGGTCCCAGGGCAGCCTGCACGGCACGGACGAGCTCATTCGCCGCGCGACCGGTGAGGCACTCAATCCCCAGTGGCTGCGCAAACACCTCGAACAACGCTATCTGAAATAAGCGAGGTTGACCCCCCTCCCAGCCTCCCCCTTCACAAGGGGGAGGAGCTAACCCCGCCCCCGTTCACAGAGGGGAGCTGTTTGTCCCCTCCCCTTACGAAGGGGAGGGTTAGGGTGGGGTCCTGCCCCCCTAACCTTACAAAGGGAGGACTGGGATTCCTCGGATCGCACTATTTTTGCTATCCCTGTCCGTTTTTGGCTAGTCACCCCTCTCGCCCCCGCTTAGTCTCTGGGACATGCCCACAGCAACCCGAGCCATGCCATGACCACAGAGCCCCCGCATTCATCCCAACGAGACGAGATCATCCCGGGTCTCACCCGGGAGCAGTGCCACGCCGCACGCCTCGCGCGAGACGCGCGTTTCGATGGTCGCTTCTTCACCGGGGTGCTCTCCACCGGCATCTATTGCCGCCCCGTGTGTCCGGCGCGGGCACCGCACGAGCACAATGTGCGCTATTTTCGCTTCGCGGCGGCGGCGGAGCAGCACGGGCTGCGCCCCTGCCTGCGCTGTCGCCCCGAGCTCGCACCGGCCCAGAGCGGCGATCTGCCACCGCTCGTCGCCCAGGTGCTGGCGCGCATCGAGCGCGGCGAGCTGGCGGAGCACAGCCTGGGCTCCCTTGCAACGCAGGCCGGGATCACGGAGCGCACCCTGAGGCGCCAGTTCGAGCAACACCTCGGCGCCTCGCCGAAACAGGTGGAGCAGACGCGCCGCCTGCTGCTTGCGAAACGGCTGCTGACGGAGACGCGCCTGCCCATCACGGACGTGGCGTTTGCCGCAGGCTTTGCGAGCATTCGTCGCTTCAACGACGCCTGGCTGCAGGCGTATGGCATGACACCGGGCGCCCTGCGCAAGCAGGAAGGGGGGACTGGCGAGGCGGCGCCGCAATCGAGCCTGCAACTGCACCTGCTGTATCGCCCGCCGTTCGACGTCCAGGCCATGCTCGCGTTCTACCGGTTGCGCGCCATTCCGGGGCTGGAGCGGGTGGATGAGCACGGTTACGAGCGCCGTCACCGGGTCGGCGAGCAGGAGGGGCTCATCCGCATCGAGCCCGTCGAGGGGGAGAGGCTCAGACTCACGGTGCGGGATCTGCCGCCGAGTGCGCTGCCGGACATCCTGTACCGCGTGCGCCGCATGTGGGATCTCGACGCCGACATGAGCCGCATCGGCGAACACCTGGGGCAGGATCCGCTGCTCGCCGGCATCCAGGGACGATGGCCCGGGGTGCGGCTGCCGGGGGGGTGGGATGAATACGAGGTGATGCTGCGCGCCATCGTCGGCCAGCAGGTGTCGGTCAAGGGTGCCATCACCATCATGGGGCGCCTGGTGGCGCGCACCCAGGCTCAGTTCGGCACCGCGCAGCTGCCCACCCCGACCCAGCTGTGCGAGCTGGATCTCGACGGCATCGGCATGCCGGGCAGCCGCATCCGCACGCTGCAAGGGCTTGCCTCGGCGCTCGCAAGCGGCGCACTCACCCTGGGCAGCGCGAGCGACGAGCAACTGCTCGCGCTGCCGGGCATAGGCCCCTGGACTGTCGCTTACTGGCGGCTGCGCTGCGGGCTCGACACGGACGCCTTCCCCGCCTCGGATCTCGTGCTGCAAAAGGCGCTGGGGGGCGGTGACAAGCTGCCGATGAAAGAGGTGACAGCGCGCAGCGCCCCCTGGCAGCCGTGGCGCGCCTACGCCGCGAGCTGGCTGTGGCACGCCATGAGTGAACAACCGGCGCTGCTCACCCGGCCAACACAGACACAAGACGAGGAGAAGAGCCCATGATCCGCTATGACATGATGCCCACCGACCAGGGCGAACTGCTGGTCGCCATCGACGAGCGCGGTCTGGTGCACGTGGACTTCCTGGCCGGGCTGCGGCCACTGCCCGACATGAGCGACTGGCGGCAGGACGGCGAGGCGCTCGCCCCCTTCCTCGCCGAGTTTCGGGACTACTTCGCGGGCCGGTTGCAGCGCTTCACCCTGCCGCTCGCCCCCAGGGGCACGGCGTTTCAGCAAGCGGTGTGGCAGGCGCTGTGCGACATCCCCTACGGGGAGACCCGCAGCTACGGCGACATCGCCCGCGCCATCGGCAAGCCAAACGCGGTGCGGGCGGTGGGTGCCGCGAACGGTCGCAATCCGCTCTCCATCATCATCCCCTGCCACCGGGTGATCGGCCAGAATGGCAGCCTCACCGGCTATGCGGGAGGCCTGCCCATCAAGCAGGCACTGCTGACGCTGGAGAGGGCCTCTCGTTGATCCGGCGCAGCCCGGCCAGGGCTCACTGCCGCTGCGCCAGCCAGCCGTGAAACCCCAGCGCCTGAAAGAAGCGGTGCGCCGCCGCGAAACCGGCCCCTTGCAAGAGGCGCCGGGTCTGTCCCTCGTCCAGGGAGGTGAAATCCTCCCCGAGGCGGCGCACCATCTGCTCGCAGGCAGGAAGCGGCAAACCGGCGAGGGCGGCTTGCAACCCCATCGCCTTGCGCTCAAGCGGGTCCGTGGGCGCCATCAGATCCGCCAGCAGCAGGGGAGCGCCAGGATTGAGCTGGCGATAAATATCACCCAATAGCGCGGCTTTGGCATCTTGCGCCAGAAAATGCAGCACCAGCAGACAGAGTGCACCATCGCAAGGCTTATCCAGCACAGGCAATGCGCCCAGGTGCCAACACACCCTCTCCCCCATGCCCGCCTGCTCGGCCCGCATCCTGGCATGGGCCAGCATGTCCGCCGAGATATCCTGGGCCACAAAGGTCCAGCGGGGGCAGAGACGGCCAAGCAGCAGCAACTCGCTGCCCGTGCCCACCCCCACCAGCAGCACACGGGCCTGCTGGCCCAGCGCGGCCATCAGCCGGGAGGCACAAAGCTGGTGCAGCAGCTCGTAGCCTGGCACCAGCAGGGGGATGCGGCTGTCATAGGCCTTCGCCCCTTCTCCTTCGAATCGCTCCGTCATCTTTTGCTCCTTTGGTGTGAGCCCCCTTGATAGGGGTTGCCGCCGGGAGAAGGTCAAGAGCCACAGGGACGAGCCAGTTGCCAGCCCAGCCCTTCCCATGAAGGGAGGGCCCTAGCCCCCCTTGCCCAGCGCCGCTTTCAGGGCCGGATTGAAGACGCGCTGGAGGGAGGCGGGGTTGTTCACCAGCTTGGCCGCCGGGCGGCGCGGGCGCCTGACCAGCTCGCCGCCACAGTTGGGGCAGGTCAGGTGCAGATACTGATCGTTGCACTCGGCGCAGAAGGTGCACTCGAAGGAGCAGATGTAGGCCGTCGCCGTGTCGGCGGGCAGATCCCGGTCACAGCACTCGCAGTTGGGTCTGAGTTCAAGCATGGCAAGTTCCTGATGTACAAGGGGAAGCGGGAAAGAGAGCGGCTCAGTCGACGATAAAGAGGCGAGCGCCCAGTTCGCTATAGGAGCGATGGGGTTCGGCGTTGTCCGCCACCTGGTAGCTCATGCCCGGCGTCAGGGTGAAGACGCGGCCATCCTGCAACTCGGTGTGCAGCTCCCCTTCGAGGCAGAGCAGCACATGGCCCTTGCTGCACCAGTGATCCGCCAGATACCCGGGGGAGTACTCCACCATTCGCACCCGCAGATCCCCGAACTGCCGGGTGTGCCAGCGGGCGACGCCGCGCTCTCCCTTGTGTTCGGTCGTCGGGACCTCGGCCCAGTTCGTGGTGCAAAACGGCAGTGCATGGATGTTCATGACGGATCCTTTGTCAGAAGAAGGCTGGGGGAAGGCGGCTCGCCACGGGATATCCGTGACAAGGCCGCGCCCCATACTGCCATCAAATCCGCTCCAGCCCCATGCCCACACGGGCAATCATCCCCTCTTCAGGCTGCCCATCACCTGCATCTCGCAGCGGTGGCAGTCAAAGCGCAGGCGGAAACTCTCCTTGCCCATCTTGAGCGCCAGGGGCTCGGCCTTGAGACCGGGTACCTCCTTGGGGCAGAGCTGCTGGCTGTAGCGGATGCAGTGCTTCGTTGTCATCAGCACCACTTCCCGCTCCTCCTTGTTCGCCTCATACGCGGGGGCGATGCTCCCCACCCCGTGCTCGCGAAAGAACTGCTCCGCCGCGCTGTTCAGCACGTTGCCCAGATAAGAGAGCCGATGTTGGGGATAAACGGCGCCTCGCAGGGGAATGCGCCGCTCGGGTCGCCGGTAGGCAGCCAGACGGGCCGCCTCCAGGGCGGCAATGCCGTCCCGGCGCAAGCCGTTAAGCTGTGAAGCCGCAATAAACAGCGGCCTCGTTATTGCCAACTCAATCTGGCGAGCCACAAACAGGGTGTTGCCGAGTTTGCCGAGCTGATCCCTGGCCTGCTGCAGCGCCCGTTCCGGGTTGTCGGCCGGCTGCTGGTCGCAGGGGAGCGTAACGGCGGCGCCAATGCCCTGCTCGTCCACAAGTTCGAGCCGCAGTCCCTCGTCGCACTCCGATAGCCGCATATCGACCCGGATGCGGCGATCCGCGCTCCCCTTTTCGAGCTGCTTGCTGAAGGCCTGATCGTGGTTGCGAAAGATCTCGGTGCCCACCTTGAGACCGGGCATGGGTTCCGACAGGAGTAACCGCTTGCTCTGTGCCTTCTCTTCCACTTTATTGAGGCGCATGCCCACCAGCTCGCCCCCCGGCTTGAAGAAGCCGAGGCCATCGCCGTTGTTGAGGGCAACGGCCTGGCCGTCGATCTCGATGCCATCGCGGGTCACGCTGGTGACGCGCCCGAGCGGCTCCCCGACGTATTTCGGGCTGCGCGGCGAGTCGATGCCTGGCTGTCGGCCATGGAGGAAGTAGTCGGTGCTGCCCCGGTTGAAACTCTTCTTGGGATCCGGCGTAAAGGTGTAGCTGCAACGACCGGCGGAAGCGGCCACCAGATCGGGGCGGCTCGCCAGGATGGAGTCCAGCTTCTGGCGATACCAGGCGGTGACGTTCTTGACGTAGTCGAGCCCCTTGAGGCGCCCTTCAATCTTGAAGGAGCGGATCCCTGCGGCGATCAGCGCCTCCAGGTTGTCGGTCTGATCCATGTCTTTCAAGGAGAGCAGGTGGCTGTTTTCCACCAGCACCTCCCCCGCCAGCGTTTGCAGGGAACAGGGCAGTCGACAGAGCTGGGCGCACTCGCCGCGGTTCGCGCTGCGCCCGGTGCGGGCGTGGCTGATGTTGCACTGGCCGCTGTAGGAGACGCACAGGGCACCGTGGATGAAGAACTCCAGCTGCACGCTCGTGGCGGCGCTTATCTCGCGGATCTGCGCAAGGGAGAGCTCGCGGGCCAGCACCACCTGGGAGAAGCCCACGTCCTGCAGAAACTTTACCTTTTCCGGGGTGCGGTTGTCGGTCTGGGTGCTGGCGTGCAGCGCGATGGGGGGCAAATCGAGCGCCAGCAGCCCCATGTCCTGCACGATCAGCGCATCGGCCCCTGCCTCGTAGATCTGGTGGGTCAGGCGCCGGGCCTGCTCCAGCTCGTGGTCGTGCAGCAGGGTATTGAAGGCGACGAAGACCTGGGCGCCGAAGCGGTGGGCATGGCGCGCCAGCGCCTCGATGTCCTCGAGGCTGTTGCCTGCTGCGCTGCGGGCACCGAAGGCGGGGCCGCCCATGTAGACGGCGTCGGCGCCGTGGTTGATGGCCTCGATGCCATAGGCAAGGTTCTTGGCCGGGGCCAGCAACTCCAGGCGGTTGTGATGGTTCTGATCGCGCATAACGTCCGGTTCGAAGGGCTGCAAATGGCCGCCACTCTAGCCAGACTCCCCGCCCCCCGCCTTGATCCCGCTTAAGATCACCGCAGAATGCAGGATTGACCCGGTACAAGGACATCTGGCGGGCCCTCAACCCCCGGCCCTGAGAGAGTGCCGACTACGCAGGCACCCGACGCGGAGCTAGATCACGACCTTGAGGGCCAGCCCCAGCAGCACCAGGCCGCTCACCTTGTCGATCACGGTGGATTTGGCCTTGAGCCAGGCGAGTACGGGCCCGCGAGAGAGCACCAGGGCCACCAGCACATACCAGAGCGCATCGATGCCGCCTGCGGTCAGCATCATGATGCCCCCCTCACGCCAGCCGGTGTCGGCGTGCACGAACTGGCTGAACAGGGCGATAAAGAAGATGGCGAGCTGGGGGTTCAAGAAGGCCACCATAAAGCCCTCGAACGCCCCTTGACGTCCCCGTGGCGGGTGCCCCTCCTCGTTGCCTGCCTCACCCCCTGCGGGCCTGGCCAGCAACGCCTTGATCCCGAGCCAGGCGAGGAACGCCGCGCCGCCGTAGCGGATGAGATCGAACAGCAGCGGGGTCTGGGTGATCAGGATGGCGAGGCCGAGGGCCGTGATCAGCGCATAGATGCCGACTCCCAGGCCGTGTCCCAGCGCCGTGGCGACCCCGTGGCCCTGCCCTCCCTGCACCGTATTGCGGATGATCAGTGCCAGGCTCGGCCCCGGGCTGATGGCCCCCATCACGCAAATGGCGGCCAGCGCCAGCCAACTCGTCAGCTCCATACCTTCTCTTCCTTCGTGTCGATTGTTGTCACCCGGGATCAGGGTAGGGGGTGGCTCGCTATGCCAGAAGTGAAAGTTATGAATAGAGCCCATAGCCAGTGGCTATAGAGTGGCACAACCCGCTGCCATCAGCGGCTCGCCTGCGGCCCTCGGGCCAACTGCTTGCGACTCTCCCCCAGGGTGAATTGCAGGTGATCCCGCAGGAAGGGATAGGCCAGCTCGCGAAACCAGCGGTGAGCCGGATCCAGGTGGTGGCGCTGGTGCCACAGCAGATGATACTGCTGGACACGGGTGGCGAAGGGGAGATCGCAAAAACTCAGGGCATGTTCCCGGGAGAGCTGCCAGGCGATATGGGCCGGGGTGGTCATCAGACAGTCTGTGCGCAGCAGCACCTCCACCGCTGCCTGGAAGAAGGGCACCCGGGCAAACCAGCGGCGGGAGAGCCCGCGGGGGGCCAGCACCTGCTCCACCGGGCTGTCCTTGTCCCCGCCCCCGCTCACCTGCAGGTGGGGCCAGGCGAGGTAATCCTCCAGGCTGAGCGCCATGCCAGAGAGCGGGTGATGGCGCCCCATCAGCACCACCAGCCTGTCCTCCCCCTGATGCAGGCCGCGGATCTGGTCCGGCACCAGCTCCGTGATGGTGGAGACCATGTCCAGCTCCGATTGCCAGAGCTGGGGCAACTGGCGCTTGTCCCACAGGCTGTACTCCAGCGCCGCCCGGGGGGCGGCCCTCGCCAGGGCCGCACAGATGTCCGGCAAGATGTGCTGGGCCACGTAGTCGGAGGAGGCGAGCCGAAACACCCGCTCGCAGCGCTCGGGGGCAAATTCCGGCGCCTCGTAGAGCCGCTCCAGGGCACCGAGGGAATCGGCAAGCTGGGCCGCCAGGGCCTCGGCCCGCGGGGTCAGCAGCCAGCGCTGCCCTTCCCGCACCAGCAGCTCGTCGCCAAACTCGCTGCGAAGCTGGCCGAGCTGCTTGCTGATGGAGGGCTGGCTCAGGTTCAGCAGCTCCGCCGCCCGGCTGATGTTGCGGGTCTCCAGCAGCACCTTGAGGGTGGGCAAGAGATTGAGATTCGCTTTGTGCACAGGAGTCACCTCGGGAAGGGGTCGCCGGGATCGGGCCTTCATCTTACGGCAAGGAGAAGCGGAAATTTAAGCAAAATCACGGTCTTGCTCCCGCCACTCCCCTTACACTGGGGGGACCGCAGGATGACAGTGAACGCCCCGTGCGGCATAATTTCGCCACTTTCCGCCCCAGAGCGGCCATCACGACAAGCGACGACAAGATGACATACGCCACTATCACCGGGTGGGGAAAATGCCTGCCCCCCGCCTCGCTGACCAACGATGACCTCGGCACCATCATGGATACCTCGGACGAGTGGATCTACCCGCGCACCGGCATCAAGGCCCGCCGGGTCTCCCATGTCAGCACCCAGGCGCTCGCCACCCTGGCCGGCCGTCGCGCCCTGGCGTGCGCAGGTCTGGACGCCGCCGCCCTCGATGGCATCATCCTGGCGACCGCCACCCCGGGCACGCTGGTCCCCAATGGTGCCTCCGCCGTGCAGCAGGCTCTCGGCGCCCACAAGGCGGCGGTGTTCGACCTCAACGCCGCCTGCACCGGCTTCGTCTATGCCCTCTCGGTCGCCACCTCCCTGGTGCAGACCGGCATGATGCAAAGGGTGCTGGTGATCGGTGCCGAGCGGCTGACCCAGTTGCTGGACTGGGCCAAGCGCGACACCGCCGTGCTGTTCGGGGATGGCGCCGGCGCCGTCATCATCGAGGCGAGCGAGCAGGAGAGCGGCCTGATTGCCAGCAAGCTCGGTTGTGACAGCGAAGCGCGGGAGATACTGCACGTGCCGAACTTCGGTACGGATCGGGTGCGTTTCGCCGACATTGACGGCCTCTTCACCTTCAACTTCGAGGGGCAGGAGATCTTCAAGCGCGCCGTGCGCGGCATGGGCGAAGCCACCGGCACCGTACTGGCCCAGGCCGGCATCGCCCCCGAGCAGATCGACCTCATCGTGCCGCACCAGGCGAACGTGCGCATCATCGAGACCCTGGCCAAGCGGATGAACGCCCCCATGGAGAAGGTGATGGTCAACATAGAGCAGTACGGCAACACCTCCGCCGCCACCGTGCCCATCGCCCTGTGCGAAGCGCTGGAGCAGGGTCGGGTCAAGCCGAACAGCTACCTGCTGACCGCCGCCTTCGGGGCCGGGCTGACCTGGGGCGCCGCCCTCATCAAGTGGGGAGACCGCGTCACCCCGATCGCGAGTTGCGACGAGGTGCTGCCCCCCTGCGAGCAGAGCGCCCTCGAACTCATCGCCCATGCGGTGCAGGGTTGCCAGCAGGCCCGCCCCGCCGACGCCTGAGCGAGCGCCAGCTCCCCATGATCCGCCAGGAGCCCCGTGGCTCCTGGCAGCCAGCCCCCCTACGTCCCCTCGCCGTTTCGGCAGCGACATAAAAGTCATTGAAAAGTGTGAATTTTGAGCGAAACATATCAAAAAATGACCACTTGACACTTTTTTGTCGTCAGAATGCGGCCAAGGGGTTCACAACCTTGCCGGATCTGGTAGTATGCGGCCTCGCACTTGGGGAGGGGTTCCCGAGCGGCCAAAGGGATCAGACTGTAAATCTGACGGCTCTGCCTTCGAAGGTTCGAATCCTTCTCCCTCCACCATTCAAGTGCGTCAAGTAAGTAAAAATCAGGAAAATACCCCGTGGAGGGGTTCCCGAGCGGCCAAAGGGATCAGACTGTAAATCTGACGGCTCTGCCTTCGAAGGTTCGAATCCTTCTCCCTCCACCATCTTCCTGAACACAATATGCAATGCCCCTGTGGAGGGGTTCCCGAGCGGCCAAAGGGATCAGACTGTAAATCTGACGGCTCTGCCTTCGAAGGTTCGAATCCTTCTCCCTCCACCATCCTTCAGACAACCCGGCCTCGCGCCGGGTTTTCGCTTTTCTGGATAGAATCCACATGGCGCTGTCAGATCTGACAATTGCCCTTCCCGCACTTTTTAGAAACAGTGGAGCCTCATGTCGCAAGGAGTGCACACAGATGTTTGAAATCTGGGATGAAACGGGTCGCGAGCACGGGCTGACACTGCCCGAGCTGCAACTGCGGCTGCGGGATTATCAGGGAGACGTGATGGTGCGCTACCTCAACCGCCTCGGCCTGCCGAGCACCCTCTTCCTGACCATCCGTCAGGGATGCGCCTATCAGCGCTTCAAGGCGGGCTCCCCCATGCTCGACTGGTCCTGGCTTGCCCAGGCCATGCACGCAGCCCCCCTGGCTGGCGCCGCACCTGCACAGGGCCATGCCCTTCCCTGACCCCCTCCTTCCTGCCCACGCCCATTATCAGACTCTTCCTACAGCCTCCCTTTAGACCCTCCCTGTATGATGCGCAGCCATGTTCCGTCAGGTGAGAGCCATGTTTGCGTTCAAAGAAGAGTATCCCGTGAGTGCCATGGTCAGCATGGCGGATATCGTCATCCCCTTTTATCAGCCCATCATCGGCCAGGATCGTCAGGTCAAGGGGTATGAGGTGCTGGCCAGGCGCTGGGATGCCGGCAACCAGGGTTATCAGAGCATCGATTTTGCCGCCCTCGGCGAGGATGATGCTCTGCACCTCGATATCGTCATGCTCAGGGCCATCATGCGCGATCTGCCCGTGCTCGCCCAAAAAGGCCCCTATGCGCTCTCCATCAACCTCAATCCGGCGCTCTCCAGCCCCACCTACCGCAATCTGCTATTGCTGGTGCTGCTCCAGGCCCGCAAGCTGGGGATCGCCATCTGGTTCGAGGTGCTGGAACACGTCAGGATCAAGCACCAGCACAGGGAGATGATCGAGGTGTTGCGAGCCCATGGCGCCCACATCGCCTGTGACGACTTCGGCTCCCTGGCATGCAACTTCCAGCGCCTGATGATGCTCCCCTACGAGATCGTGAAACTGGATCGTTCCCTGCTGCTCCAGGCTGTACGCAGCACCCATGCCCTCAACATGCTGACGGGGCTGGTGAAATACCTGCAACGACTCGGCATGGCCGTGGTGTGCGAGGGAGTGGAGACCCAGGCCCATATCGAGGTGGCGAACCGGCTGGGCTGCGACTACCAGCAGGGCTACGCCTACGCCATTCCCTCCCCTCTCTCCCGCTGGGCCTGAGCCGAGCGCTTGCGTGTCACGGGGGAAACCCGGGCACCTTTCCCATGAAATTCGGCAGGGTGCTGCCATTTTCCTGCCAAAGATGGCAGGCTGTCCCGGCCACACTGACGCCGAGGCCCGCCATGGTTCGCTTTGCCACCTTCAATCTCGCCTTCGATCGCACTGCACCCGGCATGCTGGGGGAAGAGCTCGCCCTGACCCGCACCGAGCAGGATGCCCTGCTGGCCCGCCTCGCCGACGGCACCTTGAGCGGCGCCGAGAAGACCAAGGCCCTCGACGTGCAGCAGATCCGCAACATCGCCGAAATCATCCAGCGCACCCGGCCGGACGTGTTGCTGCTAAGCGAATTCGACAATGACGGCAAGGGCCGCGACACCACGGACCTCCACGCCTTCAACGACAACTACCTGGCCCATGCCCAGCACGACGAGGTGACCGCCATCAGCTATCCGGTGCTGCAGAACTTCGCCACCAACACCGGCCTGATGAGCGGCCATGACCTCAACCTGGATGGCCGAGTGAGCAGGCCGGACGACGCCTGGGGCTTTGGCAGCTATCACGGCCAGTACGCCTTCGCCGTGATGTCCCGCTATCCCATCGATACCAGGCAGATCCGCACCTTCCAGACATTCAAGTGGAAGGAGATGCCGGGCGAAGCGAACCCCGTCATCGACGACTGCCACAACCCCAGGGCACCGATCCCGAGCGGCCGCCAGTGTGGCGATGCCTGGTATGACGACGCAGCCTGGCAGGCGCTCCCCCTCTCCTCAAAGAACCACGCCGACGTGCCGGTGCACATCAGGCAGGGAGACAGGGAGGAGGTGATCCACTTCCTTATCTCCCACCCGACCCCGCCCATCTTCGGCAACGCGGCGCGCCACAACGTCAAACGCAACCGTGCGGAGATAGCCTTCTGGCAGGACTATGTGGCAGGGGCTGGCTACATGGTGGATGACGCCGGCAAGGCGGGTGGCCTGCCCGCGGGTGCCAGGTTCGTCATCGCCGGCGATCTCAACGCCGATCCCCAGATTGGCGATGGGGATCTCACCGCCATTCAGGCGCTGCACAACCATGTGCTGGTCAACCAGGCCGTCACCAACGGCGCCCTGATCCCGGTCAGCCAGGGCGGCCCCGAGTGCCTCGCCAGCCATCCGGATCAGTGCAAGCGCAACAACAACCGCCCCACCCCGGAGCGCATCACCAGCAGCAGCGGCCTGCAGCTCGACCACGTGCTGCCCTCCGCCAACCTGAACGCGGTCGCCTCCGGCGTGTTCTGGCCGGCCAGCTTCGAGCCGGGCTACCACCTGGTGTATGACCCCAAGCTCGGCATCGCCAAGGGCGTCAGTTCGGATCACCGCCTGGTGTGGGTCGACGTCACACTGTGACAGTGACGCAGAGCAGACAAGCAACGGGGCCCGCAGGCCCCGTTTTCATTGGTTTGTCATACCAGCTTCTCCACCCGGGCCGGCAGCCCCTGGCGGGCCGACGAGCCGATGGCCCAGTCCACCAGGGGATAGCGGCCATGGCGGCTGGGATCCAGCACCGCCAAGTCATTCAGATTGACCCCGGCTCCGCGCAGGGGATTGGCGACCACTTTCTGGCCGTCTATCCAATGTTCCCGCGCCCCCAGCTCCTTGTGGCCGAAACCGTGTTCGATGGCGATGGCATCGGCCTGCACCCCGGCCACGCACTCGGCCACCCCGATCACGCTGCCATCCGGGGTGCTGACCCGCACCCTGTCCCCGCTCTCGACGCCCAGCTGCGCCGCCGTCTGCGCATTGAGCCGCACCCGGTTGCTGGGGTTCACCTGGCGCAGGCGATCCGAGCCGATGCTCATGGAGCTCATGGTGTGGGACTTGTAACTGGTGAGCAGCAGCGGCCACTGGGCCGGCTTGAACGCCTCATTGAGCGGCGTGCCGTCCGCCAGCTGGGGGCGGAAAAAGCGCGGGGTACCGCTCAAGTATTGCCCGCTCTGGCTGTGGCGGCGGCTGCCCACCTCGGGGTTCCACACCATCAGCGGCTTGGGCCAGCGCTTGCTTGGCTGACCCGCGTCATCGCGCCCCTTGGCCGCCGGCTCGAAGCGCCCGCCACGGGCGAAGAGATAGGCGGCGCGGCCCGCCTCCTCCGCACTCAGGGTGGCATTCAGCACCGGCAGGATCCGCTCCACCCCGGACCAGGCGAGATCCTCAGGCCCGATAGGAGGCACCGGCTCGCCGAGATAGGCGACGTTGGCCGCCCCGTAGAGGGAGAAGTCCGCCGCCCTGTTCAAGCCATGCAACTTGCCGTCCGCCCCTTTGAGCGCCCCCTCGCCAAAGCCCGGCAGCCCCAGCCGTTTGGCCACCGCGATAAAAAAGGACTCCATGCAGACCGGATCCCCCTCGGCAGTCTTGGCGACTCTAGGCTCCACGATAGGCCAGCGGCCGGTGGAAACCTTGGTCAGCACCCCGTGCCAGGCGGTGGCCCAGCCCCAGGACTCGTAGGTCAGGGTATCCGGCACTAGGTAGTCCGACAGCGCCGATGACTCGTTGATGAAGCTGTCGATGCTGACCACAAGGGGCAGCACGGCGGGGTCCTTGAGCTCTTCACCGATGGCCTTGCTGAGCCCGGCCTGACCGTAGAGGGGGTTGCCCATGTGGTTGATCCAGGCCTTGAGCCGGTAGGGGTAGCCGTTTACCGCCGCAGTCAGGTGCTCGCCGAGCAAGGGGCCGGAGATGGGGAACCAGGGCTCTTGCGCCGGATAGGGGTTCTGACCCGCCTCGCGCTTGCGGCGATATTCGGAAGTTTTCTCGTAGGGGAACTTGGATCGCGACAGGAAGACCCCGGCTGGCTTGACCATGCCGGGGAAGCTCGCCAGATCGTAGCGCGGCCCCGCCCCGAAGGGATCGAACTTGCCGCCGCTCGCCACGGCGCCGCCCCGGGCGTTGAGGTTGCCGATCATGACGTTGAGCATCATGATGGCCCAAGCCGAGTAGAAGCCGTTGGCGCTCATGGTGCCGCCGTGGGAGACCACTGCCGCGCGGGTGCCGTGGCTGGTGAATTCCCGCGCCAGCGCCTCGATATCGGCCACCGGCACGGCGCACTCGGCGCTGTATTGCGCGAAGGAGTGCTCCCGGCACGCCTCGGCCAGCAGCTGGAAGCTGCTCTTCACCATCAGCGCCCCCTTGGGGCCCTGAATGGGGCGATCCACCCAGAGGTTGGCCCGCTCACACTGGCCGGCGGGTCTCGGCTCGCCACTGCTCGCCTCCTCTACCAGCATGGCGTCCCCCTCTCCATAGGCTTCCCCATCAAAGGGCAAGCCAAGATCGCTGGCCCGCAGCATCTGACCGAAGCGCGGGTGGGACTCGTCGCTGAGCACCAGGTGGCTGGCGTTGCAAAAACCGCGATAACCGGCCCGCTCGGCCGCCTCGGCATTGGGCGCCATCAGGAAGGGCTCGGCATAGCGTTGGTGGTCGATGATCCAGCGCAGCATGGCCATGGCCAGCGCCGAGTCGGTGGCGGGGCGGATGGGCAGCCAGCGGTTGGCAGGGGCGGACGGCATGTTCACCGTGTTGGGCAGGCTGGGGGCCACCACCACGTAGGAGAACGGCTTGCCCGGTCGCGCCCGGTTTGCCGCCAGCTGGCGGGACTGGCGCTTGAAGGGGTTGCCCGATTGCTGGGGCGAGGTGCCCATGAACAGCAGGAAGTCGCTCTCGTCCCAGTCAGGCTTAAGGTGGGCGTTCTTCTCCAGATCGTCCAGCAGGGCGCCGGCCCCGACCCGGAATGACAGGCCACAATAAGCGCCGTGGTTGGCGAAGTTGCGGGTGCCGAAGCTGTTGAAGGTGAAACGCTTGATGAAGTGATCCCGCCCCTCGTCCGAGGCGTTGCTCACCAGCAGCTGGTTGGCTCTGGGGCCGTACTCCGGGTTTGCCGGGTCGAGCGGCTCGGCGAGGTTGCGGATGGCCCGCAGCCCCTCAACCTGGCCCTCGCCAAACAGGTCTCCCCCCTCCACCACCTCGGCCACCAGCTGCTCGAAGGGGATGCTCTGCCAGCGGCCGCTGCCACGGGGCCCCACCCGCTTGAGACAACGGGTGACCCGCTGCGGGCTGTCGAGCTGCTCGAGCATGGCGTTGCCCCGGGCGCAGGCGGTGGAGCGCCCGTCCAGCCCCCCTTCCTGGTAGCCACTGGTTGCGAGCAGCGCCTGCTTGACCGGGGTCTTGAAGTCAATGTGATGGCGAGCGGAGAGGGGGTGATAGGGGTTGCCCAGGATCCGCACTATCTGGTCGCGCTCGTTGTCGATGCGGGCCCGCACTCCGCACAGGGTCCAGCAGCCGAGGCACATGGTGTTGGCAACCCGCTGGGCCGGGTTGGGGTGCAGCTCCCCCTGCTCGTCAACCCGGTACTCCACGGCCAGCGAGTTGCCATGGATGGGATCCCGGGTCGGCTGGCCCGAGCTGCCGGTGGCGAGGCCAGTCGCCACCTGCTTGAGGGTGTCGCTGTAACCGGCGACGAACAATCCGGTACCGCCGGCGATGGCGGCGCCCTTGAGAAACTTGCGTTTGCTGTGATCCATCAGAGTGCCTCGCGTGCAAAAGGAGTGGGTGCCTTGATGGCGGGGGAAGCAGAGGGGCGCACCAGCTCCGAGAGGGCCACCAGCAGGGCCAGCAGCAGACCGAAAGTACCGAGAATGCCGAGCACACCGGCCGGGCCCCAGGCGATTTCATAGAGGTAGACGCCGGCCCCGTACTTGGGTGCGAGCTGTCCCTGGATCAGCACCAGCCAGCGCAGGCCCCACACCAGGTGCAGCCCCAGCAGCGCCAGCCCCCAGAGTGCCAGGCGGGCAGAGATCCTTGGCCACAGCAGCCTCAGCAGGCCGGCCAGCCCCAGGGTCAGCAACAGCCAGTGGGCCGCCAGCCGCCAGCTCGGGTCGAGCCGATGGAGGGCTGCGGCCTCTGCTGCCGAGGCGCCGCCAAACAGGGCCCAGCCCAGCAGGGAGAGCGCCAGCAGGCCTAACGTCCAGCCGCTCTGGCGCAGCAGGGTCGACTCGGTCTGGGCATGCCAGCCCGCCAGCAAGAGGTTGAGCAGCAGCAGGGCGCTCTGGGCCCCCAGCACGGCGCTCAGGGTCAGCAGCCAGGGCAACCAGGGGGTATGCCAGAGCGGGCGCGCCGCCACCGCCATGGTCTCGAGCCCGGTGTAGAGGGCGATGCTGAGCCCGCTCACAGCCGCCAGCAGAGAGAGCGGCCGCTGCCAGACGTGCCCCGACCAGCTTCCCAGGCAGAGCAGCCGGGCAAGGCGGGCTATCTTGTCCCCTTCTGCACCGCGCCGGGCCAGGGCGGGTCTTAGCAGCAGCCAGCCGAGCAGCATGGAGAGCAGGCTGAACAGCGGCAGCAGATAGGCGCCATACCACATGACGGAGCCAAAACGCGTCTGGGCGTAGAAGTGCCAGGCCCGGGCCGGCTGGTGCAGATCCGCGGTCAGGGCGATGGGAGCCACCAGACCAGCCGCCACCATCAGCACCGCCGCCAGGGTCTGCAGCCGCGGGTCCGGCGCCTTGCGCCACAGCTCAAACGCGCCGAGCCAGAGGGCCCCGTAGGCGAGGCCGATGAGAAAGAAATATTGCACCGCCCAGGGCAGCCAGGTGATGGGCTGAGCCGGGGCCAGCAGTTCGTTAATGACCATGGGCTATCTCCTTGCCATCGTCGGTGAGCAGGGTGCGCAGGGCCGGGTTGCCGTCGACCTTGCTGACGAAGGCCTCGTCCATGCCGAGATAAAAGACCCGCGGCTGGGTATTGGCCTCCGGCTTGAGCACCTTGAGCGCCGGCTCGTGTTCGCGCAGCAAGCGGCTTATCCGGCTCTTGGGATCATTCAAATCACCTATGATGCGCGCCTCGCCGACGCAGCTCTCCACGCAGGCGGGCAAGAGCCCCGCCTCCAGCCGATGGGCGCAGAAGGTGCACTTGTCGGCGGTGTTGGTCTCATGGTTGATGAAGCGGGCATCGTAGGGGCAGGCCTGCACGCAGTAACCGCAGCCGACGCACCAGTCGTTGTTGACCACGACGATGCCGTCGTCGCGCTGGAAGGTGGCGCCAGTGGGGCAGACATCGAGGCAGGCGGGCTCGGCACAGTGGTTGCACAGCCTCGGCAACATCAAGAGAGAGGCGGGAGCCGCGAGGGCGGCCACGTCGCTCACCTCGTACTGGCTCACCGTGGTGCGAAACTGACCGAGGGGGGGCTGATTTTCGATGGTGCAGGCCACGGTGCAGGCCTGACAGCCGACGCAGCGGCGCAGGTCGATCAGCATGCCGTAACGCTTGCGCCCGTCCCCCCGGCTGATGGCCGCCCGCCCGTTGCGGGGAGCGGGAACGGACTGCGCCTGAACCTGGGTGACGGGGATCAGGGCAGCCCCTGCGGTGAGGGCGGCGATCCCGGATAACAATCGGCGCTTGCTGGGCTCCATGGCGTCTTTCCTTCTGCTGAGCTGGCTTGAAAGGGGTTGAGCCGATTGTCCTCAACGCAGGAAGTCGCCTCTATTGTGGTTTTCCACATACCGGGAGCCGGGTTGATCCAGCGCAATAAAAAATGTCCCAGCCCTGCTGAACTGTGACCGGGGCGGCGTTTGCCGCCCCTCCCGGCCCCCGTTCGCATGCAAGCGCACGTCCCGGTGATAGACTGCCCCTTTGCATAGAGAGGAGATCCCCCTGCACGCCCCAGTTCCCTTGCCCCTGCTCAGCCTGCTGCTCTTGCTCGCCCTGTCAGCCCTGCCGCTGCGGGTGCAGGCCGCCCCGACTCCCTCTTCGCCAGCGCCGGCCCGACAGGAATCCTCACCATCCCAGGCCACGCCGGTGCAGGCCATGGCCGAGCCGATACGCATCGGCGTGCTGGCCACCCGCGGCCCGGCCCTGGCCAGAGCCCAGTGGCAACCGCTGCTTCGCTGGCTGGCACTGCGCGTGCCCGGCCATCGCTTCGTGCTGCATCCGCTGGGGCTTGATGAGCTGGCCGAGGCCGTCGCCCGCGAGCACCTCGATTTCGTCATCACCAACCCGGGCCAGTCGGTGAGTCTGGCGCGCCAGTATCCGCTGGCCTGGCTCGCCACCCTCAAGAGTCCGGCCGGGGGGGACAACCTCGCCATCGGCGCTGCCCTGGTGGTGCCTGCCCAGACCCCCTACCAACACTGGCGTGACCTCGAGGGGCAAGCGGTCGCTGCCGTTTCGGAGAACGCCTTCGGCGGCTACCTCGCCTTTCGCTTCGAGGCAGGCGAACAGGGGGTCAGGCTGGAGCGCTTCTTCTCCACCGTGCAGTTCACCGGCTTTCCGCTGGACCGGCTCATCGAGCGGCTGGCGGCAGGGGAGGTGGCTGCCGCCATCGTGCCGGTGTGTCAGCTCGAGCGCATGGAGCGGGAAGGCAAGGTCGCCAGGGGGGCGTTTCGGGTGCTGGACGATCAGGCGCCGGCCGGCTTTGGTTGCCAGAGCTCGACCCGGCTCTACCCCAACTGGTCCTTCGCCAAGACAGAGCGGGCCTCCCCCGCGCTGGCGCTGGCGGTGACCCGCGCGCTGTACGATCTGCCCGCTGATAGCGAGGCGGCCATCGCCGCCGATTCGGCGGGCTGGACCGTGCCCACCAGCGAGCTCGCCATCGACCGCCTGCTCAAGGCGCTGGATCGCCACCCGCTGCAGGGCCCCTGGTGGCAAGCGGCCTGGCACTGGCTGCGCCAGCATCAGCAGTGGGGCTGGGGCGCCCTGGCGCTGGTGCTGCTGCTGGGGGGCCACCACCTGCTGCTGCAATACCTGTTCAACCGCAGCCAGCGCCGGCTGCTCAAAGCCCGCCACCAGCTCGAGCAGAAGGGACGCCAGCTGGCACAGGCCAGACGGCTCGCCGAACTGGGCGAGCTGGGCGCCAACGTGGCCCACGAGATCAATCAGCCCCTGAGCGCCATCGCCAACTACAGCCAGGGAGCCTTGTTGCGACTGGACAAATTGGCACAGGATCCGGCCCAGTCTGCCGCCCAGGCCTCCCTGCGTCAGGCCCTGGAGCAGATAGGGCTCCAGGTCCAGCGCATCACCCAGACCGTCAACCGGCTCAGAGCCAGGCTGCAAAAGCGCCCTCCCCGCTTCGCGCCTTGCGACCTGCCCACCCTGGTGGCGGAGCTGTGCCCCCTGCTGGAGCAGATGCTGGCGCCGCTCGACGTCGCCTTCACCCTGCACTGGCGAGGCCAGCCACGCCCGTTACCTCTGGACGGCACCGGGATGGAGCAGTTGCTGGTCAACCTCATCAAGAATGGCGCCGAGAGTGCGGCGCAGAGGGCTCGCCTTCCTACGCCAGCAGCGGCACAGGAGCCTGCCCGGGTTGAGCTGCTGATCGCCTTCGAGGCGCAGAGATTGTTGCTGGAGATCCGTGACAACGGTGCCGGCCTGAGGGTCCCCACGACCGAACTTCAGCAGGCGTTTTACAGCGACAAGCCCGATGGCATGGGGCTGGGGCTGGCCATCTGCCGGGAGGTAGTCGAGAGCCATCGCGGCCAGTTCAGCCTGGAGAACCTGAGCCCCCACGGCTGCCTGGCCCGGGTCATTCTGCCCGTGCCGCCCCCCGAAACCCTCCCTTCATCCACCGACATGCCGAGGAACTGAGATGACGTCCCCTGCCCGCCCCCCGCTCTATCTGGTCGACGACGACGAGGCCGTGCTCGACTCCCTGCGCTTCATGCTGGAGAGCTGCGACGAGCGACAGCTGTTCAGCTTTTCCGATGGCGAGCGCTTTCTGGCAGAGGTCGACCTGCACCAGCCCGCCTGCCTCATTCTCGACTGCCGCATGCCGGGGCTGTCGGGCCCCGAGGTGCAGCAGCGGCTGAAGGCGGCCCAGAGCCCCATCGCCATCCTGTTTCTCACCGGCCACGGCGAGGTGCCCCTAGCGGTGGAGTCCCTCAAGCAGGGGGCGGTGGATTTCTTGCAAAAGCCGGTGCAGCTGGCCCCCCTGCTCGCCGCCATCGAGCGGGCCGAGCAGGCGACGCAGGCGGCGGCCACCCGCCTCGCCCAGCTGGCCGCCTTTGAGCGCCTCACCCCGCGCGAACGCCAGTTGTTACAGCTCATCGCCCGGGGCCACAAGAACCAGCAGATAGCGCAGGATCTCTGCATTTCGGTGCGCACCGTCGAGGTGTGCCGCGCCAGCCTGATGAAACGCCTGGCGGTGAACTCCCTCGCCGAGATGCTGCTGCGCTACGCGCAGGTGAACGAACAACTCTGAGTGGCCTGCAACCGTACAAAACGGGCAGGGATCACACATTTGGCGCTTCGATGGCGGTAGAGTGCCCTCTTCTCTTCACCAGGATCGCCCGGGTCCTGCGCCTTGTTTCGAGGACACATCATGGAACTGCTTCTGCTCAGCAACGGTAAAACCACAGAACACCCCGGCCTGCTCGGCTGGGCCCGCGACCGGGTGCAAGCCCTGCTCGCTCGCAACCAGGTCAAGCGCATCCTGCTCATCCCCTACGCGGTGATCCGCAGCGACTGGGATGCCCGTGCCCGGGAGCTCACCGAGAGTCTGGGGGTGGACGCCATCAGCATCCATCACTTCGACGATCCGGTGGATGCCATCAACCGGGCCGACGCCATCTTCATCAGCGGCGGCAATACCTGGCTCCTGAACCAGCGGCTGCACGAGTATGGTCTGGTGGTCCCCATCCAGCGTGCGGTGCGCGAGCGGAGCGTGCCCTATGTGGGCTGGAGCGCCGGCTGCAACGTGGCCACCCCCAGCATCCGCACCACCAACGACATGCCGGTGTGCAGCGCCGTCGTGCTGCCTGCGCTGGGGCTCTTCCCCGTGCAGATCAACCCCCACTATCTGGACGCCAGCATCAGCGGCCACATGGGGGAGACCCGGGACGAGCGTCTGGCCGAGTTCTGCGCCATCAACCCGAGCGAATCCGTGGTGGCCCTGCGCGAGGCGAGCCTGTTGCAGATCGGCGGCGATCACATCGAGTACTGGAGCGCCCGGGGCGAGACCTTCAAGATCTTCAAGCACGGCGAACCCGTCCGGGAATACGGGGACGCTGCGCCTCTGGCAGCGCTCACCCCCTTCACGCCGGCACGCTGATCCTGCCAAACGACAGAGGGATGGCCTGCGCCATCCCTCTTTCTTTGTTGCTCGCCCCTTCGTGATTCACTCCAGAATGGCCATCTCCTCCCTAGAGCCGCTGCGCCCGGGAGTCCTCAGCAACACCACCAGCGGCACGGCGCACAGGCTGACCCACATCATCAGGCGAAAATCCTGCAGGTAGGCGAGCAGGCTGGCCTGCCGGGTCACCTCGCCGTTGATCATGGCCAGCCCCTTCGGCGTCATCAGCTCCGCCATGCCCCCGCCCTGATGCAGGTTGACATTGAACGGGGTGATGTAGGCGGCGAACGCCTCGTGGTTCATCTGGGATCGCTGGGCCAGATAGGTGATCACTACCGAGATGCCGATGCTGCTGCCGATGTTGCGCACCAGGCTGAACAGCGCCGTCCCCTCGTTGCGATAGCGCGGCGCCAGGGTCGCAAAGGTGATGGTGGAGAGTGGCACGAAGATGAAGCCGAGTCCCAGCCCCTGGATGATGCCGGTGCGCACTATGTCCCAGCTGTCGATGTCCGTGTTGAACAGGGTCATCTCCCACATGGAGAAGCTGGTGAGCAGCAGCCCTGACAGGATGAGGTAACGGGCATCCACCCGGCCCGACAGCCTGCCCACCAGCATCATGGCAACCATGGTGCCCACCCCGCGCGGGGCGAGCAGGTAACCCACGTCGATCACCGGGTAACCCATCAGTCCCTGCATGAAGGGAGGCAGCAGCGTCATGGTCGCCAGCAAGATGATGCCGACGATGAAGATGAAGAGCAGACCGACGCTGAAGTTGCGATCCCGGAACAGGGCCGGTTCTATGTAAGGATGCGGGTGGGTGAAGATATGCACCACGAAGAGGTAGAACGCCATCACCATCAGGGCGGTCTCGATGACGATCTCCCGGCTGGCGAACCAGTTCTGGGACTCTCCCCTGTCCAGCGCCATCTGCAACGCCCCGATGCCGAGACTCAGCAGGGCGAACCCCAGCAGATCGAAGCGGCGGCTGGCATCGATCTTCGTCTCCTCGATGAAGGCGGCAAGCCCGAACCAGGCCAGCAGGCCGAACGGCAGATTGATGTAGAAGACCCAGCGCCAGTTGTAGTACTCGGTGAGCCAGCCCCCCAGCGACGGCCCCAGAATGGGGCCCACCATGACCCCAATCCCCCAGAGCGCCATGGCGGAGCCGTGCTTCTCCGGCGGATAGGTGTCCAGCAGCACCGCCTGTGAGAGGGGCACCAGGCTGGCACCGAAGATCCCCTGAAGCAGGCGGAACAGCACGATCTGCTCCAGGCTCTGGGCCGCGCCACACAGCATGGAGGCGACGGTAAAGCCCGCCACCGACCACATGAACAGCCTTTTGCGGCCAATTCTTGCCGAGATGAAACCGGTCAGCGGCATGAAGATGGCGGCCGCCACTATGTAGGAGGTGAGCACCCAGGAGATCTGATCCTGGGTCGCCCCCATCGCCCCCTGCATGTGGGGGAGGGCCACGTTGGCGATGGTGGTGTCCAGCGCCTGCATGATGGTCGCCACCATCACCGACAGGGTGATGAAGGTGCGACGGGAAGCCTGGTCTGCCTGCCCTGTGGCTGCGCTCGTCATATCAACCTCGACCTGACAGGCCAGGCAGGGTGCGCTGATGGCCGGTGTCTATCTCGGCGGTGGCACTCAGACCCGCCCTCAGGGTGGGCAGATCCGCTCCCGAATCCAGCTTGATCCGCACTGCCACCCGCTGGGCGATCTTGACCCAGTTGCCGGTGGCGTTCTGGGCCGGGATCACCGAAAACTCGGAGCCTGTGGCCGGGCTCAGGCTCTCCACCACCCCGGTCCAGTGCGCATCGGGGTAGGTATCCACACTGATGCCCACCTTCTGGCCAGGTTGCACATGGGTCAGCTCCGTCTCGGTGAAGTTCGCCTCCACCCAGGGGGTGTCGGTCTCCACCAGCATCATGGCGGTCATGCCCACCAGATTGTACTGGCCGGGCTTGGGCAACTGGCTGACGATGCCGTTGGCGGGGGCATAGATGGTGGTGCGAGCCAGATCCAGCCTGGCCTTGGCCAACTCGGCCGCGGCCTCCTGATAGGCGGGCTGCTGATCCACCGGCAGGTTCACGTCCCCGCTGAGGGAGGCTTCAATCTTCTTGAGCCCCTCCTCCAGCGCCACCTGCTGCTGGGCGGTCTGTATGGTGAGCTGGCGGGCATCGTCGTAATTGGCGGTGGAGGTGAAGTGCCTGGTCACCAGATCCGCCTGGCGATGCTCCTCCTTCAGGGCATAGGCATGGCGGGTGCGGGCCACGGCGATCTCCGCCTGCTGGCCGCGATAACTGGTCTGCAACGCCACCAGATCGGTGCGCACCTTGGCAAGTTCCGCCTCGGCCTTGGCCACGGCGACCCGGAAGGACTCCTGATCCAGCTCGAACAGCGGCTGGCCAGCCCGGACCTGCTGGTTTTCCTCGACGAACACCTTGGCCACCCGGCCCAGCACCTCGGTGCTGATGGGGACCTTGTCCGCCTTCACATAGGCGTTGTCCGTCTCCACATAGCGCCCGCCCTGCAGGTAGATAACGCCCGCCCCGAGCAGGGCCAGTGCCGGCACCACCACCAGCAACAGCAGGCGGGTGCGGCGCCGGTTGGCGGCGGGACGGGAGGAAGAGGGGGAATCAGTGGTCATGATATGGCTCCACGTTGGTTGGCATCACAGGAAAGCATCAGAGGTGGCCGAGGTTGGCACGCAGGATCTTGAGGGAGCGGCACAGCGCCTCGGTCGCCTCCTCCCCCAGCTCGCCGATGGCCCTCTGATGCACCAGATCGGACGCCTGTTTGATCATCGCCAGATAGGGGGTGGCCCCTTCGGTCAGATGGAGCTGATAGGCACGCCTGTCATGGGGGTCGCTGCGCCGCTCCACCAGGCCGCTCTCCGCCAGCTGATCGAGCTGACGGGCCAGGGTGATGGGCTGGATGTCGAGCCGCTCCGCCAGATCCACCTGGCGGATCCCTTCGCTGCGTGCAATGTGCACCAGAGCCCTGGCCTGGGCCAGGGTGAGGCAGCTTCCCTCCAGCTGCTGCTGGAACTGGCGGCGCATCAGGCGCTGGACGTCGCCGATGAGAAAGCCAAGGGTGTCCGGTTGTTTGTTCATGATATGCAACCCATATAGTAAGCTTTACTTATTATATGCAAAGCGTATCCACGTGCAAGCTGGCCCCGGCCGCCGTTTGGGTTCATGCTGGGTGCCACCACCTCAACGGCAGGAGACACGTCATGGATATCAGGATGGAGCGGGACAGCCTGGGGGAGATAGCCGTCCCGGCGGACAGGCTCTGGGGGGCCCAGACCCAGCGCTCCCTGCATCACTTCAACATCTCGGGGGAGCGCCAGCCCATGGAGATCATCCATGCCCTGGCCTGCATCAAGTCCGCCTGCGCCCGGGTCAACCACGCCCTGGGGCTACTCCCCGCCCGCAAGGCCCAGGCCATCATGGCCGCCGCCGACGAAATCCTGCGCGGCCTGCACGACGCCGAGTTTCCGCTGATGGTGTGGCAGACCGGCTCCGGCACCCAGACCAACATGAACCTCAACGAGGTGCTGGCAAACCGGGCCAGCGAACTGCTCGGCGGCTCCCGGGGGGAAGCGCGGCTGGTGCATCCCAACGACGAGGTAAACAAGAGCCAGTCCAGCAACGATGTCTTCCCGAGCGCCATGAACCTAGCGACGGTCACCGCCATCACGCAGCGGTTGCTGCCGGCCCTCGCTGCCCTGAAGCAGACCTTGGCAGGCAAGGCCGCCGCCTTCGACCACATCGTCAAGATTGGCCGCACCCATTTGCAGGATGCCACTCCCCTCACCCTGGGCCAGGAGATCTCCGGCTGGGTCGCCCAGCTTGAACAGGGGGAGCGCCATCTACGGGCCGCCCAGCCCCATTTGTGCGAGCTGGCGCTCGGCGGCACAGCCGTGGGCACCGGCCTCAACTGCCCTCCCGGCTTTGCCGAGGCGGTGGCCAGAACCCTGGCCGAGCAGACCGGCCTGCCGCTCATCAGCGCCCCCAACAAGTTCGAGGCCCTGGCGGCGAGTGACGCCCAGGTTCACGCCCACGGTGCCCTCAAGACGCTGGCAGCCTCCCTCATGAAGATCGCCAACGACGTGCGCTGGCTGGCGAGCGGCCCCCGCAGCGGGCTGGGGGAGCTGCTCATCCCCGAGAACGAGCCCGGATCCTCCATCATGCCCGGCAAGGTCAACCCGACCCAGAGCGAGGCGCTCACCATGCTCTGCGCCCAGGTGATGGGCAACGATGTGGCCATCAACATCGGCGGCGCCAGCGGCAACTTCGAGCTCAACGTGTTCAGGCCGATGATCGCCTACAACGTCCTGCAGAGCGTGCGGCTGCTGGCGGACGGCATGCAGAGCTTCCACGACCACTGCGCCGTCGGCATCACCCCGAACCAGGCCAGGATCGACGATCTGCTCTCCCGCTCCCTGATGCTGGTGACGGCCCTCAACCCCCATATCGGCTATGACAAGGCGGCCGACATCGCCAAACGGGCGCACCATCAGGGGCTGAGTCTGCGGGAGGCGGCCATTGCCTCGGGCCACCTCAGCGCGGAGCAGTTCGATGCCTGGGTGATCCCCGCTGACATGGTGGGTCGCACGCCATAAGGCAGCTCAGCGCACTGCAATCCCATGCTCGGGGCATACCAGCGCAGGTGGCAGGCGCAGCAAATAGGGACAGTGATGGGCAATAAAGATGAAAAGGGCGCCATGGCGCCCTTTTCATTGCAGATCTGCCGTCAGGTCTTGCTCTGGCAGTTGAACATCCAGTGGGTGCCGAACTTGTCCACCAGGGATCCGAAATAGTCACCCCAGAACATCTCCGCCAGCGGCATCTCCACCTGGCCTCCCTCAGCCAGGGCTGCGAACAGGCGATCGGTCTCGCCCCGGCTGTCCGGCTCCAGGTTGAGGTAGCTGTTGTTGCCCTGCACCAGGGTGAACCCCATGCTGGCCGGAGCATCCGTGCCCATCAGCACGTGACCCCCAAGGATGGGCAGGGCCACATGCATCACCAGCTCCCCGTCTTCCTCCGACAAAGGGGGCTGGCCCGGGCAACCCGGGGACTCCTTGAACCTGTGGATGGGGCCGCTGAAGTCACCGCCGAACACTTCGCGATAGAAGAGGAAGGCAGCCTCCGTCTCCCGGGCAAAATTGAGATAGGTACTGACACGCGCCATGGGTTTCTCCTTGTCACCGATAGCTGGCCCCTGTGGCCAGCTAACAGCATAGAAGAGCACGGGGCTCTGTCAGGTGGCGCTCCACCCCCTTCTGCGCACGGGGGAGCCGCGCTCACAGCCCAGGCTCGGTCGAACACGCAAAAGCGCAACCCGATTCACAGTGGGTTGCACCTTATATAGGCATTCATAAGATGCATTGCCAACCCATTAATAATGCTGTGAAAAGCGGACAAGCGGCGGGCTTGAAAGGAGCCTGATGGAGACCGGATTCATGGAAGAATTCAACAATGTAACCAATACATTAAAATTTCTTGCTTGAAGGTTGCACCTGGTTGCACCATCATCGGCGAAATTTAACCGTCCGGTAATATTGTTACCTTCTAGACACAGGAAGTCCCATGGCCACTACCACCCTCGGCGTCAAACTCGATGAAGCGACCCGCGACCGCCTCAAACAGGCTGCGCAGACCCTGGATCGCACTCCCCACTGGCTGATCAAGCAAGCCATCTTCACCTATCTGGAGCAACTGGATCGCGGTCTGACCCCGCCCGAGCACTCCGGGCTGGCTGCCGCCGCCGGGGAAGAGGCCGTCGAGACCCTGACCGAGCAGGGCATCCAGGTCTTCCTCGAGTTTGCCGAGAGCATTCTGCCCCAGTCCGTGCTGCGGGCCGCCATCACGGGGGCTTATCGCCGCCCCGAGACCGAAGCCGTCCCCATGCTGCTGGAGCAGGCCCGTCTGCCCAAGGAGAAGGCTGACGCGACCCAGAAGCTGGCCATGGGCATCGCCGAGAAGCTGCGCAACCAGAAGAGCGCCAGCGGCCGTCAGGGCCTGGTGCAGGGGCTGCTTCAGGAGTTCTCCCTCTCCTCCCAGGAAGGGGTGGCCCTGATGTGCCTGGCGGAGGCGCTGCTGCGCATCCCCGACAAGGCGACCCGGGATGCCCTCATCCGCGACAAGATAAGCGGCGGCAACTGGAGCCAGCACCTGGGCCAGAGCACCTCATTGTTCGTCAACGCGGCCTCCTGGGGTCTGCTCATCACCGGCAAGCTGGTGGCCACCCACAACGAGGCGGGCATGAACAGCTCCCTCAAGGGACTCATCGGCAAGGGGGGTGAGCCGCTCATCCGCAAGGGCGTCGACATGGCGATGCGCCTGATGGGTGAGCAGTTCGTCACCGGCGAGACCATCGCCGAGGCGCTGGCGAACGCAGGCGGCATGGAGAGCAAAGGGTTCCGCTACTCCTACGACATGCTGGGGGAAGCGGCCCTGACCGAGGAGGACGCGAAACGCTATCTGGCCTCCTACGAGCAGGCCATCCACGCTATCGGCAAGGCCTCCCACGGTCGCGGCATCTACGAGGGGCCGGGTATCTCCATCAAACTCTCCGCCCTGCATCCGCGCTACAGCCGCGCCCAGTACGATCGCGTCATGGAGGAGCTCTACCCCACCTTGCTGGGCCTGACCCAGCTCGCCAGGCAGTATGACATCGGCATCAACATCGACGCCGAGGAGGCCGATCGCCTGGAGATCTCCCTCGATCTGCTGGAAAAGCTCTGCTTCGATCCGTCCCTCGCCGACTGGAACGGCATCGGCTTCGTCATCCAGGCCTACCAGAAGCGCTGCCCCTATGTGATCGACTACGTCATCGATCTCGCCAAGCGCAGCCGTCACCGCCTGATGATCCGTCTGGTGAAGGGCGCCTACTGGGACAGCGAGATCAAGCGCGCCCAGCAGGAAGGGCTGGAAGGCTACCCGGTCTATACCCGCAAGCCCTACACGGACGTCTCCTACCTCGCCTGCGCCCGCAAGCTGCTGGCGGTGCCCGAGGCCATCTATCCCCAGTTCGCCACCCACAACGCCCACTCCCTGTCTGCCATCTATCAGCTGGCGGGTCAGAACTACTACCCGGGCCAGTACGAGTTCCAGTGCCTGCACGGCATGGGTGAACCGCTCTACGAACAGGTGGTCGGCAAGGTGGCCGACGGCAAGCTGGGTCGCCCCTGCCGCATCTATGCTCCGGTGGGCAGCCACGAGACCCTGCTCGCCTACCTGGTGCGCCGCCTGCTGGAGAACGGGGCCAACACCTCCTTCGTCAACCGCATCGCGGACAACAACATCTCCCTCTCGGATCTGGTGCAGGATCCGGTGCAGCAGATCGAGCAGATGGCCGCCCGTGAAGGGACCCTGGGTCTGCCCCATCCGCGTATCCCCCTGCCCCGGGATCTCTACGGCGAGGCGCGCCCGAACTCCGCAGGTCTGGATCTCGCGAACGAGCACCGCCTGGGGTCACTCTCCGCCGCCCTGCTCGCCAGCACCAACACCGCCTATCAAGCCGTGCCCATGCTGGGTTGCGACACCGAGGCGCCGACCCAGTTCCAGCCCGTGCTCAACCCGGCGGATCACCGCGATGTCGTCGGTCAGGTGAGCGAAGCCACGGTAGCGCTGGTGGACAAGGCTCTCGCCTGCTCCCTCACGAGCGGCCAGATCTGGCAGTCCACCCCGCCAGCCGAGCGGGCCGCCGTGCTGGACAGGGCAGCCGATCTGATGGAATCCGAACTGCAACCCCTGATGGGCCTGCTGGTTCGCGAATCCGGCAAGACCTTCGCCAACGCCATCGCCGAGGTGCGCGAAGCGGTGGACTTCCTGCGCTACTACGCCGCCCAGGCGCGCAACCACTTCGCCAACGACACCCACAGGCCGCTCGGCCCCGTGGTCTGCATCAGCCCTTGGAACTTCCCCCTGGCCATCTTCAGCGGCCAGGTGTGCGCGGCCCTGGCCGCCGGCAATACGGTGCTGGCCAAGCCTGCCGAGCAGACCCCCCTCATCGCGGCACAAGCGGTGCGCATCCTGCTGGAGGCGGGGGTTCCCGCCGGTGCGGTGCAACTGCTGCCGGGCCGTGGTGAGACCGTGGGTGCGGCGCTCATCGCGGACGAACGGGTGCGCGGCGTCATGTTCACCGGCTCCACCGAGGTGGCGGGCATCATCTCCCGCAACCTGGCCGGTCGCCTCGACGCCCAGGGTCGCACCATTCCCCTCATCGCCGAGACTGGCGGCCAGAACGCCATGATCGTCGACTCTTCCGCCTTGACCGAACAGGTGGTGATGGATGTCATCTCCTCGGCGTTCGACAGCGCCGGTCAGCGCTGCTCCGCCCTGCGAGTGCTGTGCGTGCAGGATGACGTGGCGGATCGGGTGATCCGGATGCTCAAGGGCGCCATGGCCGAGTACAAGGTCGGCAGCCCCGAGCACCTCTCCACCGACATCGGTCCCGTCATCGACGCCGAGGCCAAGACCAACATCGAACGCCACATCAAGGCGATGGGCGACAAGGGGCGCAAGGTGCACCAGATCGCTCGCACCCAGGGGGATGCCTGCAGCCGCGGCACCTTCGTGCTGCCGACCCTGATCGAGCTCGACAGCCTGGACGAACTGGGACGCGAAGTGTTCGGCCCTGTGCTGCACCTGGTCCGCTACCCGCGCACCCGGCTCGGGGAGTTGCTCGAGCAGATCAACGGCAGCGGCTACGGCCTGACCCTGGGTGTCCATACCCGCATCGACGAGACCATCGCCCAGGTGGTGAACGTGGCCAAGGTGGGCAACCTCTACGTCAACCGCAACATCGTGGGCGCCGTGGTCGGGGTGCAACCCTTCGGTGGGGAAGGGCTTTCCGGCACCGGTCCCAAGGCCGGTGGCCCGCTCTACATGTATCGCCTGCTCGGCGCCCGTCCCCAGGAAGCGGTGGCCAACCAGCTGCACCAGGAGTCCGGTGCCCTGCATGCCGAGGCGAAAGCCCCCCTCGTGGCCCTGCGCGACTGGGCGAGCAAGCAGGATCCGGCCCTCGCCGCCCTGTGCGATCACTACGCCGCGATCTCCCAGAGCGGCCGTACCCAGCTGCTGACCGGCCCCACCGGCGAGCGCAACAGCTACAGCCTGCTGCCCCGGGAACGGGTGCTCTGTCTTGCCCAGGAGAAGGCCGACCTGCTGGCCCAGCTGGCCGCCTGTCTGGCGGTCGGCAGCCAGGTGCTGCTGCCGGACGATGCCCAGACACGCTCCCTGCTCTCTTCCCTGCCGACCGAGGTGCGGGATCCCATCGCGCTGGTGGCGGACTGGGCCACGGGGGAGACGGACTTCGATGCCCTGCTGCACCACGGCGACTCGGATCAGTTGCGAGAGGTGAGCAAGCTCGCCGCCGCGCGCCAGGCAGCCCGTAACGGCGCCATCATCGGTGTGCACGGCCTGCATCGCGGCGAGACCGACATCCCGCTGGAGCGCCTGCTCATCGAGCACGCCCTCTCGGTCAACACCGCCGCCGCCGGTGGCAATGCCAGCCTGATGACCATAGGCTAAGCGCCACATAGTGACGGAGACTCAAGCCCCGCCGATGCGGGGCTTGTTCTTTCGTCTCTGGGACACGCCCATGAAAAAGGCCGCCCTTGTCGGGGCGGCCTTTTTGTTCTCCCTTCTCCCCTCGCGGGAGAAGGATGGGGGATGAGGGGCGACTCGCCTACACATACTCCATAAAGACGCGGGAGGTGAGCTTGGTGATGAGCTCATAGGGAATGGTGCCGATCTGGTCGGCCACCCGCTCTACCGGCAGCCCTTCCCCCCAGAGCACCGCCTCGTCACCGGCCTTGTCGGTGGCGCCGGGGCCGAGATCCACCGTGGTCATGTCCATGGAGACGCGCCCCACCAGAGGCACGATGCGGCCATTGACCAGCACTGGCGTGCCGTTGGGGGCCATGCGCGGATAACCGTCGCCATAGCCGATGGCAATCACCCCGAGCCGGGTATCGCGATCCGACACCCAGTTGGCGCCATAGCCTACCGGCTCGCCCGACTTGTGATCCCGCACTGCAATCAGTTGTGTCTTGAGGGTCATCACCGGCTGCAGGTCGTAATCCGCCGCCACCGTATTAGGGAAGGGGGAGACGCCGTAGAGGATGACGCCGGGGCGGATCCAATCGCAGTGGGAATCCGGCCACGCCAGGATGCCTGCCGAGTTGGCCATGGCGCGCTCGCCCAACAGCGGCGCAGTCAGCTGGCTGAACAGATCGATCTGCTCGCGGGTGGTGGGTTGCTCCAGCTCATCGGAGCGGCTGAAGTGGGTCATGACGTTGAACGGCTGCACCACGTTCTTGCACTTGCCGAGGCGTTCGATAAAGGCGGGCATCTCTTCGGCCCGCACGCCGAGTCGGTGCATGCCGGTGTCGAGCTTGAGCCAGGCTACCACGGGGGCAGGCAGCTCGGCCTGCTCCAGCGCTTCGAGCTGCTCCCAGGTGTGCACCGCGGTCTGCAGGTTGTTGGCCGCCAGCACCGGCAGGTCGGCGGCGCTGAAGAAGCCCTCCAGCAGCACGATGGGCTTGACCACGGCGCAGGAGCGCAGCATCAGCGCCTCTTCGATGCGGGCCACCGCGTAGGCGTCCGCATCCACCAGGGTGCGGGCGACCGGCAGCAGGCCGTGGCCATAGGCGTTGGCCTTGACCACGGCAATGATCTTGCATTGGGGGGCGTGGCGTTTGACCACAGCGAGGTTGTGGCGCAGGGCCGCTGTATTGATCTGGGCGATAGCCGCTTTCATCTGTTTTCCCTTACGAGGGCATGATAATCAGGCACCGGGTGGTGTCAGCCCTCAAATCTCATCGTCTAAGGCCGGACCGGCAGAATTGTCGAACCGGGAAAACTGTTTATGGATGCCGGGAGCAGGCTCCCGGCTTACTTAGTAGTCATCATCAAACGCCGGGCCCGCGTAGTTGTCAAAGCGCGAGAACTGACCCTGGAAGGTGAGCCGCACTCGTCCTATGGGGCCGTTACGCTGCTTGCCGATGATGATCTCGGCGATCCCCTTGTCGGGGCTGTCGTCGTGATAGACCTCGTCGCGGTAGATGAACATGATCAAGTCCGCATCCTGCTCGATGGAGCCGGATTCCCGCAGATCCGAGTTGACCGGGCGCTTGTCGGCCCGCTGTTCCAGGCTTCGGTTCAGCTGGGAGAGCGCCACCACGGGGCACTGCAACTCTTTCGCCAGCGCCTTGAGGGAGCGGGAGATTTCACCGATTTCCAGAGTACGGTTGTCAGACAGCGCCGGCACCCGCATCAGCTGCAGGTAGTCCACCATGATCATGCTGATGCCGCCGTTGTCCCGCGCCACCCGACGGGCACGGGAGCGCACTTCGGTCGGGGTCAGGCCGGAGGAGTCGTCGATGTACATCTTCCCCTTCTCCAGCAGCAGCCCCATGGTGGAGGAGAGCCGCGCCCAATCCTCGTCGTCGAGCTGGCCGGTCCGCACCTTGGTCTGGTCGATGCGCCCCACCGAGGCGAGCATACGCATGATGATCTGCTCGGAGGGCATCTCGAGGGAGAAGATCAGCACCGGCTTGTCGGCGGTGAGGGCCGCGTGCTCGCACAGGTTCATGGCAAAGGTGGTCTTGCCCATGGAGGGACGGGCGGCGACGATGACCAGATCCGAACGCTGCAGGCCGGCGGTCATCTTGTCCAGATCGTTGTAGCCGGACGACACGCCGGTCACCCCGTTGTGGGGGGTCTTGAACAGCTCTTCAATCTTGTCGACGGTCTGCTCGAGGATGAGCTTCAGGGGCTGGGGGCCCTCGTTGGCGCTTGTGCGCTGCTCGGCGATCTGGAACACCTTGCTCTCGGCCAAGTCCAGCAGATCGTTGGAGGTACGCCCCTGGGGCTCGTAGCCCGCTTCGACTATCTCGTTGGCGACCGAGATCATCTCCCGCACCACCGCCCGCTCACGCACGATCTCGGCGTAGGCACTGATGTTGGCGGCACTCGGGGTGTTCTTGGCGATCTCCACCAGATAGGCGAAGCCACCGGCCTCTTCCAGTTGCTCGGAGCGCTCGAGCTCCTCCTGCAGAGTGATAAGGTCGATGGGGTTGCCCGCATTGGAGAGGCGGGTCATGGCCTGGAAGATCAGGCGGTGCGGGCGGCTGTAGAAATCCTTGTCGATCACCCGTTCGGCGACCCGATCCCAGGCCTCGTTGTCCAGCATCAGGCCGCCCAGTACGGACTGTTCGGCCTCAAAAGAGTGGGGGGGTACTTTCAGCTGTTGTGTCTTGGCGTCTTTTTTCGCCGTCACTTGCTCTGCCATACACATAAAAACCGCAGCGGGAAGGGGACGGGAATTTTACAAAAGAAACCCCGCCATCGCGAGTGCTAATACGTCCCGTCATCGCATCCGGCGACAAGACGGGACCCTGGCCTCGTCAGCGTCATCCACTTCTGCGCCGCAGACCTGCCTCACAGTACGAGAAAGGGCCAGACCAGGGTCTGATCTTTCGTTCTTGCTCTTTGCTTGTTGCGCAACCTGCGCACCGAGCGACTCGGCCGTCTGTGTCTCATGGGCGCCTCCCCTGTCGGACGACTCAATCTGTTCATGAATAATTCATGCCATCCGTGATAATCATACCCGCAAGCTGCAACACAAAAAGGGACTGGCAGCCTGCCATGCGCCTCGCTGAGCTTGCACAAGCAGAGCATGCCCCCACCTACATGAGAGTGAAAGAGTCAAAATGAAAAAGATGCTGACCCTGTTTGCCCTGATCCTGGCCATTGGCCTTGGGGCACCCATCGCCGAGGCCAAGAAACTTGGTGGCGGCAAATCCTTTGGCAAGAGCTACAAGACGGCTCCGGCCCAACCTGCAGCCAAGCCGGTCGACACCAAGAACCCGACCGTGGGCGCTCAGGCACCCAAGAAAGGCGGCATGATGGGCGGCCTGCTGGGTGGTCTGCTGGCCGGCGGTCTGTTTGCCTACCTGCTGGGCAGCGGTGCCTTCGAAGGTCTGCAAGGGATGGACTTCCTGCTGATCGCCCTGCTGGCACTGGGCGGTGTCTTCCTGTTCCGAGCCCTGCGCAGGAACAAGGCGGCAGCGGCCCAGCCACAGACGGCCTATGCGGGCTATCAACCGCCCCAGAGCGCGGCCCCCCAGCAGTTCGAGCAGAGCCACAGCGCCCCGCAGGCCACCGGTTTTGCCGACAGCGACGTGCCCTTCCGTCTGCCCCCGGGCTTTGACATGAACGGCTTCCTGGCCGGCGCCCGCGATCACTACCGCACCCTGCAAGAGGCCTGGAACAAGAACGACCTGGAGAAGATCCGCGAGTACGTGAGCCCCGAGCTGTTCGAGCACCTCAAGGCAGAACGCGCCGAGCTCTCCGGTGAGCAGCACACCGAGGTGATGTACGTGGACACCCAGCTGGTCCGTGCCGACTACGGCAGCGACTGGGCCCAGGTGAGCGTGCGCTTCAGCGGCCGCTACATGGACCGTCAGGAGCAGGTCGAGGAGGACATCAAGGAGGTGTGGCACCTCGAGCGTGATCTCGCCAAGGACAATGCCCCCTGGCATATCGTCGGCATCGAGCAGCTCTAAGGCTCAACCGACCCATTTCATCAAGGCGACCTCAGGGTCGCCTTTTTATTGCCATCAGATCGTGTCATGCCCTATTTCGGGGCAGCTTCCCGTGGCCGGATATATTTCCCGAGAGACACTGCTGATGACATTGAAAATAAAAAGAGAGGCAGCCATGACTGCCTCTCTTTTTTATTGGCTCGGGGTGCAGGGATTATTTGCAACCCTCTACCGAGGTGGAGTTGATATAGCTGACCTCGCCGGCCGGCTGATAATCGGCGACCTGAATGGTCTTCTTCACCGCGATATAATCCTTCAGCACACCGGCATCCACCAGACCGGCATTGATGGTGTCGATCTTCGGATAACCGTCACCACCGGCCGCGCTGAAGCTCGGGATGGAGAAGCTGTAGGTTGCTGCCGGATCGAAGGCCTTCCCGCCGATGGTGGCGATGTCCACGCTCTTGGCCTGGCAATCCACCGTCATCTTGATGCCGCCGAACTGGGCATAGCCACCGGTATTGGCGGTCTTGGTCGCGACCTGACCCAGGTAGGTCAGCAGCTCGTTGCCGCTCATGGTCGCCTTGTTGACGGTGTTGCCGAACGGATGCACGGTCAACACGTCACGGTAGCTGATGTCCCCTGCCGCGATGGAGGCACGCACCCCACCGGAGTTGACGATGCCAAAGTCGGTGCTCAGCTTCTCGGCGGTCGCGGTGGTGATGAGACGACCCAGGTTGGTCTGCTTGTTGCGGACGTTGGCGCGCTCACCGTCCAGTACGCCATCGGTGGCACCGATGACCACACCCAGCTCCTGCTGTCCCTTCTCCTGATAGGTGAGCAGGGTGTTGTAGAGCTCGGGATCCTTGACGATCTCTTCCTGAATGAAATCACCGTCCGCATTCTTCAGGTTGACCGGGATCAGATCGTACTGGGTCAGGGTCAGCTTGCCATTCTGATAGTCAAACTGGGCACGACCCACATACTTGCCCCACTCGTGAGCCTGCATGATCCAGGTGCCGTTCTGCTGATCCGGCTGACAGTCGTCGCCCGGCTTGAAGTCGGCGTACTTGTCCGGGGTGCCCGGCTCCATGCAGACCGGGTTCTGGGAGTGACCACCGATGATGGCGTCCAGAGTACCTGCCGGCAGCGCACGGGCCATCTCCACGTCACCCGGTGCGTTGCTGCCGTGCTGACCATTCTCGTAATGGCCCATGTGGGTGATGGCAAGAACCAGGTTCGCCTCTTTGTTGTCGCGGATTTGCTTGCCGAGATTGGCGGCTTCAGTGGTCGGATCGCGGAACTCGAGGGTCTGGACGTTGTTGGGATCCACCAGCTGGGCGGTGTCCTCTGTGGTCAGACCCAGCACGGCGACCTTGAGGCCGCTCTCCAGCTTGAACACCTTGTAGGGATCGAAGTAGCGCTTGCCGCTCGTCTTGTCATAGATGTTGGCGGAGATCATCGGGAACTGGGCCCACTGACGCTGTTTCTCGAGGATGGTCAGGGGGTTGTCGAACTCGTGGTTGCCCACCGCCATGGCATCGTAACGGATGCTGTTCATGGCCATGAAGTCCGGCTCTGCATCCTGCAGATCCGACTCCGGCACCCCGGTGTTGACGTCACCGCCGGAGAGCACCAGCACTTCGCTGCCCGCCGCTTTCGCCTCGGCACGCAGCCGCTCGACCAGGGTCTTCTGGGCCGCCATGCCATATTCGCCCTTGTCGTTGTGCCAGAAACGACCGTGGGTATCATTGGTATGCAAAATGGTCAGCTTGCAGACATTTTCGGTGCAGGGGGCGACGCTGTCGTTGCTTGAGGTATTGCAGCCGCTCAATGCGGCAAGCACTGCCAGTGCGATACTTCCTTTGACAAATTTATAATTCATTTCCATATCACCTTGTTATTTTGTTATTGGACGACCCTATCCAGGATCGGGCGGTAATATAACAAACAACATGTGACGGTTTTTCATCGGCGACTCACAAATTCCGCCAAATGTGATCATCCACGCAACCTGTTTCCCCTATTTGGAACAGAGGCACCCCACTCGCAGAGCAATTTCCCCCATGATGGCAGCCCGCCGGTAACGGTTATGGCATACTGCCCGCCAATCAATGCCAAGGAGTGCCTGGAATGGCCAAGTACGACAAAATTTCCCCCGAAACCCAGCAGGAGGCGATGAAGATCGCCCGTGCCAACCAGAAGCCGGGGCAGACCAAGGAGCAAACCCAGCTCATCGCCCAGGGGATCCAGAAGGGCATAGACGAATACAAGAAACAGATGAAGGCGAAGGCCCGCGAGGCCAGCCGCCAGAAGAAACTGCAAGCCAAAGCCAGGCACTCTTCCCAAGAGACGCCGGAAGAGGAGAGCGAAGCCGAGGTCATCGAGCTCACCCGCCAGCACCCGCTGCCCTGGATCCTGCTGGTGCTGAGCTGGCTGGTATTTGCCGTGCTCTGGTTCTGGTTCCGCTGATCCTGCCCAGGCAAACCTTTGCCCTGCGATCCGCTTCACAGCCCGGGCGCGGGGGACTGGTCATTCCCCACCCGGACTGCCTACACTCTGCCCCCCTTGTCAGGAGACACTCATCATGAACCCGGCCCCGCTCTATCTGCTGGCTCCCCTCGCCCTCTTCCTCGTGACCCTGGTGCTCTATCGCATCTCGCCACTGCGGGCGGTTGCCGCCGGCCATGCCCGCTGGTTTATCCTGCCCGCCTTCACCCTCTTTATCCTGCTCATCGTCATCAATGGCGCTGCGGATCCCGCCCTGAGAAGCCCTGCTTTCCACTGGCTGATGCCGGGGTTCGGCTTTGCCCTGAGCCTGTTCCCTGCCCTGCCCAAGGCACTGGTACCGCGCCTGGCTATCAAGGAGGGAGCCTTTGCTGCCCTGGGTCTGATGCTGATGAGCCTTGCCATGGTCTACTGATCGGCAAGCGCTGGCGTCACGATGGCGCCAGTCCCCTTCTTGTACAAAGAATGGCCTTCAGGCATCTTGGTGGGCGGATAACCGGCATGGAGGCCAGATGAACAATCCGCCCGATTTCATGGCACTGTGGGATTATCAGGATCCCGTTGCCAGCGCCCAGCGTTTTCAAGCACTGCTGCCCGAGGCGCGTGCCGCCAACCTGCAATGGGAGCTGGAGCTCCTCACCCAGATAGCCCGCACCCATTCGCTGCAACGCCAGTTTGCACAGGCGCACCAGCTGCTCGACGAGATAGAACCCCGCCTCACCGAGGCGACTCCACGGGCCCGCCTGCGCGCCTTGCTGGAGCGTGGCCGCACCTTCAACTCCGCCGGTGACAAGGCCAGCGCCAGAGCCCTGTTTGAACAGGCCTGGCAACTGGGAGAGCAGTACGAAGAGCACTATCTGGCCATCGATGCGGCCCACATGGTGGCCATCGCCGCCCCCTTGGAGGAGCAGAGCCACTGGCACCAGCTGGCGATGACCCTGGCCGAGCGCAGTCACGACAAGCGGACGCGAGGCTGGCTCGCCAGCCTCTATAACAATCAGGGCTGGACCCTGTTCGAGCTGGGTCGCCTCGACGAGGCCATCGCCTGTCAGCAAAAGTGCCTGGCTTGGCACGAGCAGCACAACAACCAGGGCAAAGCCTTTATCGCCCGCTGGAGTCTGGCGCGCCTGAGCCGGGCCCAGGAGCGCCATGAACAGGCCATGGCCGAACTGGCACAGTTGCGCGACGACATGGCCGCCGTCGGCACCCCCGAGGATGGCTATGTGTTCGAGGAGCTGGGGGAGAATGCACTCGTGCTCAATGATCCCGCGGCGACCGAGTACTTTGCCCGCGCCTGGTTTCTGCTGTCACAGGATGGCTGGTTCACCGCCAACGAGGCAGAACGGCTGGCCAGGCTCAAGCAGCTCGCCAAACTCTGATAAGCGTGCGGGGCGACCAATTGGCCGCCCCGCACATCAGCATGTCTGCCCGGGAGCAGAGGTGACGGCTCAGGCCGGACTCGCCTCTTCCCAGCTCTGCTTCTTGCGATAAATCGTGGAAGGGCTTATTTCCAGCAGGGCCGCCGCCTTGGGGATGTTGCCATCACAACTGGCGATGGCCTGTTCGATGGCCTCCTTTTCCACCTGCCAGAGCGGACGAACCTGCCTGCGAACGACCACGGGTTCTGACTGGGGATCCGCGATCCCGACCGCAGGCTCCGGGGCCAGGGTACGCCCCCCGTTGAGGGGAGGTGGCAGGATATCCGGGCTCACCAGCTCGCCATCGTTGAGCACCACTATGTTGCGCACCACGTTTTGCAGCTCGCGCACGTTGCCGGGCCAGGGGTAGTCGAGCAGCACCTGCACTGCGTCCGCATCAAAGTCCCTGAATCGCTTGTTCTCCTCACCGGCATAACGCAGCAGCAACTCCCGGGCCAGCAGCAGGATGTCCTCTCCCCGCTCCCTCAGGGGGGGCAGCGCCAGCGGGATCACGTGCAGGCGGTAGTAAAGGTCTTCACGAAACCGTCCGGCCTTGACCTCCACCAGGGGATCCCGGTTGGTGGCGCAGACAAAGCGCACATCCACCGTCTCCAGCTTGCCGCTGCCGACCCGCTGCAGGGTGCCGGTCTGGATGAAACGCAGCAGCTTGCTCTGCAGGTCGAGATCCATCTCGCAGATCTCGTCGAGGAAGAGGGTGCCGCCGTTCGCCAGACTGGCCGCCCCCTTGCGATCCCCCTGGGCACCGGTAAACGACCCCTTCACGTGGCCGAAGATCTCGCTCTCCATCAGGTCATGGGGAATGGCGGCGCAGTTGAGGGCGATGAAAGGCTGATCCCGACGCGGGCTGCACTGGTGAATGGCCTCGGCGCACACCTCCTTGCCGGTGCCGCTCTCGCCGGTGATGAAGACGGTGGCCTTGCTCGGCGCCGCGCTCTCGATGATGCGATAGACCGCCTGCATCGCCATGGAGGCGCCGATGAAACCGGCAAAGGAGCTGCGCTCGAAGTTTTCCCGATACTGGGCCACCAGCGAGCTGAGCTGCTGGTGCTTCAGGGCATTGCGCGCCGTGGCGCACAGGCGCTTGCCATCGAACGGCTTGGTGAGAAAATCGAAGGCCCCGAACCGCATCGCCTCCACCGCCACATCCACCGAGCCGTGAGCGGTGATCACCACCACGGAGCAGGGCAGTTGCCGCTCCGTGATCTGCTGCAAGATGTCCATGCCGGACATGTCGGGCAACTCCAGGTCGAGCAGCACCACGGGGGGCGGGCTTGCCAGCAATTGTGCCAAAGCCTGCTGGCCACAGTCTGCCAGCTGCACCTCGTAGCCATCCTGGGCCAGATACTGCTCATAGACGACCGCCAGACTGCGGGTATCTTCCACCAACAGGACACGGGGTTTGCTTTCAGCCACGAGATCCATCCTTGCGCTTGATTTTGTTGTCTATTCTGGGGGCTAGCCGCCACACACTCAAGACGGCCTCATCGCTTTATCCGGGGGATTGCGACAATACACAAGCAAAAACGGCTCCCTGGGGAGCCGTTTTTATGGTGCTTTGAGCTTATTTCTTGGCGTTGTCGCCATCGGCAGCCGGTTTTTCGATGGCCAGCAGCTCTACGTCAAATACCAGCACGGCGTTGGCCGGGATGGAACCTGCACCGTGCTCGCCATAGGCCAGCTTGGACGGCAGGAAGAACTTGAACTTGGAGCCGACCGGCATCAGTTGCACCCCTTCGGTCCAGCCCGGGATCACCTGGTTGAGCGGGAAGGTAGCCGGCTCGCCGCGATCGACGGAGCTGTCAAACTTGGTGCCATCGGTCAGGGTACCGGTGTAGTGTACCTTGACGATGTCGGTGGCCTTCGGCTTGGCGCCGTCACCCATCTTCTCGACCTGATATTGCAGGCCGGACTCAGTGCTCTTCACGCCCTCTTTCTTGGCGTTGGCAGCCAAGAACTCTTCACCCTTCTTCAGGTTTTCCACGGCATCCTTGTCGGCCTTCGCCTTGGTCAGCTCGTTGATCTTGGCGTCGTATTCCTGCAGAACCTTCTGGATCTCCTCGTCGGTCATCTTGGCTTCTTTGCCCAGACCGTCGGTGACACCCTTCAGGATCACGGTGTTGTCCAGCTTGATGCCGAGCTCCTGCTGGCGCTCCAGGGTATTGGCGATATAACGACCCATGGAGAGGCCGATCGCATAGCCGGATTGCTCTTCAAAGCTCTTGGCCTCAGCCTTGGGGGCCTCTGCCGGCTTGCTGGCTTCTGCCTTGACCTCTGCGGTGTTGGTCGCAGCAGGTTTCTCATCTTTTTGGCAAGCAGTCAGACCGACGGCAACCGCCGCAGCCAACAGGGACACCTTCAGAAAATTGTTCATCAGTTTCTCCAAAACTCTAAATACCGCTCTCGGTTCCTTCGTGAAATGAGAGGTTTATCGTGATAAGCGCCTTATACTAACGCCGTGATCGCAGGTAACGAAAGCATGAGACAGGAAAAATGATCAAAAGTGCCATTTATCTCATCGGTATTTGCCTGATGCTGACGGGGTGCGAACAACGCTCACTTCCCAGCCAGCAGATCCGCCTCGCCAACCAGGGTCTGCTGAGCGCGGATCTCGCCAGTTCCGGCAAGCTCGCGCTGGTCTCCAGCCTGGGTCAGGGCACTGTGGTGTGGGATCTGGAACAGGGCAAGGAGCGCTGGCGCTGGCGCCAGAGCGATGACCAGGAGGAGTTCGTCACCCTGACCCGCTTCTCCCCCGATGACAGCCATGCCATCACCGCCACCCAGCACACCTTCGCCATCTGGCGCTTGCAGGATGGCCGCTCCCAGGGCTACTACTCCCTGCCAGAATCCCGCCTGCGCGATGCGGCGATCTCGGCGGATGGCCGCCAGGTGCTCATCGGCCGTGAAGACGGCAAGGCGGAAGTGGTCGACACCCAGACCGGACGCCGGCTGCAATTCCTCGGCCACACCGAACAGGTCAACACGGTGGATCTCTCCCCCAATGGTCGCTATGCCCTCACCGGCGGCAACGATTACAGCGCCTATCTGTGGGATACCCGCACGGGCCAGGTGGTGTGGCGCTTCAACCACGCCGGGCGAGTCGTGATGGCGAGACTGGATCCGTCCGGACGCTTCGCCTTCACCGCAGACAGTCGCCAGGCCAGCATCTGGGATCTCAAAACCGGCAAGGAGCACAGCCGGTTGCAATATGATCACCGCTTCGAGGTCTACACCAGCGCCCGCTTCGCCAACGGCGGCAACTGGCTCATCACCGGCGCCCCCTCCCGCCAGCTCACTCTGTGGCAGGTGAGTGACGGCCAGCCGTTGCAGAGCTGGCGCGTCTCGCCCCATCCCAAGGTGAAACCGCCTAGCGCTGTGGTCTATGGCGTGGCTTTGCGCGACAATGACCACCTCGTCAGTGCCAGCTCCAGTGGCCTGGCTGAAATCTGGACTATCAAGTAAGGACCAAAAGGCCCATGAGTCAGCAACTAAACGAACGCCTCGAAACCCTGGAAAGCCGCCTCGCCTTTGCCGAATATACGGTGGAGCAGCTCAACGACGAGGTCACCACCCAGGGTCGCGAGCTGGACCGGCTCAAACACCAGATCCATCTACTGGTGGATAAATTGCAGAGCGTACAGCCGAGCCAGATCGCCAGCATGGCCGAAGAGACGCCGCCACCGCACTACTGATGCGTGCCAGCCATAAAAAAACCCGCGCCATGCGCGGGTTTTTTTATCATCGGCCAGGCCGTGATCAGTGCTGATGGCCCTTGCCGCCACAACCACCACCACCGCAGCAACCACCGTGACCGTGATCGTCGCCGTGATCGTGTGCATGGTTGTGACCATGGCCGCCACAGCAGCCACCGTGGTCATGATCGTGATCATGGCCGTGATCATGGTCATGACCATGATCGTGACCGCAGCCACCAGCGCCGTGCACATGGCCATGGGCCAGCTCTTCGGCGGTCGCGGCACGCACGTCCTTGATCTCGACCTTGAAGCCCAGGGTCACGCCAGCCAGGGGATGGTTGCCGTCCACCTTGATGAACTCCTCGGACACCTCGATGACGGTCACCGGGCGGTGACCATCGTCGGTCTCGGCCACAAAAGTATCCCCTTCAGACACTTCCATACCGTCGAACAGCTCGCCGGGCACTTCCTGCACCAGATTCTCGTCGTACTCGCCATAGGCCTGGTTCGGCGTCAGGGTGACGTCGAACGCCTCGCCCACGCTGCGACCTTCCAGCTCGGCTTCGAGGCCGGAGACCAGGTAACGGGTACCGTGCAGATACACCAGCGGCTCTTTACCGACAGTGGTGTCGATGACTTCACCGTGTTCGTCGGTGACCGTGTATTCCAGCGTAACCACGCTCAGGGGAGCTACTTTCATGTCAGGGATCCTGCGGATAGAAAAAAACGGGCTCAGAATACCTCAAAAAGGCAGACAAGCATATGGTCGGCCCGGCTTCAGTATGATGAAAAAGTCATCAACAGCGACCCGCCTGACCGGCGTACCATCACCTTGAGGCATGTCCCTCACTCGGGACGAAACACCCCTATCACCTGCTCCGCCTCACGCGTGGCCTTGTCCACCTGCTCCTGGGTCTGCACCTGGGTATCCCCGCACTCGACACAGGTCACCTTCTCGACTCCATGCTCCATATACAGCATCATGGTGTCCATCTTGCCGCACGCCGGGCAAACCGCCCCGGCAATGAAGCGTTTTTTACGTCTGGTTTCCATTTTTGTTACCTCCAGGCAGCATCATATCAGGGTTTTTACATGCATCACGCCATCGAATATCAGCATTTTTCCACTTCCACCCTTCAGGTCGGCCCCCGCAAACGCTCCCCCATGGGCCAATTGCTGCGCGTCACCCAGGGGGCGGCGCTGCTGAAATTGGGTGCCCATGAGCTGCTGCTGACACCTGGCAGCCACTTCTGGCTCTGTGCAGATGCCCTCGCCGCCTTCACCCCTCTGGCTGACTGCCAGCATGATCTGCTGGCCTGCTCCGTGCGGGTGCCCCAGCCCGCCCAGGCTGGCTGGTTGCAGGCAAGCCCGTTGATGGACGCACTGCTGGACAGCCTGGCGGCCTGGTCACGCCCCCGCGACTGGCAAGGCCCCTATGGGCAGCGGCTGCAAGTGATAGGGGATGAGTTGCACGGCTGCACCACCTCGTCCCTGGGGGATCAGGCACTGCAAGATGCCTGGCAAGCCCTGGCCAGAGCGCAGCCGGATAGCGTGGCTGCCTGGCAGACCCTGCTGGGCACTCGCGGTCTCGAGGGCCCGGACGCCCGGGCACTGCAGGATCAGTGGCAACTGTTGCAGGGGATTCGCCTGCTGCGAAGCGGCAGCACACCGTCACAGGTGGTGAGCAGGCTGGGTTATCGGGATGAAAGCGCGCTGGCCGAGGCTCATCTGCAATGGCTCGGGGCGCCCCTCTCCCCTCAGCCGTCCGCGACCCGATAAGAGAGGCATAAAAGGATGGCAAAAGAAATCCAGTTTTGCGGCTCACCGCCGCTAACAACAAAGGAGTCATTCATGTCACCATCCTTTATGCTGAACACCCGATTGACCGTCACCGACTAGATCAACAGGACATCCGCCATGACGAGCAAGGCCAACCAATCCCAGGGCATGTTGCTGTTCCACCTCTCTGCCAGACAATCCTTCGCCATCGGTACCCTCAAGGTGAAGGAGATCGTGCCCTACACCCAGCTCACCGCCCTGCCACAATCCCATCCCACCGTGCTCGGGGCCGCCAGCATGCGCGGCACCACCATCCCGGTGATCGACATGGCAATGGCCGTGGGCTACCGCCCCATCAGCCGGGAGGAGATGCCCCACTGCTTCATCATCATCACCGATTGCCGCCGCACCCTGGTGGGCTTTCTGGTGCGGGGCATCGACAAGATCACCGAGTGCAACTGGCGTGACATCGAGCCGCCCCCTCCCTCCTTGGGACAGAACGTCTTCGTCACCGGCGTGACCCGGGTGGGAGATCAGTTGATCCAGTTGCTGGATGTGGAGCTCATCCTGTCGCGGGTCTATCCGGACGATCCCAGCCATCTCTACCCCGTGCTGACCGACGTGCAGCGCGAGCGGCTCAAGCCGATGCGGATCCTGCTGGTGGACGACTCCTCCGTCGCCCGTCGCCAGCTCATGGCGGCGCTCGATTACATCAACATCCCCTACGAGGTCTGCACCAACGGACGCGACGCCCTCACCCTGATGCAGACCCGGGTCTCCCAGGGCACGCGGATCGACATCCTGGTGAGCGATATCGAGATGCCGGGGCTGGATGGTTACGAGCTGGCCTTCGAGGTGCAGAGCGATGCCAAGCTGGCGGGAGCCTACATCATCCTGCACACCTCCCTCTCCAGCGAGATCAGCGTGGAGCGGGCCCATCAGGTCGGCGCCCACGAGGCGCTCACCAAGTTTGAAGCCAACGAACTGATCCAGGCCATGCTGCGCGGCGCCGAGCACCACGATCGTCTGCTGGCCTGATGTCGCGGCGAGCCAAGGGCTCGCCGCACCCTTTTCCTCCCAGCTCTTCCGAGTCGCTGCATGTTGACAGAAAGCCACTTCCACGCCCCCTGGTGGGCCCGCAACCCCCATCTGCAAACCATTTTGCCCAAGTGGCTGCGCCGCTCGCCTGCCCGCTTCATCCAGGAGCGCTTCGAACTCCCGGACGGCGATTTCGTCGATCTGGCCTGGAGCGGCGAACCCGGCCAGGATGAACAACCCCTGGTGGTGGTGTTCCACGGACTGGAGGGGAGCATTCACTCCCACTATGCCAAAGGGCTCTTTGCCCACCTGCAGCGGCAAGGGAACGAGGCGGTGCTGATGCACTTTCGGGGGTGCAGTGGCGAGCCGAATCGGCTGCTGCAGGCCTATCACTCAGGCGCCATCGAGGACGCCCAAGCGGTGATTGCCGAGCTGGGGCGGCGTTTTCCTGGCCGTCCCCTGGTCGCCATCGGCTATTCCCTGGGGGGCAACATGCTGGTCAATCTGCTGGCGCGGGCCTGCCCGGCACCATTGAAGGCGGCGGTGGTAGTGTCGGCCCCGCTGCAACTGGCAAGCTGTGCCGATCGGGTCAATCAGGGCTTCTCACGGGTCTATCAGAACTACCTGCTGCGCACCATGCGAACCAACCTGCAAAGCAAGATCCGGCGCCAGAGCGCGGCACGGGCGCGCTGGCAGCCGGCCCAGATCACCCGCATCGCCACACTGAGGGAGTTCGACGAGCTGGTGACGGCACCGCTCCATGGTTTCGAAAGCGCCGATCACTACTACCAGACCTGCTCCGGCCTGAGCCTGCTGGCCCGCATTCCCATCCCGACCCTCGTCATTCACGCCGCCGACGATCCCTTCATGACCGATGCCGTCATTCCGGCGGCGGAGCAGCTCTCCCCTCTGGTGCGCTACGAGCTGAGCCGCCAGGGCGGCCACGTGGGCTTCCTGCACGGCTCTCCCTGGCGCCCCCGTTTCTGGCTGGATGAGCGCATCAGCCAGTGGTTGCGGCAACAGACTCAGGGCGCGAACCGGTAACCGTTGCGCCCCTCTTCCTTGGCCTGATAGAGGGCGCCATCGACCCGCTCGAGCAGCATGACGAGGCTCTCCCCGGCTCGCCACTGGGCTATCCCCTGGCTCAGGGTGAGGTGGGGGGCTACGTCGGAATCCTCATGGGGCAGAGCCCTGGCCGCCAGAGTGGCGCGAATGCGCTCCGCCACCTCCTGGCCACCGGCCAGCGTCGTCTCCTGCAGCAACACCACGAACTCCTCTCCCCCGTAGCGCGCCACCAGATCGCCGGGCTCCCGCACACTCTCCTCCAGGCACTCGGCCACCAAGATCAGGCACTCATCCCCCGCCTGATGCCCATAGCGATCGTTGTAGCGCTTGAAGAAATCCACATCGAGCAGGATCACGGTGAGCGGTACATCCTGGGTGGTGCCTTGCGCAATGGCACGCTTGCACGCCTGATCGAAGTGGCGACGGTTGGCTATGCCGGTCAGGGGATCCCGGTTGGCCATGGCATTCATCTTGTTTGCCAGCATCAGGTTGTCGTGCTCCCTTGACACCGCAAGCTCGAACCAGCCGTTGAGCATGCGCCGTCCCGTCTCCAGCACCACTAGCAAGACCCCGACCACGATGGTGTTGACCAGAACAAAGGGCTCAGGACTCCAGGAGGCTCTCACCAACAAGAACAGCAGGGGGACCGACACCAGTGCGTAAAACAGCCGCACATCGCAATACGCGGCGACGAGACCGGTCAGCAGCAACAGACTGACCATGTTGAAAATGAAACTGAAGCCTCCCTTCAAGTCGACGATCGAGATGGTGTAACCCACCATGGCCCAGGCCAGCCCCCAGGCCAGGGCACAGACGCACAGGGACACCAGCCAGATGGCATGGGGTTGACGGGAGAGCCAGCCCCACCCGAGCGGCAGCAGCAGGCCAACACCTATCATGGCAAAGAGCTGCCATTTGTAGGACCAGGGCAGGTTGCCGACCAGTACCAGGTGTGCATCCCGATAGATGTAGAAGCGGGTCAGCAGAAATACGAGGGCGATGAGATTGATGACCCAGTACCAGCGCAAACCGGCACTCAGGGCACGGCGGCGGGCATCGAACAGATGCTGTTCGAATTGGCTGGAGGGTCGGCGTTCGTCAATGGATGGCATGGCACCCCTCGTGCGAAACGAGACAAATCCCTTGCGCTTGCCGACCAGACACCGACAATATCCGCAACCCACTGCGTGAAGATGAAATCATGATTATCCCCTGGCAAGAACTGGAGCCGGACACCCTCACCAACCTGCTCGAACACTTTGTGCTGCAAGAAGGCACCGAATACGGTGAACAGGATGTCAGCCTGACCGACAAGGTCGAAGCAGTCAGGCAACAATTGCTACAAGGTAGCGCCGTGCTTGTCTACAGCGAGCTGCACGAAAGTGTCAATGTCGTCCCAAAGACTCATTTAGGCAAGTCTCCCACTGACGACTTCCCCCAAGCGTAACGCGGTCACGGCTTATCGGGCGGCTCACCCCGCCCTCCCCCTATCCAACTCGCACCATCAGGCCGCATGGCCAGCTCGCCACCCAGCAGCACCTATTCCGGCGTCCCCAGAGCACAGGGCAGCCCTCGTTCACCGCTATTGCCGGGAAGCGTGGGGGCAGCGGGAGGATGACGGCGCACTTGACCGCACTTTGGGCCACCCCTTATAACGGAACTCCCAAGGAAGAGAGAATTCTATGTCCGCCAAGCATCCCATCATCGCGGTCACCGGTTCGTCCGGTGCCGGTACTTCCACCTCCACCAACGCCTTTCGCTCCATGTTCCACCAGCTTGGATACAAGGCGGCCGTGGTCGAGGGGGACAGTTTTCACCGCTACACCAGGCCCGAGATGGACGTGGCTATCCGCAAGGCCCGGGAGCAGGGGCGGCATATCAGCTACTTCGGCCCGGAGGCCAACGACTTCGGTCTGCTGGAGTCCTTTTTCCAGGAGTATGGCCAGAGCGGCACAGGCCAGTACCGGCGCTATCTGCACAGCTTCGACGAGGCAGTGCCTTTCAACCAGATGCCGGGCACCTTCACCCCCTGGCAGGATCTGCCCGGCGAGACGGATCTGCTGTTCTACGAAGGACTGCATGGCGGCGTGGTCACGGGGGAGCACAACGTGGCGCGGCACGTGGACTTTCTCATCGGCGTGGTGCCCATCGTCAACCTGGAGTGGATCCAGAAGCTCATTCGCGACACCTCGGAACGCGGCCACTCCCGCGAGGCGGTGACCGACTCCATCGTGCGTTCCATGGACGACTACATCAACTTCATCACGCCGCAGTTCTCCCGCACCCACATCAACTTCCAGCGGGTGCCGACCGTCGATACTTCCAACCCTTTCAGCGCCAAGGTGATACCCAGCCTGGACGAGAGTATGCTGGTGATCAGGTTTCGGGGCATCAAGCAGGTGGACTTCCCCTACCTGCTGTCGATGATAGACGGCGCCTTCATGTCCAGGATGAACACCATCGTCGTGCCGGGTGGCAAGATGGGCTTCGCAATGGAACTGATCCTGCGCCCCCTGATCCAGCAACTGATCGAAACGGGCAAGATCACCTGAGCCAAGGAGCTTAATGATGCGCGCTGCACTTCTCTCATTCACGCTGGCAACCCTGCTGGGGGGTTGCAGCTCCGGCCCCGCCGCCCCCACGGTCGAAACGGGCACCATGGTGGTTCGCCCGGCGGAGCATTGGACCTACGGGGCGACACCACGCTATGCGCTGGCCGAACAATTCCAGTATGCGGGCAACAGCGCCGCGCCCTGGCTCGAGCCGGTACAGCAGGCCGTCATCCGGCAACTGGACGGCAAAGGCTGGCGCAGCGTTCCCCTGGATGAGGCCGACGTCTGGGTCGCCATCGGGGTAGCTGGCAGCCAGGACATGAGCGATGGCGAGATCTTCTCCCGCCTCGGCATGACACCGGGCCTGAACGCCGCCGCCAATGCCCGCAAGGGGACCCTGGCCGTCGTGCTGCTCGACGGGCATAGCCAGAAAGCGGTGTGGAGCAGCGCCATCCAGCTCGCCAGCGACGTGCCTGTCGCAGAGGAAGCCCGTGGCCAGCTTAGCCAGCAACTGGCCGCCCAGTTGCTGGGCTCGCTACCGTCAGACTGATGTCTCTTTCAACAAAAACGGCCTGCTTCACGCAGGCCGTTTTCCATGCACGCCGTGACGGCATCAGGGTCACTTCAACTCGCAGGTCAGCTGGGTCACACCGCTCTTGACCAGGGTGGCCTGCTTGTCCTGACGGGAGAAGGTAGTCACCCCGTCGGAATAGCTGGCAGTCTCTTTGGGCGACTCGATGCGCCCCAGCTTGTGATAGACACCGGCATAAGGGAACTGCACCATGTCGGCCTGGGCATCATAGGTGATGGCCAGCAACTCTTCCCCGCACTGATACTGGCTGTATTGATACTGGGTCGGCTGCGGCATGCTGCAGGCGGCCAGACCGAACAGGGGAAGCAACATCATCATTTTTTTCATCGCACTTTCCTTATGTCATGGCGTTATCGACGGGACAAACTTTAGCGGTCAACCCTCAAGAATTTGATAACTATGGGTAATTTCTACCGCTTTTTCCAACATCAGGGAAACTGAACAATATTTTTCCATGGACAGATCCACCGCACGGGCGACCTGCTTCTCCGCCAGCCCCTTGCCGGTCACCACGAACTTGAGGTGGATCTGCTCAAATACCCGGGGAACGGTATCGGCGCGGGTCCCTTCCAGTTCGACATGGCAGGCGGTCACGGACTGACGGGCCTTCTCCAGAATGGAGACCACATCGATGGAGCTGCAACCGCCGACAGCCAGCAGGATCATCTCCATCGGGCTGGCACCTTCACCCGGGTTGGCGCCATCCAGGGTCACCTGATGACCGGACTCGCTCTCCCCCACAAACTTCATGCCTTCCACCCAGCTGACCTTGGCTTTCATCTCTCACTTTCCTCTCAATGACGACGGTTCTAACGCCCATAGCATACCTCAAGCCGGGGTCGAGTGGCACATGCGCCAGGATCTTGCCCGTTCCCGACGATAAAGCCCCGTTTGTGGCGACAGCAGCCTCTCCTGCGAAACGGACGACGACCCAAAGGGAAATAGATCGAAATCAACATCCGACCTCCTCTTCTTGCCTAGAATGCCCCGGACGACGCAGCAGATGGCGGCTCACCGGTGGACGGCAAAACCCCAAAGCCTTGTCAGCACAGGCAAAGGCTCTTATTCTACTGCGACCAAAGAGTAAGGAATGGCAAGCTTGGCAACTTGCCTGGACGCACAGTCCATAAAAATGACACTACAGAGGAAGTCTCATGATCATTGGCAAACCGCAAAGCGATCCCACCCTTGAGTGGTTCTTGTCGCATTGCCACATTCATAAGTATCCCGCCAAGAGCACCCTGATCCACGCCGGTGAAAAAGCGGAAACCCTCTACTACATCGTCAAGGGCACCGTCGCCGTCCTGATCAAGGATGACGAAGGCAAGGAGATGATCCTTTCCTACCTGAATCAGGGGGATTTCCTGGGCGAGATGGGGATGTTCGAAGAGAACGAGAATCCGGAGCGTTCCGCCTGGGTACGTGCCAAAGGCGCCTGCGAAGTCGCCGAGATCTCCTACAAGAAGTTCCGCCAGCTGATCCAGGTCAACCCGGACATCCTGATGCGTCTATCCGGTCAAATGGCCAAGCGCCTGCAACACACCAGCCAGAAGGTCGGCAACCTCGCCTTCCTGGACGTGACCGGCCGCATTGCCCAGACCCTGCTCAACCTGGCCAAACAGCCGGATGCCATGACCCACCCGGATGGCATGCAGATCAAGATCACCCGCCAGGAGATCGGCCAGATCGTCGGCTGCTCCCGTGAAACCGTCGGCCGCATCCTCAAGATGCTGGAAGAGCAGGAGCTCATCTCCGCCCACGGCAAGACCATAGTGGTGTTTGGTACCCGCTGACCGGGTTCCGCCGACGGCGCCCGCACAGCGCCGTTGGATAAAAAGGCTGCCCATGGCAGCCTTTTCCGATCCTCTCCCCTATAATCCCGAACGCCCCGCCGTCATGGCCTTCGCCAAGAGAACTCCTATGCACCTTCAATGCCCCCTTTGCCGCAGCCCCCTGCACCTTCATGCCGCCTCCCGCGGGGTCTATTGCGACAACAAGCACCACTTCGATCCCGCACCGGAAGGCTATCTGGACCTCATCCCCGGCAAGAAGAACCCCAAGGACAGCGACAGCCGGGCCCTGCTGCGCGCCAAGCGCCGCTTCCTGGAACAAGGCCACCAGCTGCCTCTGGTGGACGCCATGGCGAACCTGCTCGCTCCTCTTGGCGATCGCGAGCTTGTCCACCTCGGCTGTGGCGAGGGGTACTACTGCCGCGCCCTGGCTGAGCGGCTGCCCGGCTGGCAGGTCGGCGGTTTCGATCTGGCCAAGAATGCCATCTTCGCCGCCAACAAGGCGCAACCGGAAGGCCAGTTCGTCATCGCCGACCCGGCGCGCGCCCCGCTGCTGCCTGGCACGGCCCAGGTGCTGCTGGTCAACGACCTCAAGGTCAAGACGGAACTCCTGGTCAGCTGGCTGGCACCGGGCGGCTATCTGCTCCACGTGCAGCCCGGCCCTCGCCATCAGTGGCAATTGCGCGTCAGCCTCAATCCGGTGAGCATGGAACATCCCCTGAGCTGGCCCGCCTTCACCGGGCTCGTCAGTGTTGCCCAGCAACGCGCCCAGTTCAGTACGGCGCTGGATCAGGGCCTGCGCGAGCACATTCTGGAGACCAGTCGCCTCGGTTGGCGTGCCAGCGGCGAGCAGCGCCACGCCTTCACCCACCAGGGGCCCGACGCTCTCGAGCAGGATCTGCTGCTCAGCCTGTGGCAAAAACCGCTGTGAACCGGTGACATACCATGAAAAAAGGCCCTGACGGGCCTTTTTGACAAAGCGAGTGCGCCTTTTCCCTGACAGGGAAGAGACACCCAACCACGCAGCAAGACAAAAATGGGGCTCTCGGCCCCATTTTTCTTCACGGCAGATCAGTTGCAGCTCGCCGCGCCCTGATCGACCCAGACGGCGGCCTTGCCGGGCTCATCGCCCTTGGTCCAGTACTGGGCCTTCCACTTGCGGCCGTTGTGGCTGGTGACATCACCGCCGTTGTAGACCACTCCGGCATCCCAACCCAGTTGCACCTGGCTCACCAGTTTCCACTGATCGGCGGTGCGGCTCGGCTCGTTGCCCTGGGTCCAATACTTGGCCTGCCACACCAGTTGCTTGTGGCTCACCTTGTCATTGGTGTTGTAGACGGTACCTGCACTCCAGGCCGGGTGGTTGGCCGCATCCGGATCGCTGGCCTCGCAGCCACCACCTGTACTGGCCGGCTTGACGGTCAGGCGGGTAACGGCTGTGGCATCCAGCGCCCCGTCGGTGACCACCAGGGTCAGATCGTAGGCCGTGTCACTGGTCACGTTCGAGCCCGTGACCACCAGGGTCGCGCTGTCCAGACCGGTGGCGCTGAGCCCGGCCGGCACTGTCCACTGATAGCTCAGGGCATCACCATTGGGGTCGGAAGCGGTGGCCTTGATGCTCACCTGCTTGCCGGCCTCGACGGTCGCACTGGCCGGTACGCTGACCACGGGGGGCAGGTTCGGCTGCGGCGCCTTGTTGGTGACCACCACCTGATCCTTGGCCGAGAGCCCCTGATCGTCGGTCACGGTCAGCTCGAACACCAGATTGATGTCGCTGCTGACGGCATCCAGTACCACACGGGCCTTGGCCTGGGTGGCATCCAGCAGGCTGGCCTGGGGTCCGGAGACCTGTTTCCAGCTGTAGGTCAGCGCCCCGTTTTCCGGATCATGGGAGGCGCTGCCGTTGAGGGTCACCTCGGCCGGACCGGTGGCACTCAGATCGCTGCCGGCATTGGCAACCGGCGGCTTGTTGACCGGCGGTAGCGTACCCTCGCCGTGGCCCAGCCCCTCGTGCATGGCGTTGAGGATGTCGCCGTTGTCCGCATCAATTTCCCAGGCGAACAGACCGCCAAGCTGGTTCGCCAGCACGTACTGCCCCTTGGCCTTGACCGAGCGGTCGTTGTCGAAGGTGATGAGGTCGCCACTGCTGGCCTTGAAGACATAGGGGGCCTCGGCCGACTCGTCATAGCCCTGTTCCCAGCCTGCGCCCATGCGGTTGTTGACGATGTCGCGGTAATCCACTACGCCATTTTCCCAGGTACCGCTCACCGGTCCGGTAGCGGTGCCGGTGAAGGGGTTGCCGGCCTGGTAGTTCTTCACTCCGGTCCAGCCACGGCCATACATGGCCGCCCCCACCACAATCTTGCCCGGTGTCACCCCCTGACCCAGCAGCGCCTTGACGCCCTTGTCAGTGGTGTACTTGGTGGCCGGATCCCAGCTGGAGGCAAAGAGGTTGGTCTGGTGGGCCAGATTCGTCAGGTCGAAGGCGCCGCTGAAGTCGTAGCTCATCAGGAAGATGTGGTCCATGTACTGCTGGGCCGCCTGATAATCCACCTTGGCAATCTTGTCACCGCCGGCGCTGATGGCCGAGGTCAGCTCATACTGGCGGCCGGTCTCGGCTTCCAGTTCATCGAGCATGGCTCGCAACTCCTTCATCAGCACCACATAGGTAGCGCCGTCATTCGGGCCGCCCAGGCTGGGGTTGGCCCCCTGTCCGCCCGGGAACTCCCAGTCGATGTCCACGCCGTCGAAGAATTTCCAGGTCTGCAGGAACTCTTTGACCGAGGCGACGAAGGTATCGCGCTTGGTCTTGTCACCCAGGAAATAGAAGGGATCGGAGAGGGTCCATCCGCCGACAGACGGCAGGATCTTGAGGTCCGGGTGGGCCTGTTTGAGGGCCATCAGGTTGCCGAAGTTGCCCTTGTAGGGCTCATCCCAGGCGCTGAGGTTGCCTTGGGACATCTGGATCGCCGCCCAGGGATCATGGATGGAGACCTTGAAGTCTTCGCGACCCGCACAGGAGCGCTGCAACGCCTCGAAGCTGCCGGAGATCTCTTTGAGGCTGTCGTTGATGCCGTTGCCACCGCAGATGGGGGTGAAGCCGTAGAGGATATGGGTCAGGTTCTGGGCCGGGATCTTGTCCACGGTGAACTTGCGACCATAGACACCCCACTCCACGTAGTAGGCCCCCACCACCTTGCCGGACTTGTTGGCGTAGGGCTTGTTGTTCTCCTTGAGGGGCGCATTGAGCGGCGCCAGGTGGCTGCCGTCGGTATCGGCGACCATCAGCTCCTTCTTGTCGGAGAGGGTGCAGCCATCGGCGTTGCACAGGGCCACCTGCATCTGGTAACGCCCCCCCTTGGTGACCTTGAAGTTGGCGGTACCCGCGGCGGAGGCCGGGCCTGACCACACCTCCTTGCCGTCGAGCAGTACCTTGGCGGTCTGTCCGACGTCACCGGACCAGAGGTTCCAGGTCACGCTGACGGGAGCGCCATCCTTGTGGACGGTCACCAGCTGGTTGTAGGCCGAAGCGGCCTGATTGACTTCAACGATGGCAAACTTGGTGGGGCCGGAGCCAATGGTGGGTTTGCCCGGGGCAGCGGCGAAGGCGGAGGTAGTGCAAAGCCCCCCGACCAGAAGCGCCAGCAGGGAAAGTTTTGGACTTAACATATTTGAACTTCCTTATTTCGTTATTGGAATTAACAACGAAAAAGGCAACGCAACCTGCCAGGTAACGCAGACAACATCGCAACCATGGCTTGGCCCATGGACGATACAACCTGTGGTGGCCCCGCTATCCTAGGTACGCAGACCCTTAGACCGGAAGCTTTGCGTCCCGGACTTTCATCCGGTTTGCCTTTTTGCACAACTTGATTTGCGACAAAAATAATCGCCGAATGACTATAGAGGAGAGTCGCCCGGGTGCCACCTGCCAAAAGTGACACCCAGAAAGACTCAATTATCGCCAATCACGAGAAATGGCGACGAAAATGGCGCCATCATCGGCGATCATGACGCCTGGATGGCATCCAGAAAATGTTCAGCCAATGCTCGATTCTGTGAGACCAGTCACTGAACCGGCATCAGCAGGCTGTTCATCAGTGCGCGCAGCTTGAGAGGTTTGACCGGTTTGCTCACGTAGCCGAAGCCGTGCTCACGGATCTGTGCCTGCAACTCGCTCTTGCGATCCGCACTGATGATGATGCCGCCGATACCGTTGCCGTGGGCCAGCCTGATCATGTGCAGCGCCTGCAACCCGGTCTTGCCGTCATCCAGGTGATAATCCGACAGCACCAGCGCAGGCAGGAAGCCGCCGCCGATGATCTCTTCCGCCTGCTCCAGGCTCTGGGCACAGCGCACCTCGCAGCCCCAGCGTCCCAGCAGCGAGGCCATGGCGATGAGGATATCCTCCTCGTTGTCGATGCAGAGGATCCTGACCCCTTCCAGCTGGCTGTCTCGCAGGGCCGGGGTCGTCACCTGGCTGGGGATGACGGGCCGGGTCGCGAGGTTCAGGGTGATGGCAAAGACGGACCCCGCTCCGGGCCAGCTGCGCAGGGAGAGCTGATGACCCAGCACCAGCGAAATGCCGCGGGCGATGGCGAGCCCGAGGCCAAGCCCCTGCTCCCTGGCGGTGCGGGAGTGATCGAGGCGGGAAAACTCGTCGAAGATCGCCTCCTGCTTGCCCTCCGGGATGCCGGGGCCGTTGTCCCACACCTCGATGCGCACCTTCTCCCCCATGCGGCGACAGCCGAGCAGCACCCGACCGCCGGGGTTGTAGCGAAATGCGTTGGTGAGGAAGTTCTGCAACACCCGCCGCAGCAAGCGCACATCGCTGTAGACCGCAAGGCGGCTCTCCACCACGGAGAACTGGATCCCACCGGCCTGGGCCAGCACGCCGAATTCCGCCTTGAGATTGTCCAGCACATCGCTCAGGGCGAAATCGAGCTTCTTCGCCTTGAACTTGCCCGCCTCGAGGCGCGAGATGTCCAGCAGATCCGTGATGAGATCCTCGGTCGCCCCCAGGGCGTCGTCGATGTGGCGAGCGATGCGGGCCGGTTCGTCCTCCGGGGGCAGCATCTCCAGCAAGGAGGAGGTAAAGAGCTTGGCCGCGTTCAGCGGCTGGGTCAGGTCGTGGCTCACCGCCGCAAGGAACCGGCTCTTGGACTGGTTGGCCCGCTCCACCTGCTGGTTTACCAGCAGCAGTTGGCGGTTGAGTTCGGAGAGCTCGTGGGTGCGCTCGGCCACCCGCGCCTCCAGGTGCTCGTTCGCTTCCCGCAGCACCCGCTCCGCCGCCCTGAACGGGGTGATATCGGTGAAGGTCATGACAAAGCCCCCCGCAGGCATGGGGTTGCCCTGCATCTCGATGACCCGGCCATCGGGACGCTCCCGCGCCGAGACATGGGGGCTGCCACGCTTCATGAAGGCAACCCGCCGCGCCACCTGGGCCTCGATGTCTCCCTGACCGCACAACCCCTGTCCGGCGTTGTAGCGGATGATCTCCTCGATGGAACGGCCCACCTGAATGAGACCGGGGGGATAGGAGAACAGCTCGATGTAGCGTCGGTTCCAGGCCACCAGCCTGAGCTCCCTGTCCACCACGGAGATCCCCTGCCCCATGTGTTCGATTGCCCCCTGCAACAGGCCGCGGTTGAAGCGGAACATGTCGGAGGCCTCGTCCACTATGGTGGCGATCTCCTCGAGCTGCATGTTGCGTCCCTGCAGGGCGGAGGCCAGCACCAGGCGGGCGGACGAGGTACCGAACACCCCGGCCAGCAGTCGCTCCGTGTGGGCGATGAGCTCGGCGGAGGCCTGCATCTGGGGCGCCAGGGTGCCTCCCCGCTCGCCGGCGAAGCGGCCGAAGGCCCGTTTGACGCGGCTGGAACCGACGAAGCGGGCCGCCAGCATCTCCAGCTCCTTCACCGAGACCCGCGCATGATAGAGCGCCGAGGTATCCCGGCTCGTCTTGCCGACGAAGTTGGCGGCCTGCAGCCGCTCGCTCACCGCCGCCCGTGACAGCAGGGAGCCCGCCACATAGCCGGCGAGGTTGAGCAGAAGACTCAGGAAGAGGCACCAGGCCCCCAGGCTCAGATCCCGCACCGCCGGCCAGTCTGGGGGCGCCAGCAGGGCTTCGAGGGGGGAGCCAGCCAGCAGTCCGCTCTCCGCCAGCAGGGTCACGAACCAGAGGCTGACCCCGAGGGCGAGCCCGAGATAGACCCCCTTGCGATTGCCATGACGCCAGTACAGGCCGAGCAGCAGGGCTGGCGCGAACTGGGCCACGGCCCCGAACGAAAGATAACCGATGCGCGACAGACTGGTGAGATCCCCGAGCCAGAGATAGAGCGCCCAGGCCGCCAGCAAAATCAGCAAGATGGCGCCCCGACGCACCTGCAGCAGCAACCGCATCAGGCGCTCGTCCCGCCCCTGTTGCCAGACCCGGCGCAGCAGGACCGGCAACACCAGATCGTTGCTCACCATGATGGCCAGGGCGATGGTGCAGACGATCACCATGCCGGTGGCCGCCGAGGTGCCGCCGAGAAATGCCAGCATCGCCATGCCGTCGAACCCGAGGGACATGGGGAGGCTGATCACATAGGTGTCCGAGGCCATGTCTGCCCCGACCCACTGCTTGCCTGCCAGCGCCAGCGGCCAGATGAAGAGCCCCATCAGGAAGAGATAGAGGGGGAAGATCCAGCGGGCCCAGTGCAAATCCTGCCCCTGGTTGTTCTCCACCACGGTCACGTGAAACTGGCGCGGCAGGCAGATGACGGCGCACATGGCGATCAGGGTGTAGATGGCGAGCTCCAGCAGGCCGCCCGGCGTCACCGCCACCACCGCATCGAGGAAGTCGCCCGCCACCAGGGTACGCGCCTCGCTCGGTCTGGCGATGATGAGCCAGAGCGCAAAGCCCCCCACCGCCATGAAGGCGAGCAGCTTGACCACGGACTCGAAGGCGATGGCCACCACCATGCCCCTGTGGTGCTCGGTGGCATCCAGGTTGCGGGTGCCGAACAGAATGCTGAACAGGGCCAGCAGCAGGGTGACACCCAGCGCCAGCTCCGCCATGTTGCTGGTGGGGCTGACCCCCGTGCTGTTGGCCATCAGCAGATCGAGCCCGGTGACGATCGCCTTGAGCTGCAGCACCAGATAGGGAAGTATCCCCATGACGGCGATGAGGCTGATCACCATGGCCAGGCGCTGGGACTTGCCATAACGGGCGGCAATGAAATCGGCGATGGAGGTGATGTGCTCGCGCTTGGCCACCAGGATGAGGCGGGCCAGCAGGCGCCAGCCAAACAGGAACACCAGCATGGGGCCCAGGTAGATGGGCACCGGCGACCAGGGGGATTCGCTGGCCTGGCCCACGGTGCCGAAGAAGGTCCAGGAGGTGCAATAGACCGCCAGCGACAGGCTGTAGAGCAGAGGCTGCCCCTTGGGGCGACGGCGCTTGTTCTTGTCCGCCACATAGGCGATGAGGAACAGCAAGCCCAGATAGGCGAGCGACAACCCGATCAGCAGCCATCCTTGGTGCATCTCTCTACTTCCCTTTTCCAGATAAGTCGGAGGCCTGCCGCGCCAGAGACCGGCAGACCTGTGTCATCGGCCCTGTTCAGGGCTCTCTTCACGCAGCCGCAACACGAAGACCGGCAGCACTACCAGCACCATGATAAAGAAGATGCCGCCTCCCAGCGGCTCGAACAGCACGCCGCAGATCGCCATCAGGGCCGCCACCGTCATGCCGAGGCCGAGCGCCGCATAGAGCGCCTGGGTGGGGATCTGCTGCTCCGCGGGCAACTGGCGGGTCATGAAGCGGATGGCGCCAAGGTGACTGACGCAGAAGGTGACCCCGTGCAGCAGCTGGCCGAGCACCAGCACCGCCAGGTCGGTAGAACTGCCGAGCAGCACCCAGCGCACCACGCAGCCAAGGGCCCCCACCAGAAACAGCGTCTGGGCGCCGAAGCGCTGGAGGAAGCGCTTGTCCGCGGCGAACATGGCGATCTCCGCCACCACTCCCAGAGCCCATAGATACCCGATCAGGGTGCCGCTGTAGCCGGCGCTCTTCCAGTAGATGGCGCTGAAACCGTAGTAGGCCGCATGACTCCCCTGCAGCAGGGCGGTGATGAGCAGGAAGCGGCGCACCGGAGCCGACCTGAGCGTGACGAGCAGCGAGGCCTTGGCCCGCTCCCCTTGCAGCTCCCGGGGGGCGGGTCGCAGCGGCAGCAGGCTGAGCCCCAGCATGATCAGCAGCCCGGCCACCATGGTGTGCAGCACCCAGTCGCTGCCAAAGTTGCCCACCAGGGCCCCCACCAGGGTGGAGGCGACGATAAAGGCAAAGGAGCCGCACAGCCGCACCTTGCCGTAGTCGAGGTGGGTCTGAACCACCATGCGGGTGGCAAGCGCCTCTCCCATGGGCATCAGGGTCGGGTAGATGAAGTTGGCCGCCAGGGTCAGCACCACCAGCCACCAGAGGCTGTGGCCCAGATAGAAACCGAGGAAGGCCAGCAGACTCAGCAGACAGAGCAGCCGGGTGACGGGCAGCAACTGGCCGGCACCCTTGACTCGCCCCATCACCATCAGGTTGCCGGCAAAACGGATGGCCATGCCCACCCCCAGCAACAGCCCTATCTGTTCAGTACTCACCCCGATGCCTTCCAGCCAGAGCGACCAGAACGGCAGGTAGGCGCCATAAACGAAGTAGAAGGCGCCAAAAAACAGGGCTAACCAGGAGAACGCGGGCATAGAGGCTCGGGCTGCATGACAAGGGGCACAAATGATAACCGATTTCGGGGCGGGGATCCCCAGGCGGCATGACAGATAAAAACCATAAATATCAATAAAGTTGAACCTTTGTCACATCCCCCTGTCTATTGGGTAACACCGCTTCCTGATGAGTGTTGCAATCCTTCCACCCGCCCCTGGCGGGTTTCTTTTTTGCATACGCCGACCTTTATGACAAAAGGGGCCCGAGGGCCCCTTTTCCTTCATGCTGGTCGACGACCATCAGAACACGTACTTGACCCGTGCACTGAGGTTGCGGCCAGGCTCGGTCTGCTTGCTGGTATCTGCGGTGGCGGCAAGGCCGGTGATGCTCTCGTAGCTCACGTACTCCTTGTCAAACAGGTTGAACACCCCCACGTTGAGCTGCAGGTCCTGCACCGGCTTGAACTGGGCATAGAGATCCACCACGCCCCAGCCTGCGCTCTTGATGTTGTCGTTGCCTCGCGCATCCTTGCCCACCTTGTCCATGTCGTCGGCAAAGCGCAATGCGGTGTTGATGTTCCAGTTCGGCTGCTCCAGACGCACCCCGACGCTGCCGTTCAGGGGGCTCAGGCTGTTGATGTAGTTGCCCTCGCCATCCTTGCCCTCGATGTAGGCCAGGTTGCCCCAGACGTTGACCAGCTCGTTCAACCAGTAGTCCGCCTTGGCCTCGGCCCCCTTGGTGGTCGCCTTGTCCAGGTTCTGGTACTGATAGAGGGCGGTACGGCCTTCGGTGCCCACGGCCGTCAGTTCGATGAAGTCATCGAACTTGTTGTAGAAGGTGGCCACTTCATAGCTGAACCCGCCACGGCTGCCGCGCACCCCCAGATCGATGCCGTCGCTGCTCTCTGGCTTGAGGTTCGGGTTGGGCTCGATGCGATAGCCATACGCCTGGTGGTTCAGGGTGGAGAAGGCGTTGTCATACATGGGCACCTTGAAGCCGTGGCTGTACTGGGCGAACAGGTTCGCTGCCTCGTGCGCCTTGAACACCAGCCCCAGCTTGGGAGAGAACTCCCCTTCGGAGATCTTCTTCATGTTCTCGCCGGTGTAGGCGGGATCCTCGTCCGGGGTCATCTTGTAGTAGTCGTAACGCACGCCCGGGGTCAGCACCCAACGCTCGCCGAACTTGATCTCGTCAAAGGCCCAGAGCGCACTGCGCTCGCTGGTGGTGGAGGGGAAGCTCAGCTCGTTGTAGCCGACGAAGTCACCCGGAACGGTCGGCCCCTTGAAGCGGGTGCGCTCGTTGTCGGTGTGCTCGTATTCCAGGCCCCAGGCCAGACGCTGGCTGGCGAGCGCCTTGTTGAACTTCACCTGGGCGCCCAGGCTCTCCTGCTCGAAACCGTTGTGATCCAGGGAGTTCTTGGTCACATAGGGGTTGCCCGGCATGACCGGATACTTGGACGAAGCGTACTGATCCAGGGTCTGCTTGGCGCGGCTGTAGTAGATCTTGCTGTCCACGCGATCCGCCCAGGGGGCGTTCAGGGCGAGGCCATGATCCAGTACCAGGGAGAGGTTGTCGGTCTCCTTGTCGGTAATGGGCTGGTTGAAGACGGAGCCCGCCTTGGTCAGATCGATGGCATCCGGATCCTGCCCCTCGGTGAAGTAATCCACCGTCAGTTTCAGGAACTGATCATCGGAGAGATTCCACTTGCTCTTGAACAGCACGGCCTGGCTGACGATGTCGAACTCGTTCTTGTCGCCGTCATAATTCTGGGTGACACCGCCATCGCGCCAGGTGTAGCGCAGCAGGTTCTCGACTTCCCCGGTGCGCAGCGCCCCCGTGATGCCGGCCATTCTCTGGTGGCTGCTGGAGGCATAACCCGTGGTCGCATCCAGATAGCTGTCGCGGCCCTTGAGGAAGTCGCCAGCATCCTTGGTGGTGATGGCAATGACGCCTCCCAGAGCATCGGAACCGTAAGCGGCGGAGGCCGGCCCTTTGGCCACTTCCACCTGCTTGATCATGTCGGTGTCGAAGTAGGTCTGACCCACGCCGCCATTCTTGTAGGCATCGTTCTGGCGCACACCGTCCTGCACCACCTTGACCCGGTTTTCGCTCATGCCGCGAATGGTGAAGGTCTGGGCATCTCCTGCGCCTCCCTGCACGCTCACCCCGGGCTCATAGCGGAACAGATCGGCGACGTTGCTGACGACCTGCTCTTCAATCTGCTCCGAGGTAATGACGGCGATGGGACCGGAAACATCTTCCAGCTTCTGTTCCATCCGTGAGCCGCTGACGACCATGACTTCATCGGCTTTCTTGTCTGCGGCGAAAGCGGGGGAGATCAGCCCGGCCGCCACGGCGAGGGCTATCAGGGAGGGGGTGTTGTTGTGCGCCACTGCAAAGTCCTTATTGAGAATTATTATCAAGCGGAAGGCATATTACCCCGCCAGAGACAAAGATCAATAATAAAGTGAATCATTCTCATTTCACTTTGTCGTCATTCCCCCTTACACTGGCGCCACTTTTTCGCTCGCCATGCCGCCATCCCATGGTGCAGCCTTTTCCCATCCCCTGTTTCTTGAGTGAGTAACCATGATCCGACGACTCCCCCTGCTCGCCCTGCCCCTGCTGCTGGCCGCCTGCGCCACCACGCCGCAGAACACCCCACCCGAGACCCTCTATCACGCACGGCTCGATACGGCCCAGGGGCAGGCGCTGACCTTCGAGCAGGCGGTGGCGCGGGTGGCGGATGCCGACATCGTGCTGGTGGGGGAGCTTCACACTCACCCGGCCATCCATCTGTTGCAGGCACGTCTGCTGGCGGGGCTTGACGAGATGTCGCAAGCCGATGGCCGGGCCCTGGTACTCTCCATGGAGCAGTTCAGCCGCGCCGATCAGCCGGTGCTGGATGCCTACCTGGCCGGACGCATCGGCGAATCGGCCCTCATTCGAGATGGCCATGCCTGGCCCAACTACCAGAGTGATTACCGCCCTCTGGTGGAGTTCGCCAAGGCGCAGCACCTGCCAGTGATTGCCGCCAATGCCCCCAAACCTCTGGTGAGCTGCGTCGGTCAGGAGGGACCGGCCTGGCTCGACAAACTGCCGGCCAATCGCCGCAGCCAGCTTGCCCGCGAGCTGACTCTGGGGGATGACGGCTACCGCCAGAAGTTCATGGCCTCCATGCACCATGGGGATGCGGACGGCAATGCCCGTCGCTTCGCCGCCCAGACCAGCTGGGACGACACCATGGCCGAAAGCATGGTGGATTATCTGGGCAAGCATCCCGGCAGGCGCATCATGCATATCGCAGGCAACTTCCACGTGGAGGGGGGACTCGGGATCGCCAGTCGCATCGCCAGCCGCAATCCGGCACTCAAGGTGGCACTCATCGTGCCGCAAACCGGTGACGAGACAGCCCCCGGGAGAGACGCCGATGTCAGGGTCCGCATCGCTCCCCTGCCGGAACGCTGGCTAAATGCAAAGGAAATGAAGCAAGATATGGGCGCACTGCATCAATCCCGAAGCCGTGACTGCAGCCAATGGTTGCAACCCTCAAAATAGCCCAAGGATTTCATATGGATGTGTTACTCGTCATCGACATGCAACAGGGGTTGTTCGATAACCCCCGCCATCAGGATGCCCAGGTCATCGCCAACATCAATCGTCTGGCCGATCGCGTGCGGGGCCAACACGGACGGGTCATCTATGTGCAACACGACGAACCGGGTTCCGAACTGGAACCTGGCAGTGCGGGCTGGCAACTGCACGCCGATCTGGCCCCATCTCCCCACGACAGCCGGGTGCGCAAGACCGCCTGTGACAGCTTCCTCGATACCGAACTCGGCTTCCTGCTGGCAGAGCAGTCGGTAGACAGACTGCTTATCTGCGGCTGTGCCACCGACTTTTGCGTCGATACCACGTTGCGCAGCGCCGCCGCCAGGGGCTTTGACGCCTTTGCGGTGACCGACGCCCATACCACGGCGGACAGGCCGCACCTGAGTGCGGAGCAGATCATCCAGCACCACCACTTCATGTGGCAGCATCTGAGCCTGCCTCAAGGCAGAAGCGTGACCCTGCTCACGACGGATGAGCTGCTGGCCACCATTTAACCCGAGCGGGCGTGTTAAGCTGCCCGTCCTGATGTGAACACCCGATTGGAGTCTTGTGTGCGTCTACTCTCTGCCGTTGCCCTCACGCTGCTGTTACCGGCGCTCACCGCCTGCTCCGGATTGCCGGGGGCAGCACCCGATGGCCCGGCCCCCCTGTTCCACACCCATATCAGCGACGACGGGAGCAAGCGCTTCACCTTTGAGGCCGCCCCTCTCGACGTCCTGCCAACCCGGTTGCAGGAGGGAGATGACAACCGGCTGAGCCGCCGCGACAAGAGCCTGCTGGAACGCCGGGAAGCCCTGCAGGACGAGCAGCTCACCCAGATGCTGGCCACGCGCAAATATTGCCGAAGCGGCTATATCGTCCTCAGCCAGACCTCCTGGAAGATCCGCGGGGAATGCAACGAGAGCGCCACCCAGGCCGATCGCGATGCCTTCCCCAACCTGGCAGGCTGGCAGGAGTAACCCGGGACATAACAACAAAACGGGCAGCCCAGGCTGCCCGTTTCTCATCTCGCTGATTGTCCCCTCAAACGGGTTCATCCGCCGGGCTGGTCAGCTCGGCGCCGTTGTCGATGCGTTTGTGCCCTTCCACCAGGTGAACGAAGTCCACCAGTTCGTCGCCGGAGACACGGAACGCCTGACCGAATCCCTTAACGAACAGTCCCTGCTCGGGCTTGAGCCTAAACAGCACGAAGTCCTTGAGGTTGGAAAGCCCTTTGACGATTTCGCCGAAGCGCCCTTCCAGCGCCGCAACGGCCTTCTCCCAGCGTGCGTCGTCGCGCGCCACCACCTCGGCGACCGCATCGAAGGTCAGACGCTTGCGGGCAAACAGCTCGCGTGCCCCGGTTTCGTCCTCGATCAGCATCAGCGATACCTTGGGCACCTGTTGCAGGTTGCGGGCGTGGCGAGCTATCTCGGAGATGAGCACATAGTATCCATCTTCCTGCAGCACGAAGGGGGCATAGCTGGCATTGGGGTTGCCTTCGCCATCCACAGTGGCGAGCTGCAGGGTACGGCAACCGTCGCGGAACTCGCGGATCTCCGGTTGCAGGCGGTTTTGCAGGCGCTCCTGACGTTCACTCATGCTTTCACTTCCTCTTGATACTGACGGCGCAGGGCCATGAAACGCTCCACCTGCTCAGGCAGCAGTTGACGCTGCTCGTCCCGGCCCAGGTAGATCTTGAAAATGCAGCGGCCACTGTGGCCGAAGAACTGGAAGGAGTGCCCTTCCTTGCCCATGAAGAGCTTGCTGACCAGGGCGATGCCCGCCACATTGTCGAGCTTGAGGTGGCCGTGCAGTTCGCCGTCCCGCCCCATCAGGTTGTAGTAGCCGCGCGCGTTCTTGCCCTTGGGGAAGGGAGCCTTCACCTCGAAGATGGAGCCATCGGATTCGACGATGGTGGTCACCTGACCCCAGCTGGACAGGTCCGCCAGCAGGGCTTCGGCCTCCCCGGCAGGCACTTGCGTCATCAGGGCGGCAGGCAGATGGCGTACCACCTCCCACTCGCTGACGGCCAGCTCGGTGGCGAGGGTGGACGGGTGGGCGCTGGGGTCTTGCTCCAGCAGCGCCTGAATGCGTTGTGCAATGCTCATCGGTTCTCCCTGGATGATCTGGCGATGGTGCTCGGTGTCGCGGCGGATACTGTAATAAAGCGCCCCAAGTAACGCAATTGATAATCGCTTTCATTCTCAGTGCATTTTGATGGACGACTTGATATTCTCGGCGGCAACCCTATTTCATTCACCCTTCGGAGGTTCGCATGGGCCGTCGTTTTGCCCTCGCATTCAGCCTGCTCGGCTGTGCCCTTTCCCTCTCTTCCCCATCCGTCATGGCGGGGGAGCGTATCGTCAGCATAGGCCCGGCCACCACGGAACTCATCCTGGCACTGGGAGGCGAGCAGAGCCTGGTCGCCACCGATGTCAGCAGTCCGGAGCCCAGAGGCGTGCCCAAGGTCGGCTATCACCGCGCCCTCGCCGCCGAAGGGATCCTGAGCCTCTCTCCGACCCTGGTGGTCGGCAGCGACGAGATGGGCCCGAACAGCACGCTTGATCAGTTGCGCCGTGCCAACGTCAAGGTCGAGGTCATGGCCACAGCCCCTACGCTGGCCAACCTCAACGAGCGTATCGATACCCTGGCCCATCTCCTGGGTGACCAGGCGGCAGGGAGCAAGCTCAAGGAGGAAATTGCCGCCCAGAGCGACACCCTGGCGGCGCAGGCGAAGCAGAACAAGCCCCTCAAGGTCGCCTTCCTGCTGCTGCACAAGGGTCAACCCACCAGCATCGCTGGCGGCAACACCACCGCCAGCGCCCTCGTCACCCTGGCGGGCGGCGTCAATCCGGTGGCTGGGCTCCACGACTACAAGCCCGTTTCCACCGAATCCCTCATCGAGCTGCAACCTGATCTGGTGCTGGTGAGCGGCCGCGACTGGCAGCAGTATCAGGATCCCGACGCCGTCCTGAGCCAGGTGCCGGCTCTGTCAGCCACCCCGGCAGGCAAGAACAAGGCTATCCACGCCATCGACGGACATGCCCTGCAAGGGGGCCTCAGCCTTCGTTCCCTGCAACAGGCGAACCAGATCGCCCAGTGGATCAAGCAGGGTTCCTGATGCGCCTGCCTCTGCCCTGGCTGCTCGCCCTGACCGGCTGCGCGCTGGCGTTGCTGCTGGTCGGGTCCCTCGCGACCGGCCCCATGTCCCTCTCCCTTGGCGAGAGCCTGCGCGCCCTGTTTGCCGGACCACAGAGCGGGATTGAGGCTCACAAGTTATTGATCGTGCAGGAAATCCGTCTGCCACGAACCCTGCTCTGCATCGCCGTGGGGGGCATTCTCGGCCTCTGCGGCGCCGTCATGCAGGGACTGTTTCGCAACCCCTTGGCAGACCCCGGCATCATAGGGGTGTCGGGTGGGGCGGCACTCGGCGCAGCCCTGGCCATCGTGCTGCTCGCCCCGTTGGGCTCGCACCTGCAGAGCCTGCTCGGCCTGGGGTTGCTGCCCCTGCTCGCCTTTCTCGGCGGAGCCCTCACCACCACCCTCGTCTATCTGCTGGGTACCCGGGAAGGGGGCACCTCGGTCACCGTGATGCTGCTGGCCGGGGTGGCCATCACGGCGCTCTCCGGCGCCGTCATCGGACTGCTCACCTATCTCGCCGACGATCAGATGCTGCGCAACCTGAGCCTGTGGCAGATGGGCTCCCTGGCGGCAGGCAAGCCGGTCGATGTGACGCTGGCGCTGCTGACCCTGGCCGCTTTGCTGCTGCTGTTCATGCGTGATGCCAATCCCCTCAACGCCCTGCTGCTGGGAGAGGGAGAGGCACGGCATCTGGGGGTGAACGTGCAGACGCTGAAGCGTCGCCTCATCCTGCTCACCGCTGCCGGTGTCGGCGTGGCGGTGGCCGTGGCGGGCATGATCGGCTTTGTCGGTCTGGTGGTTCCCCATCTGGTACGGCTGCTGGCCGGTCCCAACCATGTCCGCCTGCTCCCGCTGTCAGCCCTGCTGGGGGCTGGCCTGCTGCTGGGGGCCGACATGCTGGCGCGTACCCTGCTCGCACCGGCCGAGCTGCCGGTCGGCATCATCACCGCCCTGCTGGGTGCCCCCTTCTTCATCTGGCTCTTGGTCAAGAGCCGCCGAACCCTGTAACAGGAGATCGCCACCTTGCCCGGATCCCCCTCCCCCCTGCTCAGTTGCCGGGGCCTTCGCCTCAGTCGTGGCAACCGACTTATCCTGGACAGCCTGGATCTCGACCTGCATGCCGGCAGCCTGACCGCCCTGCTCGGCCCCAACGGGGCGGGCAAAAGCTCGCTGCTCAAGTGCCTGACCGGCGAGCTGGAACATGAAGGGGAGATCCACCTGTTCGGCCAGACCCGCAGGGGGTGGGCCGACAACGCTCTGGCCCACAGGGTCGGTGTGCTGCCGCAAAGCTCCTCCTTGAGCTTCCCCTTCCTGTGCGCAGAGGTGGTGGCCATGGGCCGGCTGCCCCACAGCGAGCCTGCCAGCCGGCGCGACGAGATTGTCCGCGCCGCCATGACCCACGCCGGGGTCGACCATCTGGCGAACCGCCTCTATCCCGGCCTCTCCGGCGGGGAGCGTCAACGGGTGCAGTTCGCCCGGGTGCTGGCCCAGATCTGGCAGGCACCGGAGGAACCGCAGCAAGCGCGGCTGCTGCTGCTGGACGAGCCCACCTCGGCGCTGGATCTCAAATACCAGCACCAGTTGCTCGCCATGGCCCGGGCGCTGGCCGGCCGCAACACCGCCGTGCTGGTGGTGTTGCACGATCTCAATCTGGCAGCCCGCTACGCCGATAGGCTGGTGATGCTGGAGCAGGGCAGGCTGATGGCTGACGGCAGCGCAGGCGAGGTGCTGACCCCGGCGCTCATCGCGCGCCTCTACGACTACCCCGCCCAGGTGATCCACCACCCCGAGAGCGGCGTCCCCATGGTGGTGTGACACCCGGGGGCAGATAGCAACAGAGCGCCATCAGGCGCTCTGTCTTTTTGCGGTATCCAGCCCTGGGCTGACCAGCAGGGCAATCCCCACGGGCACATCAGGCTATCTGGTAGCGCCCCGGCTTGTGATTGAGTGTCAACACCAGGTTACAGATGATGGCAGCCACCACGGAAAGCGCCAGCAGCCAGGGGGAGACCACGAAGAAAGAGGCGACGACGATGGCGCAATCCAGTCCCATTTGCAGCTTGCCTGCCCGCACACCCCATCTGTCCTGAATGAAGAGCGCCAGGATGTTGAAGCCCCCCAGGCTCGCCTTGTGGCGGAACATGATGAGCAGCCCCATGCCGATCAGGGTGCCGCCGATCAGCGCCGCGTAGACGGGTTCGATCTTGCCGATTTGCAGCACGGCGTTGAGGTGATCCGTCATGAAGGAGACGGTGGCCACGGCGGCAAAGGTATTGAGGGTGAAGCGCGGCCCCAATCTGAGCCAGGCCAGGGCATAGAAAGGCAGGTTCATGGCGAAGAACAGCAGGCCGAAGCTGATGCCGGTCACCTGTTGCAGCAGCAGCGCCAGGCCGGCGGTGCCACCGGTGAGCAGGCCGACCTGATGGAACAGGAAGATGCCGAGGGAAACGAAGCCTGCTGCGGTCAGCAAGGCGAGCACATCCTCATACAGTGGATGCGCAGAGCGTGAAGTGTTGTCCATAACCAGGTATCCAGTCGCGAAGCAAGAGAGTGTTGGCCGCCCGTCGGGCGGAGCGAGCCCCGTGAACCGGGGCTTCGTTATGCCGACAGTCTCCATTTTGAGTGAGATGGATCACAAGTCCCGCCCTTCACGCGCCAAAATGGTGCGCGTCATCCAGGCGTTACAATCCTTGCACCAAAATGTCCCACGCTCACCGCCGGCATGATGCTGAAAAACCTGAAACGGGGCGCTGCCCCCGCACCCGAATCGTTCTAGAATGAGTCGCTTGTCACTGCCAGCGGAACAACAGCGGATGAGAGTCACCGTATTCGGAATAGGTTATGTCGGGTTGGTTCAGGCCGCCGTACTGGCGGAGATGGGTCACAAGGTGATCTGTGTGGATGTGGATGCCGACAAGGTCGCGGCCCTGAAAGCGGGACACATTCCCCTCTTCGAGCCCGGCCTCGCCCCTCTGGTGCTGCGCAATCATCAGGCCGGCCGCCTGATCTTCACCACAGACCCGGCACGGGCGGTGGAGTTTGCCGAGCTTATCTTCATCGCGGTCGGAACGCCGCCGGACGAGGACGGATCCGCCGACCTCCATCAGGTGATGACGGTGGCGGACACCATAGGCCGCCTGATGCAAGGGGGCAAGGTGGTGGTCAACAAGAGCACTGTCCCTGTCGGCACCGCCAGCCGGGTACGGCGACACATTGCGGAGCGCCTCGCCGACCGTGGTCTCGATCTTCCGCTCGACGTGGTCTCCAACCCCGAATTTCTCAAGGAGGGCGCCGCCGTCGCCGACTGCCTGCGGCCGGATCGCATCATCATCGGCACCGACTCCGATCACGCCTTCTCCCTGCTGGAGGAGCTCTACGCCCCCTTCAACCGCAAGCGAGACCGCATCCTGCGGATGGATGCACGCAGCGCCGAACTGACCAAGTACGCCGCCAACGCCATGCTGGCGACCCGCATCTCCTTCATGAACGAGATGGCCACCCTGGCCGAAGCCCTGGGCGCCGACATCGAGGAAGTGCGCAAGGGCATTGGTGCCGATCCGCGCATCGGCCACCACTTCATCTACCCGGGCTGCGGTTATGGCGGATCCTGCTTCCCCAAGGATGTCAGGGCGCTGATCCACACCGCGAAGGAGGCGGGGTGCGAGACCCCCCTGCTGCGCTCGGTGGAGAAGGTCAACGAGGCGCAGAAGCACAGGCTCATGACCCGGCTGCACCACCATTTTGGTGCCAGTCTGTCGGGGCGCACCTTCGCGTTATGGGGACTCGCCTTCAAACCCAATACCGACGACATGCGCGAAGCCCCGAGCAGGGTGCTGATGGAGGCGATCTAGGCGGCAGGAGGCAAGGTGCAGGCGTTCGACCCCGAGGCCATGACCGAGGCCGCCCGCCTCTATGGCCAGCGGGCGGACTTGACCCTGTGCGACACCCAGGAAGCCGCCCTTCAGGGGGCCGATGCCCTGCTCGTCTGCACCGAGTGGCAACAGTTCCGCGCACCGGATTTCGACCTGCTTCGCCAGACCCTGAAGCAGGCCATCATCTTCGACGGCCGCAACCTCTATGATCCGGCCCGTCTGCGCCAGCGCGGTTTCACCTACTATGCCATCGGCCGTGGCGACAGCCTGACCCATCAGGAGGAGCGATGAAGTACCTCGTCACCGGTGCCGCCGGGTTTATCGGATTTCATGTGGCGCGCAGGCTCTGTGGCGACGGCCATCAGGTGGTGGGGATAGACAACCTCAACGACTACTACACGGTGAGTCTCAAGGAGGCGCGCCTCGCCCTGCTCACGCCTCTGCCCGGCTTTCGCTTCGAGCGCACCGATCTCGCGGACCGCGCGGCCATGGCTTCGCTCTTTGCCCGCGAGCAGTTTGACCGGGTGATCCATCTGGGGGCCCAGGCCGGGGTGCGCTACTCCCTGGACAACCCCTTCGCCTATGCCGACAGCAACCTCACCGGCCACCTCACCGTGCTGGAAGGGTGTCGCCAGACCCGGGTGCAGCACCTGATCTATGCCTCCTCCAGCTCGGTCTACGGGCTGAACGAACAGATGCCGTTCAAGCCGTCCCATGGGGCGGATCATCCCGTCTCTCTCTATGCGGCGAGCAAGAAGGCGGGAGAGCTGATGGCCCACTCCTACTCCCATCTCTACGGTCTGCCCACCACCGGGCTGCGCTTTTTCACCGTCTACGGCCCCTGGGGTCGGCCCGACATGGCCCTGTTCAAGTTCGTGCACGCCATCCTGAACGGCGACCCCATCGACCTCTACAACCAGGGCCAGCTCAGCCGGGATTTCACCCATGTCGACGACATCGTCGAGGGGATAGTGCGCATCTCAGACAGCCCCCCCGCGGGCGATGCCCACTGGCAGGGGGCCCCGGACGCCAGCCCGGCCCCCTATCGCCTCTTCAACATCGGCAACGGCAGCCCGGTCAGGCTGCTGGACTTCGTGGATGCCATCGAGGCGGCCCTCGGCAAACGGGCCATCCGCAACATGCTGCCCATGCAGCCCGGCGACGTGCTCGCCACCTGGGCCGACACCCGCTCGCTGTTCGACGCCACGGGCTATCGCCCCCGTGTCGGGCTCAAGGAAGGGGTAGACAGCTTTGTCCGCTGGTATCGGGACTACTACCGGGTCTGAGCCAAACGAGGTGGCAGGGTCCCCTGGCTCGCGACCCTGCGCTCAGGATGAAGGGGTATAGCTGAAGGGCACCATGGTGGGGGAGTGCCCACGGCAGGCGGGTTTGAGGGCCTGCGGGCCTGCCAGCAGCCAGTCGGTACGGTGACGGTTGCCGAGGTTTTCCATCTTCGCGGGGTCAAAACACCTCACCATCAGGTCGGCGCTCCCCAGTACCCAGCGCCCGGGGGCAGCCCCTATCCAGGCGGCAGCTTCCCGGGCCTGCTCCCCGTCTCCCATCAGATAAGGGTAATGTTTCACTGGTTGCAGGCTAAACAGCAGATGCTGCTCCTTGAAGCCCGCCAGCAGCAGTTCATTCCCCGCAGGCACCTTCTGCGCCGCCAATGCCATGACTGCCTGAGGGGTGCGCACCTCGTTAAGGCGCACGCTGATCCAGCAGGAGTAGATCAACCACCCCACTGCCAGGGAGCTGAGAATGGCGGTCAGTGGCGCCCGGCGAAGCCAGGCATTGATCAGCAGCAAGGATCCCCCCAGCACCAGCAGGGGAAGCCAGGGATCCGGCCCCAGTTCCCCCAGACGGCTGGCCACTCTGTCGCTAAATGCCAGCACCAGAGCCCCCACCAGCCCTGCCCCCCCCAGCAGCCAGCCGAGCCCGGCCAGCAGTCGCCCCGGCCAGACCCGGACCAGCAGGGTGCCGATGAAGGGTGCGGTCAGGAGCGCCAGGGCGGGCGTACCGGGCGTGATGTAGACGCCCCGCTTGCCCGGCGAGCAGGAGAAAAACAGCACCACCAGCACCAGATAACCCAGCAGCAGCAGGATACGCCCGTCCTGCGCCCGGATGGCGCGCCGCCAGGTCACCACCAGCCAGGGCAGCAGCAGAGAGAGTGGCAGCCAGAACGGCGGGATCACCGAGGTAAGGTAGTACCAGAAGGGTTTGACGTGGTGCCAGGCGCTGGTATAGCGAGTCACCGTCTGGCGCAGCAATATGTTGTCTCTGTAGGCCAGCAGGAGGGGATCCCCGCTTCGGGTCACGGCCTCCAGCATGGGGACCAGCCAGAGGCTCATCGCCAGGGCCATGGCCAGCGGCCCGAGCAGGGCCTTCAGCCAGGCTGACAAAGGCGCGGCGCGGATTTGCGACCTGTGGGTCCAGAGCGCGGGAAGCAGCACCAGCAGGGCCAGTACTCCCACCCCCTTGGTGATGACGCCAAGCCCCGCGGCAAACCAGCCGAGCCAGTACCAGCGCCACCCTCCCTCGCAGAGCAGGAAGCGCAGAAAACCATAGAGACCGAGGGTGATGAAGGCCGTCGCCAGGGCATCGATCTGCGCCGTCTTGGCCTGCAGGGTGAACTGGACGGTAAAGAGCAGCAGCAAGCCCGCCAGAAATCCCGTCGCCGGATCCCACAGGCGGCGCCCCAGGTCCCACACAAGCAAGATGGTCAGCAACCCCGCCAGCAGGGAAGGCAGCAGAAAGGCCACCTTGATGGAGCCAGTCAACACATAACCGATCGCGATCCCCCACATAAACAGCGGCGGCTTGTCCGGATAGAGCTCCCCGCCGCGCATGGGGAAGAGCCACTGGCCACTCTCCACCATCTCCTTGGCGATCAGGGCAAAGCGCGGCTCGTCCGCCGGCCAGGGATCCCGCAGACCCAGCCCGGCCCCCAGCACCACCAGCGCGATCAGCAGCAACCAGCCAAGGGACGTCTGATTGAGCAGGGTGCGATCACTCACCATGACGAGCCTCCCCGGTCACTCCCTTGTCACGCCGCCAGCCCCGATGCTGGATATCGAGATAGAGGCTGTAGAGCGCGGTGAAGGTGGGGAAGAGGTTTTGCAGCACGCCGACGGAGTCCTGCTTGGGAGAGAAGGTGAAGTAGCTGAGCGTCATCAGGCTGCCGAGCACGCTCATGTACCAGAACAGGCGCGGGATGACGGGTCGCCCCGCCCGCCTGGACGCCAGAAACTGCACCAGCCAGCGTCCGCCGAACATCAGCGCCCCCGTGTAGCCAATCAGCTTCCAGCCGGTGACATGCACCCCGGTCCAGTCCAGCCAGTCGATGGGGGCAGACAGCCAGGCGTCCATCACTCCAGCATCTCCCGGATTTCAACCACCTTGGAGCGGCGCTGCAACCACCAGACCCCGACCACATCCACCAGCCCGACCCAGAGCCTATTCCAGACCCCGTATTTGGAGATGCCCGCCTGGCGTGGCCTATGGTTGACCGGCCAGGGCGCCATGCGCCCCCCTTGTGCCTGGATCAGCGCGGGGATGTAGCGGTGCATGTGATTGAAGGCAGGCAGTTTCAGATACCAGTCGCGACGCACGACCTTGAGCCCGCAGCCGGTATCCGGAATGCCGTCGCGCAGCAGCAGGTCGCGAAAGCCGTTGGCCAGCTTTGAAGAGAGGCGCTTGACCCAGTCGTCACGGCGGTTGACCCGGTGGCCGATGAGGCCCACCTGGTATGGATCGCTCTGGTAGCGGCGCATCGCCTCCTCCAGCATGGCGGGAATGTCGGCGGGATCGTTCTGACCATCGCCGTCGAGTACCACCAGCCAGTCGCCACGCCCGTGGCGCACCCCGCTCAGCACCGCCATGCTCTGGCCCACGGCATGGACATGGCACAGCACCTTCAGCCTGGTGAAACGCGTCTGCAAATCGCGCAGCACCACATGACTTCCGTCCACGCTGCCATCGTCCACATAGATAAGTTCGTACTCGAACCTGCCCCCAAGGGCGGCATCTATTTCGCCGACGAGCGGGGCCAGATTGTCCCGTTCATCCTTGGCGGGTACCACGACAGAGATATCGACCGATTCGACCATATGCACATCCTGCCCTCATCCGAGGCGCTATCGATTCACCCGGCAGACCCGACGACATTGCATCGATGGCCTAGCTGACATCATGCAAATACAAGGCGTTAGAAAACAACTGTGTCAGCATATTGAACCTCAATTAACAAATCTGTCAAAGCAGTCACTGACCCGGGAGCCATACCGCTTCTCCCCTGCACCAAAAGTTCCATACCGTTTTCATCTCTGTTGCTCACCCACATAACCAGATGTTCCATCTGCTGGCTGGCGTCCCTCCCCGGATCGGGCCTATATGTTGCGGATACCAACGACGAGGTTTCCATGAAAAAACGACTCTGGGGCTGGGGACTCCTGATACTGCTCGCCACCACTTCCCACGCAGATCCCTTTCGTCAGGCCCCCAAGGCCATGAGCGCACTGCGCCAGGGCGCCGCCATGGAACAGGGAAACCCGCGGCAGGCCATCGCCCACTACTGCACCGCCGCCAACCTTGGCAACCCGGAAGCCTATTACCGCATCGGCCGCCTGCTGGCCCGCGGCCCCCAGGGGATCCGCAATGCCCGCAGCGCCAACGCCTACCTGGCCATGGCCATGCGCCTTGGCAACCAGCAGGCCGCCCGTTACTACAACGAGCGGGTCGGCAATGCGTCCCTGGGTACCTGCGGCATCGGAGGCGGTGGCGGAGCCCCCTGGGTGCGCCCCAGTACCCCCTTCGATCAGGAGCGCTACCTGGCCAGACAGTCACAGGCCAAGCAAAAGCTGGCCGTCATGATCCGCCAGGCCGCCCAGCGTCACAAAGTGGACCCCCAGCTCGCCCTGGCCATCGCCATCGCCGAATCCAATCTGAACAGCACCGCCGTCTCCCCCAAGCAGGCACAGGGCGTCATGCAGCTCATTCCCGAAACCCAGGCCCGCTTCGGCGTGACCCGGCCGTTCGATGCCCAGCAGAACATCCGTGGTGCCATGATCTACCTGAAGTGGCTGGAGAAGCAGTTCGGTCCGGACTGGGTGAGGATCAGCGCCGCCTACAACGCCGGGGAACAGGCCGTGCTGCGCCACGGCGGTGTGCCGCCCTATCAGGAAACCCAGGAGTATGTGCAGCGGGTGCTCTACTACTCGGGGCAGGATCCTGACAAACCGGCCCGCCGCAGCTCACCGCGCTGAGCTTGCCCGGTTGCCCCTCTTCCCTCGCGCCTGTCGGCCGTCCCGGCCTGCGGCGCCCGGCTTTGCCGCCCCTCTCCCATTGGTTTACAATCGACGGGTTTTTTGGAACCGGGTTGACGGCCCGTCGACCCGGCCCCACCACGACATCAGTTTGTTAATGCCAAGACATTAAACTGCTGAAAGGAAGAGAATTAGCCAATGGCTCAATTTATTTACACCATGAACAGGGTTGGCAAGGTCGTGCCGCCCAAGCGTCATATTCTCAAGAACATCTCCCTCTCCTTCTTCCCGGGGGCCAAGATAGGCGTGCTGGGTCTGAACGGCGCCGGGAAATCGACCCTGCTGCGCATCATGGCGGGCATCGACACCGAGATCGAAGGGGAAGCCCGTCCGCAGCCCGGCATCAAGATCGGCTACCTGCCCCAGGAGCCGAAGCTGGATCCGGATCAGACCGTACGCGAAGCGGTCGAAGAAGCGGTCGGCGACGTCAAACGCGCCATGGCGCGCCTCGACGAGGTCTATGCAGCCTACGCCGACCCGGATGCGGATTTTGACAAGCTGGCCCGCGAACAGGGCGAGCTGGAAGCCATCATCGCCGCCCAGGGCGGTCACAACATGGAAAACCAGCTGGAGCGCGCGGCCGATGCCCTGCGCCTGCCGGCCTGGGATGCCCAGATCAAGCACCTCTCCGGTGGTGAGCGCCGCCGCGTGGCCCTGTGCCGTCTGCTGCTGGAAAAGCCGGACATGCTGCTGCTGGACGAACCGACCAACCACCTGGATGCGGAATCCGTGGCCTGGCTGGAGCGCTTCCTGCACGACTACGAAGGCACCGTCGTGGCCATCACCCACGACCGCTACTTCCTCGACAACGTGGCGGGCTGGATCCTGGAGCTGGACCGCGGCGAAGGCATCCCCTGGGAAGGCAACTACTCCTCCTGGCTGGAGCAAAAAGATGCCCGTCTGGCCCAGGAAGCGAGTTCCGAAGCCGCCCGTCGCAAGTCCATCGAGAAGGAACTGGAGTGGGTTCGTCAGAACCCGAAAGGCCGTCAGGCCAAATCCAAGGCTCGTATGGCTCGCTTCGAAGAGCTCAACACCAACGACTACCAGAAGCGCAACGAGACCAACGAGCTGTTCATTCCGCCCGGACCGCGCCTGGGCGACAAGGTGGTGGAGGTGGCCAACCTCTGCAAGTCCTATGGCGACCGCCAGCTGATCGACGATCTCTCCTTCTCCATTCCGAAGGGTGCCATCGTCGGCATCATCGGTCCGAACGGTGCCGGTAAATCGACCCTGTTCCGCATGATGTCGGGTCAGGAACAACCGAATTCCGGTTCCATCACCCTGGGTGACACCGTGGTGCTGGCCTCCGTGGATCAGTTCCGCGACAGCATGAACGACAAGAAGACGGTGTTCGAGGAAGTCGCCGACGGCCAGGACATCCTGCGCATCGGCAACTACGAGTTCCCGAGCCGCGCCTACATCGGCCGCTTCAACTTCAAGGGTTCCGACCAGCAGAAGCGGGTCGGCGAGCTCTCCGGTGGTGAACGTGGCCGTCTGCACCTGGCCAAGCTGCTGCAGACCGGCGGCAACGTGCTGCTGCTGGATGAACCGACCAACGATCTGGACATCGAAACCCTGCGCGCCCTCGAGAACGCCCTGCTGGAGTTCCCGGGTTGCGCCATGGTCATCTCCCACGACCGCTGGTTCCTCGACCGCATCGCCACCCACATCCTAGACTACCAGGACGAGGGCAAGATCGAATTCTTTGAAGGCAACTTCACCGAATACGAAGAGTGGAAGAAGAAGACCTACGGTGCCGAGGCTATCCAGCCGCGCCGCGCCAAGTACAAGCGCATTGCCAAGTAAGGCGAGGCAACAGCTGCGCCGCCAGGTATGACGTCACAAGGGGAGCCGGGGCTCCCCTTTTTTGCCTCTTCTGACTTACAATCTCCACCTATTCCCCACCGATAGCGACCCATGACCCAAGCCTCCACCACCAGACTCACCATCCAGATCCGGCTCGAACCCGGCTGCCTGGGGCCGGATGGCAAGCAGCACATCGATACCTTCTGCGCGGCCGCCAACCGGATCCTCGCCGCCATCGAACCCCGACGGGTGCACTGGGTGCTGCTGCCCCGCCATGACAAGCAACTTGCCGAGCAGGCCTACTTCCTTGATGGCCGCCCCTTGAGCGAAACCCAGGCCACCCTGCTGCTGCAACGCATGGGGTTGACCCTCGATCCCTTGCTGGAGCAGAGCGATGCCGTGCTGAGCCAGCTTATCGAACGCTACCAGAAAAACCGTTGATCCCGATGTGGAAACGGGGCTCTATTGGTCCCCTTTCTCCTGCCTCCGGGAGAAAACGTTTGAATTTTTACTCTATTCATTGATCCGCCTCGCACATCCGGGGTTTGTAAACCTGGCCGCCTGTGTGAAAATGTGCGCGCTGTCACGGTATCAGGACGAGTCTGGTCACTTCACCGCCAGAATCAGGGTCCGTCGCCCCGCATGGATGGGCCGGGCCCCCTGCTGCCTATTTCACGTCACCCATTGGAATCCAACATGAATCAACCACATCACGCTACCGGGCAGACCGCCAGCCCGGCTGCCGGGCAGGGATTGCTCGAGCGCCTGTTTGCCCTGCGAGGTCATGGCACCACGGCCCGCACCGAGGTGATCGCCGGCATCACCACCTTCCTGACCATGGTCTACATCGTCTTCGTCAACCCGCAGATCCTCTCTGCGGCAGGCATGGACACCCAGGCCGTGTTCGTTACCACCTGCCTCATCGCCGGCATCGGCAGCATCCTGATGGGTCTGCTGGCGAACCTGCCCATCGCCCTGGCTCCCGCAATGGGCCTCAACGCCTTCTTCGCCTTCGTGGTGGTGGCTGGCATGGGCTACTCCTGGCAGGTCGGCATGGGCACCATCTTCTGGGGTGCGCTGGGCCTGCTGATCCTGACCCTGCTGCGGGTACGCTACTGGCTCATCGCCAACATTCCCCTGACCCTGCGGGTCGGCATCACCGCCGGCATCGGTCTGCTCATCGCCCTGCTCGGCCTGCACAATGCCGGCATCGTGGTCGCGAGCCCCGCCACCATGGTGACCGTGGGCAACCTCACCTCCCTGCCCTGCCTGCTGGGATTGTTGGGATTCTTCCTCATCTGCATCTTCTCCGCCCGCGGCGTCCACTCCGCCGTGCTCATCGCCATCGTGGTGACCACCACCCTGGGCTGGCTGTTCGGCGACGTCACCTTCAAGGGCTTCGTCTCCGTGCCGCCGAGCATTGCACCGGTCTTCGGCCAGCTGGACCTGATGGGATCGCTGGACATCAGCCTCGCCGGGATCATCTTCTCCTTCATGCTGGTCAACCTGTTCGACTCTTCCGGCACCCTGATCGGCGTGACCAACCGCGCCAAGCTGGCCGATGACAAGGGGCACTTCCCGCGCATGAAGCAGGCCCTGGTGGTGGACAGCGTCAGCTCCGTCGGCGGCGCCTTCATGGGGACCTCGTCCGTGACGGCCTACATCGAGAGCAGCTCCGGCGTCGCCGTCGGCGGTCGCACCGGCCTGACCGCCATCGTGGTGGGCATCCTGTTCCTGCTGGCCATCTTCTTCTCTCCGGTCGCCGCCATGGTACCGGCGTATGCCGCAGCGGGGGCTCTCATCTACGTGGGCGTGCTGATGTGCTCCGAGCTGACCCGGGTAAAGTGGGAAGACCTGACCGAAGCGGTGCCGGCCTTCATGACCGCGGTGATGATGCCGTTCAGCTTCTCCATCACCGAGGGGATCGCCGTCGGCTTCATCTCCTACTGCGTGATGAAGGCGGGCACCGGCCGCTGGCGCGAGATCAACCCCTGCGTGCTGGTGGTAGCCCTGCTCTTCGTCCTCAAGTTTGTCTGGGTCGATGCCCACTGATTTTTCTTCCATGAAATGAAAACCAGACTCTGAAAACAAAAATGCCCGTCATCGACGGGCATTTTTTTATGGCGGGCTCAGGGCTCAGCGAATACCGCGGGCCTCACGGATCCACTCCCAGGCCTGCTGGATCTCCTGGGTCTTCTCCTTGGCCATCTCCATCATCTCGGGGGGCAATCCCTTGGCGGCCAGCTTGTCAGGGTGATGCTTGCTCATCTCCTTGCGATAGGCACGCTTGATCTCCTGATCGCTGTCGCTCTCGTTCACCCCAAGCAACTGATAGGCATCCTTGAGGCGATCCCGGGAGGGGGGCTCCTGGCGGTATTGCTGCCCCTGGCCACTGCCCTGCTGTTGCTGGCGGTGGAAGAAGTTCATCTGGGCCTCGGCCATGGCCAGAATGCGGGCAAGCTCGATGCGACTGAACCCCAGCTCGTCGGCGATGGTTTGCAGGATGGCCCGCTCGTTCGCCTCCACCTGACCGTCGGCGAAGGCGGCCTGCAGCTGGACCTCGAGGAAGAAGCGCAGGATGTCGCGCTGCCCCAGGCTCGCCTGGCGAAACTCCGCCAGGGTCTCGCGCAGGGGGAAGTCCGCCTCCTTGCCAAGGCGGAACGACTCCTGAGCCCGTACCCGCTGCTCTCCGGCCAGACGCATCCTGTCCATCAGGTTGGACGCGACCCGTATTTCGTGCTCGGTGACCTGGCCGCTCGCCTTGGCGATGTGGCCCATGACGGCGAAGGTGGCATGGAAAAAGACGGCCTGTTGCTGCTGGCTGGGTGCCCGCAGGAAGGCCCCGCGGATCCCCATGCCCCGATCGAAGCGATGGCCGATCCACAGGCCCAGCAGGGCACCGAAGATGTTGCCGAGCAGAAAACCGAAGAAGGTGCCAAGCACCTTGCCCCAAATACGCATGGTTCAAGACCTCGTGATGTTAATGGGTGCCGGCGAGCAGTTTCTCGTCCAGCTCGCGCAGCCGATCCACTGTGCCGATGTCGCGCCACTCGCCTGCCAGCAGGCTGCCACCCACCCGTCCCTGCGCCATCCAGTCGCGCAGCAGGGGGGCCAGCTTGCGCGCCCCGCAGGGCAAGCCAGCAAAGGCAGCGGGGTGATAGAGACCGACGCCGCTGAAGGTGAGGGCCGGGGTGTCCAGCACCCGACCCGCTTGCAGGGAGAAGTCCCCTTGCGGATGCTGGGGAGGGTTGGGCACCAGCCAGAGGTGGGCGAGATCCTCCCCAAGCGGCTGGCTCACCAGAGCGCGATAATCCAGGTCGAGCCAGGTATCGCCGTTGATCACCAGAAAGGGTTCGCTGCCCAGCAAGGGCAGCGCCTGCACGATGCCGCCGGCGGTCTCGAGCGCGCTCTCTTCGGCCGACCAGTGGATGGATACCCCGAGCGCACTGCCATCGCCGAGGGCCGCCACCAGCTTGTGTCCGAGCCAGGCGTGGTTGATCACAAGCTGGGTCACCCCGGCAGCAGCCAGCTTCTCGATGTGGTGCACGATGAGCGGCTTGCCCCCCGCCGCCAGCAGCGGCTTGGGCAGCAGATCGGTGAGCGGGCGCATCCGCTCCCCCCGCCCCGCGGCCAGGATCATCGCCTTCATGGTGTCACCCCGGTGCGCGCCAATCCGGGCAGCACCACCTGCTCCAGCCACTGGCCGAAGCGGGCCAGCACCGGATAGGCGGCGCCATGGCTGCGACAGACATCGACCACGTAGCCCAGGGTACGGGGAATGTCCTTGAGGTAGCCGGCCTTGCCATCGCGGTGATAGAGGCGGGTGAAGAGACCCGCCGCCTTGAGATGACGCTGCATACCGGTTAGATCGGCTGCGCGACGAAACGCGGCATAGTCCAGATTGCCAAGCAGGCCGGCCTCTTGCAGGGTGTCGAAGCCAAGTCGCATGCCCTGCTCGATCACCGCGTCCGGCCAGCGCACGTAGCAATCTTTAAGCAGGGAGACCAGGTCATAGCTCAGCGGCCCGATGACCATGTCCTGGAAGTCAATAAGGGCGAGGTCGCTCTCCTTCGGATTCGTCCCGCCGCACACCATCAGGTTGCGGCTGTGGAAGTCCCGGTGCATCACTCCTTGTGGCTGGGCCAGGTTGCTCGCCGTGAGGCAGGCGAAGGTCTCTGCCAGCAACTGCTGCTCTTCATCGCTCAGGGTCAGTTGCAGATGCTGTCCCAGCAACCACTCGGGGAAGATGGCATTTTCGCGGGCCATGAAGGCCTCATCGAAGGGCTCGAGCTCGAGCGCCACGGCGCCGAGCCCTGGCAGCAGGGCGATGGCCTTGCCATACCAGGCCAGTACGCTCTCTTCGTTCAGGCAGCCGATAAGCTGGGTATCCCCCAGATCCGTCACCGCCAGCAATCCCTGCTCGTAGTCGACCCCCTTTACCTCGGGGGCCAGCAGCCCCGCATCGTGCAGGGCGGTGGCATTGCGAACGAATTCATGATTTTTTTCGGTTTTCGGATTAGCATCCACCCACACCAGACCGCCACCCCGGAAGTAGCGGCGGAAACTGGCGTCACCGGAAATAAGCGTCAACGAGAGGTTGGCGTCACCGGAAATCCGGCGAGCCCATTGCAAAAGCAGGGAAGCGCGATCGTGCATGAGTCGGGAACCAAATTGGAAAGCAGCACTTGGCTGTTAGCCCTGGCCGCAATAATGCTTTATCATTGCCGGCTAACATAAAGCAATGACATGCAATGTCAACTCGATGGATCCTGACATAAAATGCATGCCCTGAATCCACCGTTTTTACTACGGATTGCGCGAGCCTTTCACATGACAAAATGGACACTGGGATACTCCTGTCCCATCGCCCTGACCATCAGCCTTGTTCCTGCCCTGAGCCCGCTCATGGCCCAGGCAGCGCCACTCAATGCGCCACCCGCTACCGGGATCCTCGACAGCCTCTGCTATGACTATGTCCCCAAGATAGAGAAGCCCAGTGCGGGCCAGGACGCCAATGCCCAGCCCGTCGAGGTGGATGCCGATCGCCTGGAGGCCAAGCAGGGCGGTACCGCCGTCTACGAGGGTGACGTCAAGGTGCGCCAGGGCGTGCGCAAGTTCGACTCCGACTATGCCCAGCTCGACCAGAAGAGCCGGGATGTCATCGCCATCGGCAACATCTATTACAACGATGGCCAGATCACGGTCACCAGCGACAAGACCCTGAAATCCAACCTGGACACCAAGAACTCCGAGCTGGAAGAGGGCAAGTATCAGGTCCATGGCTCACCGGTGCGCGGCTTCGCCGAAAAGGTGACCATGACCAACAACAACCAGAACATCACTCTGGAAGGGGCCCAGTACACCACCTGCCCACCGGGCCAGGAGGCCTGGACCCTGAAGGCCGGCAGCATCGACATCGATCAGTCCGAGGTATTCGGGGAGGCCTGGAACGCCAGCCTCTGGCTCTATGACTATCCGGTCTTCTACTTCCCCTATATCAACTTCCCCATCAAGGATGAGCGCAAGACCGGTCTGCTCTACCCGGGCTATACCCAAAGCTCCAAGAACGGCATGGACATCACCCAGCCGTTCTACTGGAACATCGCCCCCAACTACGATGCCACCATCACCTCCCGCTTCATGGACAGACGGGGCCTGATGGAACAGGTCGAGTTCCGCTACATGCCGGACCCGGCCCACGTGGGGAGCCTCTACTTCGAGAACCTGGCAGACGACAAGCAGTACGACGAGACGGCCAGCCTCAATCAGCATCTCTCTGACGGTCACCGTTACCTGCTCAGTGCCCGCCACACCTCCATGTTCATGGACAACGCCATGCGGGTGTCGGTGGACTACACCAAGGTACGGGACCAGGACTACAACTACTTCAACGACTTCACCCCCAAGGTGGGGACCCAGGTCGACAACCAGTTGCAGCAATCCCTGAAGGCAGGTTACTACCAGCAGAACTGGAACCTCGATGCCGAGGTACGGACCTACCAGATCCTGCTGGCCAGCGCCCAGCAGCCCCACGAGCTGATGCCGCGCATCAACCACAACTACTACCAGCAGGGCAGCTGGTACGATCTGGCCTGGAATACCGAGCTGACCAACTTCGGCTACAACAACGATCAGGCCATCGAGCAGAACAAGGGTGAAGCCTACACCGGCACCCGGGTCTACACGGCCCCCACCCTGACCATCCCCCTCGTTGACGAGGCGGGCTACTTCCTCGACAGCCAATACAAGCTGATGTACACCCGCTACGACCAGACGGTGCCTGACCAGATGAGCAGCACCTTCACCAATCGTTTCACCCCGAGAGAGGGCGGCGACGTCACCCTGGAAGAGGGGACCATCACCCGGGTACTGCCCTCGTTCCGTCTCAAGGGCGGCATGACCTTCGAGCGGGATCAGCAGTGGTTTGGCGAGGGAGCCAACCAGACCCTGGAGCCTGAGTTCCAGTACCTCTATGTGCCCTACAAGGATCAGGACAACATCGGTGTCTATGACTCCACCACCATGCGCCAGGACTACTACAGCCTGTTCAGCGATCGCCGCTTCGCCGGTCTGGACCGCATCAGTGACTCCAACCGGCTCTCCTTGGGGGTCACCACCCGCATTTATGATCCGGCCGGGGATGAACGAATCCGGTTGGCCGTTGCCCAAGCCTTCGACTTCGTTGCGCCCAGGGTCAAGCTTTACAGCAGCGATGAGCTGAGCACCAATACCCGCTCCCCGCTGTCGTTCGAGGGTGACGCCAAGATCAACGAGCAGTGGTATGCCCATGCGGGGGCACAATATGATATGGAACAGCGCCAGATAAGCTCTGCCAACAGCGCCCTGGAATACCGTCACGAGAAGTTGATCAGCCAGTTGAACCACCGCTTCGTGCGGGATGCCAACTACGACCTCGACCACAAGGGCCAGGTGACGGATCTCAACCAGATCGGCCTGCTGCTGACCACCCCGCTGGACGATCGCTGGCACCTTTATGGCGGCTACTATCAGGAGCTCAACCAGAACGTCAAAGTGGACCGCAAGGTGGGTCTGAAATACGACTCCTGCTGCTGGAGCATCAACTTCAACCTGGAATGGGTCAACACGCCAGACAACGTGAACCTGACCCCGACGTCCGAGCGCAGCCTCGGCATTCAATTTGAAATGAAAGGATTGGGTAGCGTGGGTACCGGCTCCAAGGGCACTTCCCTGGACACCGAAGCACTGCCTTACATTCGTCCGTTTAACCTGCGAGACCAGTAACCGGTCTGGCAAACGCCTTGAGAGATGGATATGAAGAAGACGTTGATTTCCCTGCTGACCGCAGGCCTGTTCGGAGTCATGAGCCAGGGTGCCCTCGCCGCCCCCGAGCTGATGGACAAGGTGCTGGCCGTGGTCAACAAGGATGTGGTGCTGGCCAGTCAGCAGGAGGCTCTGGTGCAAAAGGTCAAGGCCTCCGCCCAGGAGAGCGGCCAGTCCCTGCCCGATGACGTCACCCTGCGCAAGCAGGCGCTGGATCGCCTGATCCAGGAGAGCCTGCAACTGCAACTGGCGGAGCGCCAGGGGCTCAAGATCAGCGACACCCAGCTGGAACAGGCCATTCAGAGCATCGCCGCCGACAACAAGATGAACCTGGAGCAACTGCGCGCCCAGCTGGAGCGGGAAGGCCTGACCTACGCCCAGTACCGTGAGGAGGTGCGCCGCGAGATCCTGATGAACGAGGTGCGCCGCAGCCAGGTCCGCCGTCGCATCAACATCTCCGATCAAGAGGTCAAACAGGTGGTCGAGGCCCTGAGCAAACAGGGCCAGCAGCAGACGTCATATCATATCGGCCATATCCAGGTCGCGCTGCCGGACAACCCGAATGCCGAGCAGCTCAACGCTGCCAAGGCCAAGATCGAGCGCATTCTGGCGTCCCTGAAAGAGGGTGCCGACTTCCGCAAGCTGGCCATTGCCGAGAGTAACGGTCCCAAGGCGCTGGAAGGGGGTGACTGGGGCTGGTTGAGCCCGCAGGAGATGCCCACCCTGATGGCGGAAGCCGTGCAAGGGGCAGGCAAGGGTGACATCGTCGGCCCGCTGCGCTCAGGCGCCGGTCTGCACATCATCAAGATCTTCGACACCAAGGGTCAGCAACAGGTCATGCAGACCGAGGTCAAGGCGCGCCACATCCTGATCAAGCCCTCCATCATCCTGAGCGAGGAGAAGGCCAAGGGCACCCTGGACGGCATCCTGCACGACATCAAGAGCGGCAAGGCCAGCTTTGCCAGCATGGCAGAGAAATACTCCGAGGATCCGGGCTCTGCGGTGCAGGGTGGCGAGCTGGGCTGGTCTGATCCCAACGTCTATGTGCCGGAATTCCGCGACATGCTGGGTCGCCTGCAACCGGGCCAGATCAGCGAACCCTTCCGCACCAGCCACGGCTGGCACATCGTGCAGCTCGAGGATCGCCGCAGCCAGGACGCCACCGGCAAGGCCCAGGAGCAACGCGCCTACCAGCTCATCTTCAACCGCCGCTTCGCCGAAGAGTCCCAGGCTTGGCTGGATGAGCTGCGCGACGAAGCCTACATCCAGATCGAACCCAATTGATGGGCGACAAGCAGATGAACAAGGCGCATCCAGGGCACGCCGAGGCACAACTGAGCTGCCACCGGCTTGCCATCACCCCGGGTGAACCAGCCGGGATCGGTCCGGATCTGGTGCTGCAGATTGCCCAGCGGGCCTGGCCCCATCAGCTGGTGGTGATCGCCGATCCCGCCCTGTTGCGCGAACGGGCCGCCCTGCTGGGGCTGTCCGTCGAGCTTGAACCCTATGACGAAAGCGCCCCCACCCGTCCGCAGCGGGCGGGAACTCTGACCGTCTGCCCCGTGCCGCTCGGCGCCCCCGTGGTGCCAGGCAAGCTGGATGAGGGCAACGGCGCCTATGTGCTGGCTACCTTGCAGCGCGCCTGCGACGGCAACCTGAGCGGCGAATTCGCCGCCGTGGTAACCGGGCCTGTGCACAAGGGGATCATCAACCAGGCGGGCGTCTCGTTCAGCGGTCACACCGAGTTCTTCGCCCAGCAGTCCGACACCGCCGATGTGGTGATGCTGCTGGCCACCGAAGGGCTGAGAGTGGCCCTCGCGACCACCCATATTCCCCTTGCCTATGTTGCCAAGGCCATCACCGAGGATCGCCTTGGCAAGGTGATCCGCATCCTGGATGCGGATCTCAAGCGCAAGTTCGGCATCGAACACCCCCGGATCTATGTCTGCGGCCTCAATCCCCATGCCGGGGAAGGGGGTCATCTGGGCCGTGAAGAGATCGATGTCATCGAACCCGCCCTGGCCGCCCTGCGCCAGGAAGGGATCGATCTGGTCGGCCCGCTGCCAGCCGATACCCTGTTCCAGGACAAATACCTCAAGGATGCGGATGCGGTACTCGCCATGTACCACGATCAGGGGCTGCCCGTGCTCAAGTACAAGGGCTTTGGCAACTCGGTCAACATCACCCTCGGACTTCCCTTCATCCGTACCTCGGTGGACCACGGCACAGCGCTGGATCTGGCAGGCAAGAACCTGGCAGACCCCGGCAGCCTCACCACCGCGATCAACCACGCCATCCAGATGGTAGAGAAAAAAAGATATGAGCAGTAAGGTGCACATGGGCCACACGGCCCGTAAGCGTTTCGGTCAGAACTTCTTGCACGACCGGTATGTGATCGACCAGATAGTGGCCGCCATCAACCCGCAACCGGGTCAGAATCTGGTGGAGATCGGCCCGGGTCTGGCTGCGCTCACCGAGCCGGTCGCCGCCCAGATGGACAAGATGACCGTGGTCGAGCTGGACCGGGATCTTGCCGCACGTCTGCGCGAACACCCGACCCTCAAGGAGAAGCTGACCGTCATCGAAGCCGATGCCATGCGCTTTGACTTCAGTACCCTGATGGGGGAAGGCAAGGGGCCGCTGCGCATCTTCGGCAACCTGCCCTACAACATCTCCACCCCCCTCATCTTCCACCTGTGCGAATTTGCCGACCGGGTGGAGGACATGCACTTCATGCTGCAAAAGGAAGTGGTGCTGCGTCTGGCCGCCGGCCCGGGCAGCAAGGCCTATGGCCGTCTGAGCGTGATGACCCAGTACTACTGTCAGGTAGTGCCGGTGCTGGAAGTGGGCCCGGGCGCCTTCAAGCCGGCGCCGAAGGTGGATTCCGCCGTGGTGCGTCTGATCCCGCACAAGAACCCGACTATCGTCGCGAAAGACATTCGTTGCCTGAACCGGGTCTGCACCGAAGGCTTCGGCCAGCGTCGCAAGACCATTCGCAACAGCTTCTCCAACTTCATCACCGACGCCCAGCTGACCGAGCTTGGCATCGATGGCAACCTGCGCCCGGAGAATCTCTCCCTCGAGCAGTTCGTCACGATCGCCAACTGGCTGGCCGACCAGCAACAGGCCTGATCCCATGACCCAAGCCCGGATAGTGGTCCGCCCCCACCCCAGCTATGTGGCGGGAACCGCAGATCCCTACCATTTTCTCTATCGCATCGAGATTGAGAACCTGGGTCCGGGCACGGTGCAACTGCTGCATCGACGCTGGCTCATTACGGATGCCAATGGCAAGATGCTGGAAGTGGAAGGTCCCGGCGTGGTCGGTGAACAACCCCTGATCGCCCCCGGCGAGACCTTTTCCTACCAGAGTGGCGTTCCCCTCGCCACACCGCTTGGCGTGATGGAAGGCAGCTACATCCTGCAGGATGAATCGGGGCAACAATTCGAAGCCCCCATCGCCCCCTTCACGCTGGCCGTCCCCAACATAATCAACTGAGGTTTCATGGCGAACTGTTTCGTCGGTGATATCCAGGGCTGCTACGACGATTTGCGCCGTCTGCTGGATCTTGCCGAGTTCGACTTCGATAACGACACGCTCTGGCTGTGCGGCGATCTCGTCGCCCGGGGGCCGGACTCCCTCAACACCCTGCGTTTCGTCAAATCACTGGGGCAGCAGGCCGTCACCGTGCTCGGCAACCACGACCTGCACCTGCTGGCGGTGGCCCACGGGGTCGCCCCGCTCAAGAAGAAAGACAAGCTGCAGGCGCTGATGGAGGCGCCGGATCGGGACGAGCTGCTGGAGTGGCTGCGTCACCGTCCCCTGCTGGCAGAACACCCCGACCTGCCCATCATGATGGTGCATGCGGGCCTCTCCCCCGCCTGGGACGCCCACACCGCCCGCAGTTGTGCCCGGGAGGTGGAGAGCCTGCTGCGCGGGGATCAGTACAGCTGGCTGCTGCACAACATGTATGGCGATCAGCCCGACAGCTGGAACGACAACCTGCTGGGCATAGAGCGTTACCGCTACATCATCAACAGCTTCACCCGGATGCGCTTTTGCTACTTCGACGGGCGCCTCGACTTCAAATGCAAGAAGGGCCCCACCGAATCGACCCCGGGCCTGCGCCCCTGGTTCGAGCAGCGCGAGCACCATGTGGATGACCCCATCCTGGTCTTCGGCCACTGGGCGGCCCTGATGGGCAACACCGGCAAATCCGATATCAAGGGACTCGACACCGGGTGCGTCTGGGGCAACAGCCTCACCCTGTGGCGCTACGAGGACGACGCCCTGATCGCCACCCCCTGCCCGGCCTATGCCAAGTAGAGCGGCTCTTTGCGGAACAAGAGAATGATCCGCCGTTGAGAGGAGAGCAATGCCCTCTCCTGCGAAATGGAGCTGAAAACAGAACGGGCCCGGCAATGCCGGGCCCGTTTTTTCATGATGAGCGGATCAGAGCCTGCGCCCCAGCCGTTTCTCGACCTGGCGCCGCTCCCATTCCGGGCCAAACAGCTTGAAGGGCTGGAACAGGTTGATGGCGTGAGAAGCCAATCCCAACCCCCAGCCCAGCATGGGCCACCAGGCCCAGATATAATCCGGGTTGCTCAGGTAGTTGATGACAAACAGCCCCCCTATCACCAGCACATAGCTCATGAGGTGGCCGTAGAAGCCCCTGAGCCCCTCCACGAACTTCATCGCCTCCCGCTCATCCCGCGCCACCTGCACGCGTCCCCGATCTTCGCCCTCATTCCCTTTCATCTCGCTCTCCTGCAGTTGGGTCACATCGAGCTCGAAGACGGCGGCCAGGGCCTTGAGGGATTCCAGTCCGGGTTGTTGTCCCTGCTCTATTCGCTGAATGGTGCGAACGCTCAGGCCAGTGAGGGTCGCCAGCTGTTCCTGGGACCATCCCCGTTGCAATCTCAACTTCCTGACGATCATCTTGCGCTCCTTGTGGTGATTGACAGGGCCAGCATAGGGGAAGGGGATGAGAGGCGACACGACAGATGGCCGACACTCACCTGACTTCCTTTAAAAATCATAAACTTACTACCACGCAATCGTGGCTTTTGCGCCCCGAGCAGCCAGGCTTGGCGTGCCGCTGGCGGCCAGGCGTCGCGGGGGTTACAACCCCTGCATCAGCTCGGCACCAATCTCGAAGGAGCGCAGGCGCGCCTGATGATCGACGATGGGGCCGTTGAACATCAGCTCGTCCGCTCCGGTCTCTGTCAGCAGAGCCTTGAGGCCGTGGCGTACCCGATCCGGCTCCCCCACCAGGGAGCGAGCCAGGGTCTGCTCCATCGCCATCAATTCGCGGGGAGACCACTCATCCCCCAGCGTCTGCACCGGCAGTGGCAGCTTGCCGGCATCCCCCCGGTAGAGACGCAGGAACTGCTGCTGCAGGGTGGTGAACAGGAAGCGGGCCTCACGGTCGGTGTCGGCGGCGATCAGATTCACGCACACCACCGCATGGGGTTTGGGCCAGCGGGCAGATGGGCGGTATTGGGTACGGTAGATCTCCAGCGCCTGCAGCAACATGGCGGGAGCGAAGTGGGAAGCAAAGCCGAACGGCAACCCCATGGCCGCAGCCAGTTGGGCACTGTAGAGGCTGGAGCCCAGCAGCCAGATGGGCACATGGAGTCCCTGACCCGGCACCGCCTGCACGGCACCGACCTCGTCGCCAAAATAACTCATCAGTTCGCGCACATCCGCCGGGAAGTCATCCACCTCGCCGCTGCGCTGGCGGCGAAGCGCCTGCATGGTGCGCTGATCGCTGCCAGGGGCGCGGCCCAGGCCGAGATCGATGCGATCCGGATAGAGGGAACTCAGCGTGCCGAACTGCTCCGCAATGACCAGGGGGGAGTGGTTCGGCAACATGATGCCGCCAGCTCCGAGCCGCAACGTCGTGGTGCCCCCGGCCAGGTGGCCAATCAGCACCGCTGTGGCGGCGCTGGCAATGCCCGGCATGTTGTGGTGCTCCGCCAGCCAGTAGCGGTGGTAACCCCAGCGCTCCGCATGGCGAGCCAGATCCAGCGAGTGGCGAAACGACTCGGCCGGCAGACCACCTTCGGGAACGGGCACCAGATCCAGCACGGAATAGGGGACGACAGACATGGGACACTCCATTGGTTCACAGGGCGTTTATCAGGGGAGCAATGTAGCACGAGATATCTGAACGAATCATCTCACCACAGGGCAAGGGCGCAACGCGAAGGCTGGCTGTTGATTTGGGGCTGAAGAGCGCAAGATCGAGTCCTAGGCTTTTTGTCATCCAGCAAGCACACTGTTAGGTGACCAATACGGCGATCGCCAGGGGACAAGGATCCGTCCATGACAAACGCAAGTCTCAGTCGCAGACCCTTTTACGTACACATTGCCACCCTTTTCATCCTGCTCTTCTCCTTGCTGGGGGGCGCCCTCATCGTGCTGCAGTTCCAGCAGGGCATGCAGCAGGGGCTGGAGCACGAACGTCAGAGCTTCCAGCAATACCGGGAGCAGCTTGCCCTCGCCATCAAGCTGAACCAGCGACCGGCCCGCATGTCCCTGAATCTGCTGCGCAGCGGCCAGCTGTCCGCCATGACAGGGCTGGAGACGCGGCTAGCCTTCCTGCCCCAGCTGGCGGAAGTGCTGGCCAACAGCACCAGTTACGGTGCCATCTATGCCGGTTACGAGGACGGCGATTTCTTTCTGGTACGCAAGCTGACCGAACGGGCGAGAGGGGCGCTGGAGGCGCCTCCGCCCGAGAGCCGCCTGCTGGTCCAGAGCCTGCATCAGGGACAGGGAGAGTTCCTCTATTTCGACCAGCGGCTGCGGCTGCTGGAGCGGCGCCCCATGCCGGATTACCGTTTCGATCCGCGAGATCGGGGCTGGTACAAGGAGGCGCGCTGGAGCACGGGCATCATAGTGACCCACCCTTACCTCTTCTTCACTACCCGGGAGCCAGGCATGACACTGGCGGTGGAGAGCGATGATCGCCGGGCGGTGATCGGGCTCGATGCGGGCGTGGAGGGACTCTCTTCCCTCATCGGCGAGTTGCCCCTGCCCGGTCACAGCCAGCTGGTGCTGTTTGACGAGGTCGGGACCCTGCTGGCCACGGATCCCGAGCGCCTTCCAAGCTTCGAGCAACTGAGCCGCCTGCCCATGCTGTCGGCCCTCAATCACCCCATTCTCACCAGGCTGCAACAGGAGATGGCCGCGCGGCCAGCCCTGCTGCATCACCCCGCCGAGCTGACCCTGGCAACGGTTCAGGGTCAGGAGTGGCTGGTCAACCTCTCCTCCCTCGGGGAAGAGTCTCCGTTTTATCTCGCCCTCCTGGTGCCCACCGAGGTGCTCACCGCCCCGGCGCGCCAGGATGCACTGCACAATCTCGCCTGGGCCCTTGCCGGTCTGCTGCTCCTGCTGCCCGTCATCTGGCTGGCAGCCCGGCGCACTGCCGCCCCCTTGCTGGTATTGACCGGGGAGGCTGAGCGGATCCAGCACTTCGACTTTGGCGAAAGCCCGGGGCCGGATTCGGCGATCCGCGAAATTGACGACCTCGCCCGCGCCATGTCCAGCATGCGCCTGACCCTCGGCAATTTCATGAACATGGGCCGGGCGCTGGCGGCAGAGCATCGCTTCGATTCATTGCTCAGCCGTATCCTGCACGAGACGGTGGCGGCTGCCCAGGCCGAGGGCGGCTGCCTCTTCCTGGCCCAGGAGAGCGAGATGCAGGCCGTTCACGCCATCTGGCAGGGGCAGCCGCTGGCGTGCGAACAGGTACAGTGGCAGGCGGCGCTGCTCGGCGGTCTCTACCACACGGAGCGCCTCTGCCTGCCCCTCGACGAGGCACAGTGGGCCCGCTACCTCACCGACTGGGGCCCCTTCCCTGGTGCCTGCCAACTGCTGGTCGAGCCCCTTCACAACCACCGTCAGGAGCTGATCGGCTGCCTGCTGCTGATCCTGCCAGACTGCTCGGCCCGCGAACTGGCCTCGCGCATCAGCCTCATCGAGGCGCTGGCGGGCACTTCCTCCTCCGCCATCGAAAACCAGCGCCTGCTGGAGGAGCAGAAGCAACTGCTGGAAGCCTTCATCGAGCTCATCGCCGGTGCCATCGATGCCAAGAGCCCCTACACCGGCGGCCACTGCCAGCGGGTGCCGGAACTGGCCAGGATGCTGACCCAGGCTGCCTGCTCACAGCAGACGGGGCCCTTTGCCGATTTCCGGCTCAACGAAGAGGAGTGGGAGGCCATCCATATTGCGAGCTGGCTGCACGACTGCGGCAAGGTCACCACCCCGGAGTTCGTGGTGGACAAGGCGACCAAGCTCGAGACCATCTACGACAGGATCCACGAGATCCGCACCCGCTTCGAGGTGCTCAAGCGGGATGCCCACATCGAGGCACTCTGCGCCCTGCTGCCCCCATCCGGGCAGCAGGCCGCCCTCGAGGCCCTGCTCCCCCTCTGGCACACCCTGGATCAGGAGTTTGCCTTCGTGGCCGAGTGCAATCTGGGGGGCGAGTGGATGGCGCCGGAGAAGCTAGCCAGGCTGGATGCCATTGCCAGCCGCACCTGGTTGCGCACTCTGGACGATCGGCTCGGTATCAGTCAGGAGGAACGCAAGCGCCACCAGGAGGCCCCCTCTCCCCTCCCCTGCCGAGAGTCGCTGCTCGCCGACAAGGCGGTCCATCTCATCCCTCGCCCCGAGCACGACAATCTCGCCCGACACAACCCATGGGGCTTCAAGGTGCGGGTGCCCACCCACCTCTACAACCGGGGGGAACGCTACAACCTCGCCATCGGCCGTGGCACCCTCACCGAAGAGGAGCGCTACAAGATCAACGATCACATCATCCAGACCATACGCATGCTGGAGAAGCTCCCCTTCCCCCGCCATTTGCGCAAGGTGCCGGAGATTGCGGGGGGCCATCACGAGCGGATGGACGGCACGGGCTATCCGCGCCAGTTGCAAGGGGGGCAGATGAGCATTCCCGCCCGCATCATGGCCATTGCAGACATCTTCGAGGCGCTGACGGCGAGCGATCGCCCCTACAAGTCTGGCAAAACGGTCTCCCAGTCCCTGGCCATCATGGTGAAGATGGTGCAGGAACAGCACATAGACCCGGCCCTGTTTGCCCTCTTCATCGAGAGCGGCATCTGGCGGGACTACGCCAGACGCTTCCTCGCCCCCGAGCAGCTGGACGAGGTCGAATGCCAGGCCCTGCTGGCAGGATCACACTGACCTTCCGCCGACACTCGCCCATAAAAAAACGGTCAACCCGGGTTGACCGTTTTTCGTTCCACTTCGTCCCTTAGAACAGCAGGTGCGCCACACCGGCAATCACCGGCAGGGTGACCAGGGTGCGCAGCAGGAAGATGACGAACAGCTCCCACAACTTGACCGGGATCTTGCTGCCCAGCAACAGAGCGCCCACTTCCGACATGTAGATGAGCTGGGTGACCGACATGGCGGCGATCACGAAGCGGGTGATGTCGCTCTCGATAGTGGAGGCCAGCACCGCCGGGATGAACATGTCAGCGAAGCCCACCATGATGGTCTTGGAAGCGGCTTCCGCCTCCGGTAGTTGCAGCAGCTCGAGCAAAGGCACGAAGGGCGCCCCCAGCCAGTTGAACACCGGGGTGTGCTCCGCCAGCATCAGGGCACAGGTCCCGACGGCCATCACCACCGGCAGCACGCCAAATACCATGTCCAGGGCGTTTTTCACCCCTTCACGCGCCACGGCGCCGAGATCCGTCATGCTGTCGGCCTTGGTCAGGGCACGATGGTAGCCGTAGCTCAGCACGCTGTGCTGATGGGGGATGGCCTCCTGCTTGCGGCACAGGGGAGTACCGTCGCTGTAGACATCCTTCTTCCAGGAGAGCGGCGGCAGGCGCGGTACCACGATGGCGGCCACCACACCGGCCAGGCAGACGGTCAGGTAGAAGGGGACGAACATATGCTCCAGCTTCACCTGGGAGATCACCACCAGACAGAAGGTGATGGAGACGGCGGAGAAGGTGGTACCGATGACGGCCGCTTCCCGCTGGGTGTAGAACTTGCCTTCATACTGCTTGCTGGTCAGCAGGATCCCGACGCTGCCATCACCGAGCCAGGAGGCGAAGCAGTCCACCGCAGAACGACCCGGCAGACGGAACACCGGACGCATGATCCGGGTCATCATGGTACCGACAAACTCCAGCAGACCAAAATCCAGCAGCAAGGGCAGCAGCAGGCCCGCAAAGATGAAGACGGAGAACAGTACCGGCAGCAGATCATGCAGCACCAGGCCACCGGTCGCCCCTGAGCGCAGCACCTCGGGACCGGCTTCAAAGAAGGTCAACAGCACGAAGACCCCGCCCAGCACCCGCACGCACGCCCAGAAGGGGGAGACGTTGAACAGGCTGTTGAGGAAGGGGCGTTTTACCAGGATCGCCGGTTTGAACAGCCAGGCGATCAGGGTCATCAGCATGGTGGTGGTGATGATGGCGCTGACCATGGCCACCAGATGATCGGCAAACACCGTTTGAACCAGCTTCGCCAACACGGCGACGGGAATGGTGACATTGCCGTCATAGATGACCGGGGTCATGAACAGCAGGATCCCGATCAGTGACGGGATCAAAAACATCAGCACGTTGCGGCGAGTACGGATTGCCGGTGCTTCCAGGGTCTTTTCCAACATATAAACAGCCTTAAATGTGACTTTTCCTTCAGCCGGGCCGCCTGCATACTCATGCCCTCGCCCGGAAAACGGGCGCAAGAATAACCCAAAAAACTGCACAAACAAGCCGTTAATTGATCATTTCAAGCATAAATATTTTATCAGGCGAACCATCCATAAGAACAAACCAAAACAGTCATGCATATCGATTCAATTTGAATGGTTAGCATAATGTTTCATACAGGTTACATTCAGGTGCGCAGTATAATCCGCAGCCACTGTCAGGCAATAAGAGACATAAAAAATATATCTATAGGGTGATCCCGTCGATCCTCCCATAAAAAAACCGGAGCCTGTCTGGCTCCGGTCTTGTCACGAACATGATGCTCAATCGCGAACGTAAATGACTTCGACGCCGTCGTCGTCCTCATCGTCCCAGTCGTCATCGTCCAAGCCATCATCGAAGGCCTTGGACGCCGCCAGGGCATCGGCTTCCGCCTTGGCAAGCTGGTTCTTGTGATAGTCATCCCACTTGAACTCCACCTTCTCGATGGCGTCTCTGGCATCTTCCGCCAGCTGACGAGGCATGGTATCCAGCAGATCCAGGATGTCGTAGCACACCTTCTTGGTGCCTTCCTTGCTGATGGCGGTGATGGCGTAGACCGGACCTTCGTGGTTGAGGGCTGCCTTGACTCTGTCCATCACTTCCTGAGCCTCTTCTTCCAGGATCAGGTCCATCTTGTTGAACACCAGCCAGCGCGGCTTGCCCGCAAGCTCGGGGCTGTATTTTTCCAGCTCCCGGACGATGGTCACGGCGTTCTCGGCAGGATCGGAGCCATCCACCGGGCAGATGTCCACCAGGTGGATCAGGACGCGGCAACGCTCCAGGTGCTTGAGGAAGCGGATACCGAGGCCTGCTCCCTCGGCAGCCCCTTCGATGAGGCCGGGAATGTCGGCAATGACGAAGGAGCGGGAGTTTTCACCTCGTACCACACCCAGGTTCGGTACCAGGGTGGTGAAGGGGTAGTCTGCCACTTTCGGACGGGCCGCAGAAACGGCGCGAATGAAGGTGGACTTGCCAGCGTTCGGCAGACCCAGCATGCCGACATCCGCCAGCAGCAGCAGCTCCAGCCTCAGGGTACGCACTTCACCCGGGGTGCCGTTGCTCTTCTGGCGCGGCGCCCGGTTGACCGAGCTCTTGAAGCGGGTGTTGCCAAGGCCGTGGAAACCGCCCTTGGCAACCAGCAGCTTCTGATCGTGACTGGTCAAATCCCCCAGCAGTTCGCCGGTGTCTTCATCGGTGGCGCGGGTGCCGACCGGTACTCGCAGGATCTTGTCCTTGCCGCGACGACCGGTACAGTTGGCACTCTGGCCGTTCTCGCCACGCTCGGCGGCGTGGAAGCGCTCGAAACGGTAGTCGATCAGGGTGTTCAGGTTTTCATCGGCCACCAGATACACGTCGCCACCATCACCGCCGTCACCGCCGTCCGGGCCGCCGTTCGGGATGTACTTCTCGCGGCGGAAGCTCACACAACCGTTACCACCGTCACCGGCATCGACTCGAATCTGGACTTCATCAACAAACTTCATAGGTAACCGTCACCTTAATTCGAAAAACCGATACGCAATTATAGTGATACGGGCCCCTTCGGGCGAGGCGCATCTGGCCGATGAGGGCTGTCAGCGCCGGCTCATCCGCGTGCCGTTTTTTCGTCAAACTCATCAGAAAAACAAAAGCCCCGCCAGGTTGGCGGGGCTTCGGATCCTTGCGGTCCGTAATTACTCAGCAACGATGCTGACGTACTTACGATTCTGCGGACCTTTAACTTCGAACTGCACTTTACCGTTCGCGGTAGCGAACAGAGTGTGGTCCTTGCCCAGACCAACGTTCTCACCAGCGTGGAACTTGGTGCCGCGCTGACGAACGATGATGCTGCCAGCCAGAACTGTTTCGCCGCCGAAACGCTTCACGCCCAGGCGTTTAGCTTCAGAATCGCGACCGTTGCGGGATGAACCGCCAGCTTTTTTGTGTGCCATCTATCGGACTCCTCTAATTAAGCGCTGATGCCAGTGATTTTGACTTCAGTGAACCACTGACGGTGGCCCGCTTGCTTACGGTGGTGCTTACGACGACGGAACTTGACGATAGTCACTTTCTCGCCACGGCCGTGAGCCACAACTTCAGCCACAACCTTGCCACCTTCAACGAAAGGAGCACCTACTTTGAAAGTGTCGCCTGCAGCAACCATCAGCACTTCGTTGAAGTCGATGGTAGCGCCAGTCTCAACGTTCAGCTTTTCCAGACGAACGATTTGACCTTCGGCCACACGGTGTTGTTTTCCGCCGCTTTGGAATACCGCGTACATTTGATTAACTCCGTAAAGGCGTGTCTTTTGCTCAAGGCCAGACACGCACAAAAACCTATAACAATGGGCGGGCATTCTACGCAGAACGATTTGCCGAGGCAAGGCCAATTTAGCAAAAAGTTTATTTTGTGCGCATATCTGCCCCCGTGAATAAACGCCTAACTGTAACCCATTGTGAAATCGTGTAGAATCCCCGCCATTGCTAAAAACGCAGTAAATGCTGCCGTCACGTTACGAGACTTATGGACCAACAGACTATCCGTGCGCTCTGTGCCGCCGACATGACGGCGGTCAATGAACTGATCCTGGCGAGACTCCAGTCCGATGTCAGCCTGATCAACCAGCTGGGTTTCTATATTGTCAGTGCGGGCGGAAAACGGATGCGCCCCATGCTGACCGTGATGGCCGCACGCGCACTGGGCTATGAGGGTGAAGATCACCTGAAACTGGCCGCCATCATCGAATTCATTCACACCTCCACCCTGCTGCACGACGACGTGGTCGACGAATCCGACCTGCGCCGCGGCCGGGAAACCGCCAACGCCCTGTTTGGCAACGCCGCCAGCGTTCTGGTGGGTGACTACCTCTACAGCCGCTCCTTCCAGATGATGAGCGAACTCTCCAACCTGAAGGTGATGGAGATCCTCTCCGATGCCACCAATACCATCGCCGAAGGAGAAGTGCTGCAGCTGATGAACTGCAACGATCCGGATACCACGGAAGAGAGCTACATGACGGTCATCTACTGCAAGACCGCCAAGCTGTTTGAAGCCGCGACCCGACTCGCCGCCGTGCTGACCCATCAGCCCGAGCCCGTCGAGCAGGCCATGACCGACTACGGCAAGTACCTGGGTACCGCGTTCCAGATCATCGACGACGTGATGGACTACTGCTCCCAGAGCGAGGAGATGGGCAAGAACGTGGGTGACGATCTGGCCGAAGGCAAGCCGACCCTGCCGCTGTTGCGCGCCATGGAAGTGGGTACCCCGGAAGAGCGTCAACTGGTGCGCGATGCCATCGAGCACCGCAACGGTATGGATCACCTGGAGCGTATTCTGGGCATCCTGGATCGCACCGGAGCTCTCGAATACTCCCGCCAGCGGGCTCGGGAAGAGGCTGACAAGGCCATCGCCGCCCTCGCCATCCTGCCGGACTCCCGGCACAAGCAAGCGCTGGAGACCCTGGCCCACATGGCGGTGCAGCGCAGCGCCTGATGCCAGCCGGCGGACAATAAAAAAGAGGCCAGAGGGCCTCTTTTTTATTGTCCGAATTCGCCGTGCCACTGTCGTATCAACACAGGCTCTAACGGGCCGACGCCCACAAGATGACACCACCTGCCACCACCAGACAGCCGCCGATGCGGCGCAGCTGTTCCGGCGGCAACTCCCCGAGCAGGCGCAGCATCTGCTGCCATGCCCTGGGAGCGAGCAAGGGCCCCAATCCTTCGAAGAGCAGCAGCAACCCCAGCCCCATCAACATGGATGTCAGCATCACCTCTCCCTATCCCTGTTCCCCTGCCGGTCTGTGGCCGGCAAACAAAAGGGCCTGAATCATCAGGCCCTTGGGTCATATCAACACATGTTTACTGCTTGTTGCCGTGCGGCGACTTGAGGTAGCGGAAGAACTCGCTGTCCGGTTTCAGGACCATGAGGTCGTTGCCACCGGCGAAGCTCTTGCGATAGGCCTCCATGCTGCGCACGAAACTGAAGAACTCCGGGTCCTTCTTGTAGCTGTCGGCATAGATCCTGGCGGCTTCGGCATCCCCTTCACCACGCAGTTGACGGGCATTACTCTCGGCGTCGGCGATCATCACGGTCACCTTGCGGTCGATGTCGGCACGCAGGATCTCGGCCTGCTCGCGGCCCTGTGAACGGTGTTCACGGGCAACCGCGGTCCGCTCGGCACGCATCCGCTGATAGATGGAGCTGGAAACTTCCACCGGCAGGTTGATCTGCTTGATGCGCACATCCACCACCTTGATGCCGAGCTCGGAGGAGCGCGCCATCTTCATCAGGGCATCTTCCATCACGGTACTGCGCTCGCCGGAGACGATGTCCTTGATGGTGCGGTTACCGATCTCGGAACGCAGGCCGTTGTTGATCTTGCGCTTGAGCAGGTCTTCAGCCTGGATCTTGTTGCCACCACCGGTCGCCAGGTAGTACTTGGAGAAGTCCTCGATCTTCCACTTCACGTAGGAGTCGATGATGAGGTCCTTCTTCTCGGACGTAACGAAGCGATCCGCCTGGCCTTCCAGAGTCTGGATGCGGGCATCCATCTTGCGTACCTGGTCGATGAGCGGCACCTTGAAGTGCAGACCCGGCTCGTACAGGCGCGGTTCACCAGAGTCGACCCGTTTCACCTTGCCAAACTGCACCACGATCCCCTTCTGTCCTTCATCGACGATGAAGATGGAAGAGAAGCAGACCATGGCGGCCACAGCGATGACACCAATAGCTAGCTTTTTCATCTATCAGTTTCTCCCTGTGCTGAAACGATCACCGCCACGCAGCGGGGTCGGAGTGGAGTTGGCCCCTTCGTTGGACGGCTGGGCCGCCTCGACTGCCGGGGTGCCCGCAGGACGTGCCGGTTGCACGGCATTCGCCTTGCCAGAGAGCTTGTCGAGCGGCAGGTAGATCATGCTGTTGTTGCCGGCCGGCATGTCGACCACCACCTTGTTGGCCTGCTGATAGAGCTCTTCCATGGTTTCCAGGTAGATACGATCACGGGTCAGCTCGGGCGCGGCCTGATACTGGGGCAGCAGCTCGTTGAAGCGGGCGACTTCACCCTTGGCCTTCAACACGATCTGGGACTTGTAGGCTTCGGCCTCCTGCTCCAGACGTTTGACCTGGCCACGAGCCTTGGGCTCCACTTCACGGGCATAGGCTTCCGCTTCACGGATGAAACGCTGCTCATCTTCCTGGGCGGAGATGGCGTCATCAAACGCATCCTTCACCTCTTCCGGCGGACGCGCCGGCAGGAAGTTGACGTCCACGATCTGCAGACCCATCTGATAAGGCTCAATGATGCTGTCGATCACCTGCCAGGTTTCCTGACGCACCTTCTCACGACCCGTGGTCAGCACATCGTCCATCCGGGTGTGACCCACCACGTAGCGCAGGGCGCTGTCCGTGGCCTGGCTCAGGCTCTCGTCGGCGTTGGTCACGCTGAACAGGTACTGCTCGGGATCGACCACGCGATACTGCACGTCCATCTCGACCCGCACCACGTTCTCATCCTGGGTCAGCATGAAACCGGACGCCGGCAGGGAACGGACAGACTCCACGTCCACCGGGATCACCCGGTCGATGAAGGTCGGTTTCCAGCGCAGGCCGGGATCCACGTTGTGGGAGTATTCGCCAAAGCGCAGCACCACGCCCCGCTCGGCTTCGCGAATGGTGTAGAAGCCGCTGACGACCCACACCACCACGGCCACCACCAAGGCGATGGAGAGGCCGAATTTGCCCACGTCACCACCACCGGATTTGCCACCACCGAGCAGACCGCCAAAACGACGGCTCACCTTGCGAAGCATCTCGTCCAGATCAGGGGGGCCCTGATTCTTGCCGTTGTTCCCCCAGGGGTCACGGTCTTTGCCATTGTTACCAGGCTCATTCCAAGCCATCAGCGTCTCCATTAATACATGCGGATGGATATCATCTCTATCGGGCCACAGAGGGGCGATGAAGTCAGCAAACCATTTATGTTCATCGACCCATCAATGTCTGATAAAGCGTTGTAAACTCTCACCTTCTTGTTTCATTAGGCGGTTCCAGTCAGCCAGTTGCAGGCGAACTTCCAGCACAAAGTCCCCCTCCTCGCTGAAACCTTCCTGCTCGATACCTTTCAGCCGATAGAGCGCACTGCGCAGTCTGGCGGCGGAAGGGGGCAGTTGCAGGGTGTGATGCACCATGGAGCCGGCCAGCAGCTCGGTCAGTGCCTGGAACAGGTATTCACTGCCCTCGCCAGTCTGGGCCGACAACCAGACTCGCACCGGTCGCCCAGCCTCATCCCGTTCAAGACCAGCCGGACGATCCCCCAGCTTGTCGATCTTGTTGCAGATCATCAGTTGGGGACGGTCATCCGCCTCGATCTCGGCCAGCACACGCTGGACCGACTCGATATTCTCCTGCATCTGTTCATCGGCGCAGTCCACCACATGCAGCAGCAGGTCCGCTTCGCGAGTCTCCTGCAGGGTCGCCTTGAAGGCCGCGACCAGATCATGGGGCAAGTGCCGAATAAATCCAACTGTATCCGCCAGGATCACATCACCCACATCCTGGATCACCAATTTACGCAGGGTGGGGTCCAGGGTTGCGAACAATTGGTCGGCAGCATACACGCTGGCATCTGTAAGTTGGTTGAACAAAGTGGATTTTCCGGCGTTGGTATACCCCACCAGAGAAACGGTCGGCACTTCGTTGCGGTTGCGGGCACGGCGCCCCTGCTCCCGCTGCTTGGCCACCTTGTCGAGGCGGCGCAAAATGGCCTTGATACGCTCACGCAGCAGGCGTCGGTCGGTTTCAAGCTGGGTTTCACCCGGGCCGCGCAGACCGATCCCCCCCTTTTGTCGCTCAAGGTGGGTCCAGCCTCGCACCAGACGAGTGGAAAGATGGCGCAACTGGGCCAGTTCGACCTGCAACTTGCCTTCGTGAGTGCGGGCGCGCTGGGCGAAGATATCGAGGATAAGACCAGTCCTGTCCACGACCCGGCACTGGAACAGACGCTCCAGGTTGCGCTCCTGGGCAGGGGTCAGGGCATGGTTGAAGATGACCACGTCGGCGTCCAGCATCTGGACCTGGGACGCGATCTCTTCCGCCTTGCCGCTGCCGACAAAAAATTTGGCGCTGGGTGCGCTGCGACTGGTGGTGATCACCCCCAGTGCATTGACCCCGGCCGAGCTCACCAGCATCTTGAGCTCGTCCAGATCCTCCCGCTCGCCCTCATCGCTGAAGTTGACATGTACCAGAACGGCCTGTTCACCAGCTTCGTAACGGTCAAACAAGCGCTTGCTCCTTGACAGGTATCATGATGGATCTGAGTTGGCGAGTGAACTCGCCGCAGGATATCACGCCTCGGCTTCACCCTGCTCTTCACCGGCGGCGCCCGGGGCGTGCTGGTGATGGTTGACGGCACGGGCCGGCACCACGGTGGAAATGGCGTGCTTGTAGACCATCTGGCTCACGGTGTTCTTCAGCAGAATGACAAACTGGTCAAACGATTCGATCTGACCCTGCAGTTTGATGCCGTTCACCAAATAGATAGAAACAGGAATACGCTCACGGCGCAGCGCATTCAAAAACGGGTCTTGGAGAGATTGCCCCTTAGCCATCTTTCTTTTCCTTATAGTTTGTTGTTTTTAAACACCGGATATTCAATATAACAACCTGATTATACAGGAGTGTCAAGCCGGACCAGCTTGGGCGACGACCCTGGCCAGATTGCCAGACTCACCAGATTCCAACCAGGTCACATCAGGCCAACCGCGCAACCAGGTCATCTGACGCTTGGCCAACTGGCGGGTGGCAACAATGCCGCGATAACGCATCTCATCATACTCCACTTCCCCCGCCAGGTAGTCCCACATTTGGCGGTATCCCACGCAGCGAATGGAGGGAAGATCCGGGGTGAGATCCCCCCGCTCGTAAAGCGCCCTGACCTCCTGCTCGAAGCCGCTGCCCAGCATCTTGTCAAACCGCTGTTCGATGCGCTGGTGCAGCACGGCCCGATCCCTCGGCGCGATGGCAAACTGCAGCGCCCGGTAGGGCAGCCCCTCTCCCTGTACCTGGGTCAACTCGGTGAGGGTCTTGCCGCTGATGCGGTAAACCTCGAGCGCCCGGCACAGGCGCTGGGGATCGTTGGGGTGGATGCGGGCACCGGCCACCGGGTCGATGCGCACCAGTTCGTCATGGAGCGCCTGCCAGCCGAGGCGGGCAGCCTCTTCCTCGATGCCGGCCCGAATGGCGGGATCGGCGGAAGGCAGCGGAGAAAGCCCCTCCAGCAGCGCCTTGAAATAGAGCATGGTGCCGCCCACCAGCAGCGGAATGCGACCACGGTCGGCGATCTCTTTCATCTCCCGCAGGGCATCCTTGCAAAAATCCGCCGCCGAATAGCTCATGGCGGGATCCAGGATGTCGATCAGCCGGTGCGGGGCCTGTGCCAGCTCGGCTGGCGTCGGCTTGGCGGTGCCTATGTCCATGCCGCGATAGATGAGCGCGGAGTCCACGCTGATGATGTCGCAGGGCAGGGCCTGGCACAGTTCAATGGCGAGATCCGTCTTGCCGGAGGCCGTCGGCCCCATCAGAAAAATTGCAGTCGGCAAGTCAGCCACGTTAAACACTCCCTTCGGCCGCCCCTTCACGGGCGAGCCGGCATAAAACTGGTCATATGGATGCAACAGACGACGAGACGCCGTCAGTTGCCATCGGCAAACTCGGCCAGCACGTTCGCCAGCGACAACGGGCGTACCATGCGAACGTCTGCCAGTTGGTCACTGAAATCGGCAACAAGTTCCGTCAACAACCGGGTGGCAGTGGCAAAATCGTATATTTTTTCGGCACTTATGCCTTGTTCCACCAACCACTGGCATAGTACCCCAGCCTGCGCGTCGGCATCACTGTCAGATCCGCTCTCGACCAATTGCAACAATTCGGGTAAGAGGCGGGCCAGATCGGTCTGGCGCAGCAGGGCGGGCACCCGAGTCAGGATCATGGTGTCGCGTCCCCCGCTTTTCAACTCCAGCCCCATGCGTTTGAGCAGACGTTCCCGCTCCTCCACCAGGGCGACCAGGTTTTTCGGCAGCTTGAAGGAGACCGGCAGCAACAGAGGCTGGGCCGCCAGCCCCTGGCCCCAGGCATCCAGCAGCCAGTGGCGCAACAACAGACGCTCGGCGCGCACCAGGGAGAGCAGCGCCAGTTGCCCCTGACGCTCCATCAGCAGATAGGCCTGCTCGACCAGGCTCAGGGCGCGCCACTCCCCCGTTCGGGCTGGCGTCTCGACGGCACCGCTCTCGGCTCCGGGCCGGGATGCCGGCGTCGCCACCTCGGGCAGGGTGGTAAGCAAGGCGCCCATGCCTCGCATCGCGGCCCGGCTCGGGGGTTCGGGAGGCTGGTAGTGTCCTCCCCTGCCACCACCGCCTTCCCGCACGCCGTCGCCATCTCGCGCAGGGGCAGGAGCCCGATAGCCGTGTTCGGCACCGTACCACTCGGTGCGCGGCGCCTGACCCGGATAGGTGATCTCCGGGCTGCCCGGCAGCTCGACCTGGGTCTCGGCCAGGGGGGCATCGGTGGCGCTCCCTGCCCCGTCCTGGCGCAGTGCGGTAAACAGCGCCTGGAAGATGAAATCGTGGATGAGACGCGCCTGATGGAAACGCACTTCGTGCTTGGCCGGATGGACGTTGACATCCACCTGGCGGGGATCCAGCTCGATATAGAGCACATAGGCCGCGAAGCGATCGGCGGGCAGCAGCTCGTCATAGGCCTGGCGAATGGCGTGATTGATGAGCTTGTCCCGCATCATGCGGCCATTGACATAGGTGTATTGCAGGTCGTTCTGCGGCCTGGCTCCTGCCGGGGTGGCCAGCCAGCCCCACAACCGCACGTCGCTGTGTTCGCTCGATACCGCCAGGGCATGGTGCATGAAGGGGGAACCGCAGACGGCGGCGAGGCGGCGCTCCTGCTCCGCCACCGTGTTGGCCGCCTTGTACTGGCGCACCACCTTGCCGTTGTGGCGCAGGATCAGGGTAGCGTCGAAGCGGGAGAGCGCGATGCGGCGCACCAGTTCGTCGATGTGGGCAAATTCGGTCTTTTCGCTGCGCATGAACTTGCGCCGCGCCGGGGTGTTGAAGAAGAGATCCACCACCTCCACCGTGGTGCCCACCGGGTGGGCTGCCGGCTTGACGGTGACGCTCATCTCACGCCCTTCCGCCTGGGCCTGCCAGGCCTCGCTCTGCTCTGCCGTGCGGGAGGTGAAGGTGAGGCGGGAGACGGAGCTGATGGAGGCAAGCGCCTCCCCGCGAAAGCCCAGGCTGTTGATCCCTTCCAGATCGTCCAGGGTCGCCACCTTGGAGGTGGCGTGGCGCGACAGCGCCAGCACCAGCTCATCCCTGGCGACACCGCAGCCGTTGTCACGAATGCGGATAAGCTTGGCGCCTCCCTTGTCGATGTCGATCTCGACCCGGTCAGCCCCCGCATCCAGGCTGTTTTCCACCAGTTCCTTCACCACGGAGGAGGGCCGCTCCACGACCTCACCGGCAGCAATCTGGTTGGCCAGAATCGGCGGCAATATACGGATTGGCATCGCTTGCTCCTGCAGATGAAAAAGGGGAAGAGGTGGACCTGGCGCCATCAATGCTCACCGCCCCTCCCTGCCATCGGCAGAGAAGGGCGGCGTTCTTCAGCCCGCGCTATTTTCGCGGAATATAGAGCACCTGCCCTATCTGGATGTCCCGCGACTTGAGCTTGTTGATCTCCACCAGTCGCGCCTGGCTCACCCCGTGTTTCTCGGCGAGCCGGGAGAGGCTCTGGCCACGGGTGACCACGTGGCGGATCATGTTGGACTTGTCGTTGCTCTGCACGCTGGCTACCGGCGCACTCGGCTCCTGGGCTGCGACCTTGTAAGGTTTGATCACGCCGGCACCGGAGGCGCTGCCGACACTGCTGACCGGGGCGCCGCCCTCACCGACGCGATAGGGCTCGCTCGCCGGCATCCGGTTGGTTACGACCTGCTGCGTTGGCTGGGCAGCCGGCTTGCTGACAGCGACCGGCTTGCTGGCAGGCGCCTGACGCGGCGGGGCGGCAACCTGGCCCTTGCCGGTGAGCATGGGCCCCTTGGTCGGATGGCTGCGGTAATAGTTGCGGATCCCCTCGAAGATGGCCCGGGCCAGCTGATCCTGATAGCTGGCGGTGGCCAGCAGCTTCTCCTCGGCGTGGTTCGAGATAAAGCCCGTCTCCACCAGTACCGAGGGGATGTCCGGCGCCTTCAGCACCGCCAGGCTCGCATGTTCCGGCGCCTTCTTGTGCAATCTGGCCACCCGGCCGAGCGAGCGCAGGATCTGGCGGCTGACGTCATAGCCTTCGGCCCTGGACTTGTCCATGGAGAGATCCAGGAAGGTCTGCGCCAGATAGGGGTTGGGATCAGACTCGGCCAATACCTTGCCAACGCCCCCCAGCAGCTCACCCTGCTTCTCCTGCTTCTCGAGCCAGCTACCCATCTCGCGGTTGGCGCGGTTGGTCGACAGCACCCAGACGGAGGCGCCGCGAGGAGTCGAGTTGTGGAAGCTGTCGGCATGCACCGACACCAGCAGGTCAGCCTTGGCCTTTCGGGCAATCTCGGAGCGTTTGTTGAGATCGACGAAGTAGTCGCCACGGCGGGTCAGCACGGCTCGCATGCCGGGCTCCCGGTCGATGAGGGCCGCCAGCTTCTGGGAGACCGCCAGGGTCACCCGCTTCTCGTAGGTGCGGCGCGGGCCGATGGAGCCCGGGTCTTCCCCGCCGTGACCAGGATCGATGGCGATGACGATGGCCTTGCCGTGTCCCCCGACGGGAGCGGGCTGCGCCGCAGCGCTCCCCTTCTCTTCATAGGGAAGATCGATCACCAGACGGTGGCCATAGGGGCCTGCCGGCGCCAGCGGGAAGACCACCGGCTTGATGGCAGAGCCGAGATCCAGCACCAGTCGCAGGCCGCCCTTCTCCAGCGGAGTGCTCTCGCGGATCTTGCGCACCAGCTCGCTCTTGTTCTCGATGCGGGCCAGGTTGGTGGCGTTGCTCGCCCCTTTCAGGTCGATGACCAGACGGTTCGGACCGGTCAGGGTGAAGTAGTTGAAATTGGGGGCGCTGCTCATGTCGAGCACCACCCGGGTGTTGTCCGGTGATGGCCACACCCGCACACTCTTGAGCTGATTGGCCCAGGTGGGCAATGCCATCAGGGAGAGAACAAAAACAAGGATCACGCGCACTGAGATGACAACCGTTCCAGAATGGCTTCGCCGATAGCAGTGCGGGCATCAATCTGCACCTCGCGCTGCTCGTTTGCATAACTCAGGGTGATCTCGAGATCCGGGGCTGGCAGCCAGCCGTCGCCCTTCTCTGGCCACTCCACCAGGCAGAGGGTATCGGCGGCAAAATAGTCGCGAATGCCCATGAACTCCAGCTCTTCCGGGTCCGCCAGTCGATAGAGATCGAAGTGATAGACCTGCCACTGGGCAAGCTCATAGGGCTCCACCAGGGTATAGGTCGGACTCTTGACCTTGCCCTCATGACCCAGTCCCTGTACCCAGCCTCGAGTCAGGGTGGTTTTGCCGGCCCCGAGGGCACCGTGCAGAAATACCGTGGTGGCCTGCTGGCACGCCTTTGCCAGACGGCCACCCAGCGCCACTGTTGCTGCCTCGTCCGGCAGTGTCATCATCAAGGTTTTTGCCATGTTCTTCTTGTTACTTGTTACTGTGTCGGATTGACCAGACGACGGATCCAGGGCAGCAGATCCGATGCCAGCATGCCCCTCTCACCCTCGGCGGCGGCCAGATCGGCGGCCTCTGCGTGGATCACGGCCCCGAGTCGGGTGGCCATGCCCGCAGACCAGCCCTGAGCCAGGAGGGCGGCGATTATACCAGACAAGAGGTCACCCATGCCGCCACTGGCCATGCCGGGGTTGCCCTCGTCGCACAGGGAAATGCGCCTGCCGTCGCAGATGAGCGACCCCGCCCCCTTGAGCAGCACCACGCCACCGTAGCGCTGTTGCAGCCGCGAGACGGCCGCAAACCTGTCCCCCTCGACCTCGGCGATGGTGCAGCCCAGCAGGCGAGCCGCCTCCCCGGGGTGGGGCGTGAGCACCCAATTATCCTGATGACGGGGGGCCTGCGCCAGCCAATTCAATCCATCGGCGTCCAATACCAGTGGCACGGCGGCTCCGATGCCCTGTTCGAACCGGGCCCGGCCCCACCCATCCTGACCGAGCCCGGGGCCCAGTACCTGCACCGATGCCCACCCTTCATCCATGTCCGCCGGGCATCCCATCAGCTCGGGTTGAACCAGGCTGGCCGCCGGGCAATCCGGGTGCTGGCGCAGGCGTACCAATCCCGCCCCCGCCCGCAGACAGGCCTGACCCGCCAGCAGGATCGCTCCCTGCATGCCGAGGTTCCCCCCCGTCAGCAGTACCTTGCCGCTGTGTCCCTTGTGAGCCGAGCGCCTGCGCGGGGTCAGCAACCCCTTGAGGCTGGGATAATCGATCCGCTCGGCAGCGGGAACCCGTTCCTCCCCCGGCGTCACTCCCAGGGGATCCCGGTCGAGGTGGCCGACTCCGTCTACCCCGTCGGCGGTGAGCATGCCCTGCTTGATGCCGATGAAAGTGAGGGTGCGGGTGGCACGCACCAGTGCGCCCATGGCGCGGCCGGTGTCGGCATGGAGACCGGAGGGGAGATCCACCGCCAGCACGGGCGCGTTCAAGCCATTGATTGTTGCGACGATCTTTGTCATTGACGAGGAGAGGGGAAGCTGGACGCCGGTACCGAGCAGTGCGTCTATGACCAGATCCGGCGGCGGCAGCGTGGCGGGCAGCAGATCCTCGGCCATGGTCACGCTCCCCCCCGATGCGAGCCACTCTTCGGCAGCCCGCCTGGCATCTCCCCTCAGCAGGCCGGGAGCCCGGGCGGCAATCACCAAAGGCTCGAGGCCGATGCGCCGGGCAAGGCGGGCCAGCACGTAGCCGTCCCCGCCGTTGTTGCCAGGGCCGACGAAGATCCACCACTGACGGCTGTCGGGCCAGTGGTGACAGGCATAGTTGCACAGCGCAGTCCCGGCCCGCTCCATCAGCACATAGAGGGGAAGCCCCTCCTGCTCGGCCCAGCGCCGTTCCATGCTGCGGATCTGCTCGGCCCGCCACAGGGGTTGTGCTAGACTCTCCCACTCATTTTTGCGGATAGCGTCCCCGAACACCTCTACCATGACGGCCCCCACGTTTCATCATCCCATGACCCGGCAACTGGCACGCCATATTGCCGCCCTGCGCCTGCCACACTCCTGCAGGCAGAGGGGGGATGCTGCATGACGGCTGCCGAACTTGCGCAACTGGCCCACGATATCAAGCTCTGGGCAAGGGAGCTAGGATTTGACCAGGTCGGCATCGCCGACACCGATCTCACCCTGGAAGAGCCGAGGTTGCAGGCCTGGCTGGATGCCGGTTATCACGGGACCATGGACTACATGGCGCGCCACGGCATGATGAGGGCCCGCCCCCACGAGCTGTTGCCGGGCACCTTGCGGGTCATCTCGGTACGGATGAACTACCTCCCGTTCGAGGCGGGCTTTGCCGCCACCCTGCGCGATCCCACCCTCGGCTACATCAGCCGCTATGCCCTCGGCCGCGACTATCACAAGGTGCTGCGCAACCGGCTCAAGCAGTTGGGGGAGCGCATCGAGCTGCGGTGCGAAACCCTGTTGCGGGCGGCGGGACAAACCCTGGGCGAGTGGCGCCCCTTCGTCGACTCGGCCCCTATTCTGGAAAGGCCGCTGGCGGCCAAGGCCGGCCTTGGCTGGGTGGGCAAGCACTCGCTGCTGCTCAACGAGTCTGCCGGTTCCTTCTTCTTTCTGGGGGAATTGCTCATCGCCCTGCCGCTGCCCGTGGATGCCCCGGTGGAGAAGGAGCTGTGTGGCAAGTGCGTGGCCTGCATCAACATCTGCCCCACCGGTGCCATCATCGCCCCCTATGTGGTAGACGGACGGCGCTGCATCTCCTATCTCACCATTGAGAATGACGGCCCCATTCCCGAGGAGTTCAGGCCGCTCATGGGCAATCGCATCTATGGCTGTGACGACTGCCAGCTCATCTGCCCCTGGAACCGCTATGCCGATGCCAGCCCCGAACCCGATTTCAGCCCCCGTCCCGACCTGCATCGCCCTCCCCTGCTGGTGCTGTGGCGCTGGAGCGAGGCCGAATTTCTCAAGCACACGGAAGGCAGCCCCATCCGCCGCATCGGCTATCAGCGCTGGCGCCGCAACCTGGCGGTGGCCCTTGGCAACGGACCAGCCAGCAGCGAGGTCCTGGACGCCCTGCAACAGGCGCTGCCTGAAGCGGCGCCCATGGTGGCCGAGCATATCGAGTGGGCGCTGGCGACCCTGGCCAGGCGTCAGCAGGAAGAGAATAAAAAGACGCGATTGCTGATCCGCTGCATCGAAAAAGGTCTGCCGGATCACGCATAAGTGATCTGGCCCTTGCCGGATCGCAGCCATTTTTTCATGCTCTGCCGACCATTGAACATCGGCACAATAAAAGGAAGATTCTGATGCAGATGCTGGGAGTAGATATTGGGGGGTCCGGGATCAAGGGCTGCCTGGTCGACACCGAAACCGGGGAGCTGATTGGCGAACGCCACCGCATCGCCACACCGCAACCGGCAACCCCGGCCGCCGTGGCACACACCCTCAAGGCGCTGGTCGAGCACTTCCAATGGAAGGGGCCCGTGGGGTGCGGTTTTCCCGCCACCATCCACAACGGCATCGCCAAGAATGCCTCCAACATCGACAAGAGCTGGATTGAGACCGATGCCGCCCACCTGTTTGCCGATGTGACCGGCCTGCCCTGCCATGTCCTGAACGACGCCGATGCGGCCGGTCTGGCGGAGATGCGCTTTGGCACCGGGCAGGATCGCCAGGGGGTCATCATTCTCATCACCGTCGGCACCGGCATCGGTACCGCCGTCTTCGTCAATGGCCAGTTGCTGCCCAATACCGAACTGGGTCACCTGATGCTGGAAGGCATGGTGGCCGAACACTATTGCTCCGATGCGGTGCGCAAGCGCGAGGATCTTTCCTGGGGCCGCTGGGGCAAACGTTTCAACAAATACCTGGCTCGCCTGGAGTTTCTGTTCTCCCCCGACCTCTTCATCCTGGGGGGCGGCAGCGCCGCCAAGCTCGACAAGTTCATCGACAAGATTGAGACCCGGGCTCCCCTGGTGGCGGCCGCGAACCTCAACCAGGCCGGCATCATAGGCGCCGCCCTCTATGGCGCGGCCCGGCAAGGGGGCTGACCGCCAGCAACATCAGAAGACCCGGCCCGTGCCGGGTCTCTCTCATCCGGGCTCAGAGATCGTCGAGGCGATGAGCACCGTGTACCAGACGGGTCAGGCGGGATTGGGCCATGGAGGCCAGGGCTTTCAGCAGCGCCGCCGTGTCGGGCGTGGGGCACTCCCGGGCCAGACGTTCCAGCTCGCCGATGAGCCTCTCCTCCTGGCGTGACACCAGGGCCACTATCTCCGCGGGCTGGGTTGTGGCGGGCAGCGCCAGACGCTCCCCCTCGGCCAGCAGATCCTCGCCAAATCCCTGATCCAGCCAGGTCTCCTTCACCGCGCTTCCCATCTGCTCGCGATAATCGTGCAGATGAGCCGCCGCGGCATCCTCCCGCCCTTGCAGATAGGCCAGCAACATTCTGCTGCGCTCAGCATCCACCCGGGGGATCTGGCGCCCGTAAATGTGCCCTTGCCGATGATGAAGCTCCTCGAGATAGAGCATCAGGTCCTTGATCTGTTGGAATCGCATCTCGCCTCCCTCCTGGCATCCACCTGCAGCCAGTATAGGGAGCTGGCATGTCGACACGGCCACAAACTGGTCATTTATTGTTCTGCATCAAGGAGATGGAAAAGAAAGCAGGAAAAGAGACGGCAGGAGGAAGGGGAAACCGGCAGCGAGACTGCCCGGACAACCGGGCACCTTGTCCGAAGGGGAGGCATCAAATCGACGACATAAAAGATATTTACCAGCTTATATTCGGACTAGAGTCATCAAATCGGAATCTAATATTGATGCTGGTGGTGATACCTCCACACCATAGTCAAATGGCGGGAATCCTTATCCATTTTTTAGACGTCTAGACGTAAAAACATGCGTTGACACAGCCATCCGGACATCTTAGCATCATCCTCCATGATGACAGAGCTACCCAGTGAAACCTCTGCCCAATTTACCCGCCTGTAGCGCCCTGTGCTTTAAGGCTGTTAGCACGGAAGAATCCATGATTAAGTTGATCGGTCTCAACAAAGTCTACGGTAAAGGCAGTGATGCCGTGCACGCCCTGCGTGACGTGAGCCTGCATGTGCCCCAAGGCAAGATCTTCGGGGTGATCGGTGCCTCCGGTGCCGGCAAGAGTACCCTCATCCGCTGCGTCAACCTGCTGGAGCGCCCCACCGAGGGGCAGGTCATCGTCGATGGCCAGGACCTGGTCGCCCTCAGCGAGCGGGATCTGACTCAGGCTCGCCGCCAGATCGGCATGATCTTCCAGCACTTCAACCTGCTGGCCTCTCGCACCGTCTCCGCCAACATCGCCTTCCCGCTGGAACTGGCGGGCTGGAGCAAGGACAAGATCCAGAGCCGGGTCAGCGAACTGCTGGCCCTGGTCGGGCTGGAAGCCCGTGCCCACGCCTATCCGTCCGAGCTCTCCGGCGGGCAGAAGCAGCGCGTCGCCATCGCCCGCGCCCTGGCACCGGCTCCCAAGGTCCTGCTGTGTGACGAGGCCACCTCGGCCCTCGACCCGCAGACCACCCGCTCGATCCTGACCCTGCTCAAGGAGATCAACGCCAAGCTGGGGCTCACCATACTGCTCATCACCCACGAAATGGACGTGGTGAAGGGGATCTGCGACGAAGTGGCCATCATCAGCGACGGCCGTCTCATCGAGCAGGGGGAAGTGGCCTGGTTCTTCAGCAATGCCAAGACCCAGCTGGCACGGGATTTCATCCACTCCACCATCCACCTGGAAGTGCCTCAGGAGTATCAGGATCGGATGAGTAGCGACCGGGTGCCCGGCAGCTATCCCCTGGTGAAGCTCGGCTTTACCGGTACCACGGTGGATTCGCCGCTGATTTCCGAGGCGAGCCGCCGTTTCAACATCGACATCAGCATCCTGAGCGCAGACATCGAATACGCCGGTGGCGTCAAGTTCGGCTTCCTGCTGGCGGAACTGTTCGGGGACGAGGCCCAGTGCGAGGCCACCCAGCAGTTCCTCATCGACAACCACATTCAGCTGGAGGTAATGGGTTATGTCCGAAGCAATGATTAATCTGCTGATTTCGGCTCTGGGCGACACCCTCATCATGGTGTTTGCCTCCGCCCTGTTCGGCTGCCTGCTCGGCCTGCCGCTCGGCGTGGCGCTGCACGTGACCAAGGCGGGCCAGATCCTGGCCAATCCGCTGCTCAACAAGGTCCTGGGCGTCATCGTCAACGTCGGTCGCTCGGTGCCTTTCATCATTCTGCTGGTCGCCATCATTCCGTTGACCCGCTTCATCGTCGGCACCAGCATCGGCACCATCGCCGCCATCGTGCCGCTGACCGTGGGTTGCATTCCCTTCATCGCCCGCCTGGTGGAAGGGGCCCTGATGGAGGTGCCTGACGGCCTGCTGGAAGCGGCCAAGGCCATGGGGGCCAAGCCCCTGCAAATCATCGCCAAGGTGCTGCTGCCCGAGGCCCTGCCGGGGATCCTCAACAGCGTCATCATCACCCTCGTCACCCTGGTGAACTACTCCGCCATGGCAGGTGCCATCGGAGGCGGTGGTCTCGGTGATGTGGGTATTCGCTACGGCTACCAGCGTTTCGATCCCACCGTCATGCTGGTCACCGTGGTCATTCTGGTGGTGCTGGTTCAACTCATCCAGAGCGCGGGTGAGCGCCTGGTCAAACAATGTGATCATCGTTAATCGTCGATTTCTGACAGGAGGTTTTTATGAAATTGGGCATCAAATCCGCAGCAGCTGCGCTGCTGGCAACCCTGGTACTGGTCGGTTGCGGCCAGAAGGAAGAGAACAAGACCCTGAAGGTGGGCGCCATCGCCGGTCCCGAGACCGAGCTGGTTGAGACCGCGGCCAAGGTGGCCAAGGAAAAATACGGCCTGACCGTCGAAGTGGTCACCTTCTCCGACTACGTCACCCCGAACGTGGCCCTGAACGACGGCAGCGTCGACGTCAACGCCTTCCAGCACAAACCCTACCTGGATGCCCAGATCCGTGATCGCGGCTTCAAGCTGGTGCCGGTCGGCAACACCTTCGTCTACCCGATCGCCGGTTACTCCAAGAAGGTCAAGGCCCTGTCCGAGCTGAAAGACGGTGCCCAGATCGCGGTGCCGAACGATCCGACCAACCTGGGTCGTTCCCTGATCCTGCTGGAGAAGCAGGGCCTGCTGACGCTTAAAGAGGGTGCCGGTCTGGAAGCGACCGTACTGGACATCGCCAGCAACCCGCGCAACTTCAAGATCGTCGAGCTGGAAGCCGCACAACTGCCGCGCTCCCTGGAAGATGTGGATCTGGCCATCATCAACAACACCTTCGCCGGTCAGATTGGTCTGACCCCGACCGAGAACGGCCTGTTTGTCGAAGACAAGGAGTCCCCCTACGTCAACCTGATCGTTGCTCGCGAGAACAACAAGGACGACGAGAAGGTCAAGGAGTTCGTCCAGTCCTTCCAGACCGACGAGGTCTTCAAGAAGGGGACCGAGCTGTTCAAGGGCGGTCTGGTGAAAGGTTGGTAATCACTCACTCTGGAAAAAAGGCCACGTCAAGCGTGGCCTTTTTTTTTACCCCCGTTATGATAGCCGCAAGCACGGCAACACGAAAAACAGAACAACAATGAAGAAATGGTATCTGGCCTACTGCAAACCCAAGGAAGAGGCCCGCGCCCGCGCCCACCTGGCAGCCCAGGGCGTTGAATCCTATTACCCCATGGTCGAGATTGAAAAACTGCGGCGAGGCAAGCGCGTGCCCCAGCGCGAGCCCATGTTCCCCAACTATCTCTTCATCTACGTGGATCTGGAAGAGGTCACCCCGGTCACCCTGAAATCGACCCGGGGAATCAGTCGCATCATCCACTTCGGCAAGGAGTGGACCCCCGTCAGCAGCCAGCTGATCTACCGGCTCATGAGCCGGGACGACAGCGACGAGGCGCGCGCCAGCTATGCCCGTCTGCCGACCCAGGGAGACAAGGTACTTATCGAATCCGGTCCCCTCGCCGGGTTTGAAGCCATCTATCTGGAGCCGGATGGCGAAAAGCGGGCCATCCTGCTGGTCAACCTGCTCAACCAGGAGACCTGCAGCAGCTTCGAAAACCAGGCCTTCCGCCGCCTGGAGTGAACCGTCCTGTCGGCAGAAAGAGACACAGGGCAGTACACAAGACACCATCCCCCTGCTTCCGAACGGTCAGGACCGCTCCTGCGTCGTGCATCCTTCCACCACCAGGTTTTCGGGCCGAAAAAAACGGGGCAGACCCAGAGGTCTGCCCCGTTTTTCTCTCCCTTGCGTCAGGCATCCAGTTCGAAGCGGCTGATGGCCGATGTCAGTCTCCCGGTCTCCCGGGTCAGGCGGGCGGCGATCTGCTCCCCCTGCTGGCCATGCTCGCTGGACTGATGGCTGAGCCCGGCAATCTCCTCCACCGTGCCCGCCACCTCCTGCGCCGCCCTTGACTGCTGCTCGGTGGCGGTGGCGATGGCGGCAAGCTGGCCGCTGAGATCCTGCACCAGCGTCGCCATCGACTCCAGGGTCTCGGTCACCGAGGCCACGGCGCCGCGCCCCTGCTCCACCAGCAGGGTACCGCTGCCCACGGTATCCGCGGTCTCCCGGGTCTGCTGCTGGATGCTGGCAATGGTCTGGTTGATCTCCATGGTCGATGCGCTGGTGCGGCTGGCCAACTGCCTCACTTCATCGGCCACCACGGCAAATCCCCGTCCCTGCTCACCGGCCCGCGCCGCCTCGATGGCCGCATTGAGTGCCAGCAGGTTGGTCTGCTCGGCGATGGTGGCGATCACTTCGGTGACCCTCCCCACCTGCTCGCTCTGGCTGCTGAGCTGCGTCATCGCCTGGTTTGCCTTGGCAATCATGGCACCAATCTGCGCCATGGTGGTCCCCATGCGGGCGAGGGCCTGCTCTCCCTCCCTTGCCTGTTGCTCGGTCTGGCGAGCCGCTCCCGCCGCGTCCGCAATGTTGCCCGCCACATCCCGGGTACTGACCGACATCTGCTCGATGGCGGCTGCCACCGCATCGAGCCGCTGATTCTGGCTCGCCAGATCATCCACGATGGCATTGGTGGTCTGGCCCACCTCGCGGCCAGCCCCTTCCACCTGACCGACCGCCCCCTGGATCTCCCCCACCAGCTCGCGCAACTGTGCCGACATCCGGTTGATGGAGCCCGTGAGCCCTCCCAGCTCATCCTGACGAAGCACGGGCAAGGGGGTGACGGGGAGGCGGCCATCGGCCACCAGGCCCGCCCGTTTCACCAGGCTGGCGATGTCCCGGGTCAGGCGCCGGCTGAACAGCAGGGCCACCAGGGTGCCCAGCAGGATGACGCTGGTGGTGGCCAGCAGCAGGGTGCGGTGAATGGTCTGACTGGCGGCCGCCATCTCCCCCGCCATCTTGTCCACCTCGGCACGGGTATGGGTCACCTGGGTCGCCAGCTGATCCGCCAGCCGGGTCAGGGCGGGCTCTATCTCGGTGGCCATCAGGTGGTTGGCCCTGTCCCAGTCCGGGGCCTGACGCTTCTCGATCACCTGGCCGACCAGCTCGGCAAAGGGGGCTGACATCTCTTCAAAGAGCGTCCAGAGCCCCTTTTGTGCCTCGGTGAAGTTGGCCTCTTGCTGCTTCAGCTCGGCCACCCGCTGCTGGTGGAACTGGTAGTAGTCCCGGTACTTGTCCAGGTACTCCTTCTCCCCCGAGATGAGGAAATCCCGCAGGGCGGAGAGCGCATTGCCCAGGCTGTTGTAGGCATCCCCCACCTGCTTGAGCAGCAGGCGCCTGTCACCGGGCAACGTCGCCTGGGGCGTTGCCACCTCTTCATTGGCAAAAGACTGCAACTGATCGAGGGCCGACTCCGCCAGGGGGCCGGCCTCCAGCAGCATCAGGGTGTGGGCGGGCAGGTTCTCTTCGGTGTGAGCCAGGGCCCACACCTGTGACTGTGCCCCCTTGAAATCCTTGAGTGCCCGGGTCAGGTCGGGGGTGAAACGCTGGCGATCGATGGCGTGCCAGGCCTCTTCCCACTCCTGCTTGATGCGATCACCCTGTGCCGGATCCTTGCCGAGGATGAGATAGGCCCGCAGGGATGAAACGGTGGCAATCAGGGCTTTCTGGCTCGCCTCGTCCCGCTGCAGGGCGGGCAGGGCCTGGGCCAGCAAGGCATCTTGCGAGCCTTCGATCCGGCCGAGCTGATGATAGACAAGGGCGGAGGAGAGAATGATGAGCAGGTTGATAAAACAGAAGCTCAACAACAACTTGCTTGATATTTTCATGGCCATCCTTGGAATTCGTCGGGCATCCTGCCCGGGATTAGCGTCTGATGAGCGCGGGCAAACGAGCCTGCCAACCCTGATGCCATCCCATCAGCTCCTCGCGGGGCATGGGACGGGCGGAGAAGAAGCCCTGGCATTGATCGCACCCCAGCTTCGCCAGCAATTGCCAGGTCGCCTCATCTTCGACCCCCTCGGCCACCGATTTCAAGCCCAACTTGCGAGCCAGCTCGATGCTGGACTCGATGATGGCTAGGCGAGAGGGATCTTCATAGCAGCGATCCACGAAGGATCTGTCCAGTTTCAACTCGGTAAAGGGGAGCAGGGCGAGCTGCTGCATGGAGGAGTAGCCGGTCCCGAAATCATCGATGGAGAGACCAAAACCGTGCATCCGCAAGCGGGTCAGCACCTCCAGCGACTTGCCGAGATCCTTGACGAAGGCGCTCTCGGTCACTTCGAGGGTGATGAGCTCGGGGTTGATGCTCCAGCGCTGGCAGTGGCTGAGCAGGGTGTTGCACAGATCCCCCTCGATGAGGGAGGTGGTGGAGAGGTTCATCGACAGGTTCAGGGAGAGCCCGGTCTTCTCCCACAGGTGGCCGTCCCGCAGCGCCTTGCCGATGATCACCTCGGTGAGCGGGTCGATGAGCCCGTTGTGCTCCGCCAGCGGAATGAAACGGGCCGGCGAGATGAGGCCATATTCGGGGTGCTGCCAGCGGGCAAGCGCCTCCATGCCGAGCCACTCCCCGTTGTGAAAACCCACCTTGGGTTGATACCAGGGCAGCAACTGGTCCTGATCCAGCGCCCGGCGCAGCTCATCCAGGGTCAGGTGATAACCATCCTCTTCCTGGCTGCGCACCTGCTGGGGCCGCCAGGCACCGATGAGCTGCGCGATCTGCTGGGGAGACGCGGGTTTCTCGATGCGCCCCAGCACCTGCAGGCCATAGGCCCGGCTCATGCGCAGCACGGCATCGACCACGTCATCCTCCAGGGCGCTGCACAGCACAATGCCGCCGCGGAACCCGCCAAGGGAGAGGCGGCGCAGCAGCGCCATGCCATCCATGCCCGGCATGCGCAGATCGCAGAACAGGATGTCGACCCTGTGGTGCTGGCACTGTGCCAGCGCCTCCTCCCCGTCCTGCGCCTCCAGCAGGTTGCCGTAGCCCAGTCCGCGGATCTGGTGCATCAGGGCCTTGCGCTGGAAGTTGTGATCCTCCACCACCATGATCGCCAACTCATGCCGTGCGCTATTCATCGAGCCATAACCCCGTTTCACCTCTGATAGAGTCCATCAATGCCTGTACCGCCCTGGCCAGGTCATCGAGCTTGTCCAGTTGTTTCAATCTGGCCGCCGCCTCCAGCCGGGCCGCCTCCTCTGCCAATGCCTGCTGTCCTACCATGCGCGCGGCCCCCTTGATGCGATGTGCCGTCTCCACCAGCGCCTGGGTATCCTGGCTGGCCAGCGCCAGCCTCATGTCCTCGCCATCCTGCTCGTTGGCTTCCAGATATTCGCTGGCCATGCTGCGAGCCACCGCCTCATCCCCGAACAGGGTCAACCAGCTTATGCCTGGCAGCTGAACCCTGGCTTGCCGGGGCGCCTCCGAGGCGAGCTGTTCTTCCTGAGTCGGCAACCAGCGTCCCAGGGTCTGGCTCAGGGCATCCAGGCTGTAGGGCTTGAACAGCATGTCGTTCATGCCGGCATCACGCATCTGCTGGCTCGCCTCCTCAGAGGTATCGGCCGTCACCCCGATAATGGGAGCACTGTCCCCGGCATCCCGCAAGGCTCGCGTGAGGGCATAGCCATCCATCACCGGCATGTGGCAGTCGGTCAGCAGCAGGGCGAAATCCTGCCCCTGCCAGGCGCGCAGCGCCTCCTCGCCATCTTCCACCACCTCGGATTCGAGCCCCAGGATAGCGAGCTGCCTCGTCAGCAATGCCCGGTTGACGGGGTGATCATCGGCCACCAGCACCCGCCCCCTGAGCTTCTCCCCCTCCATCCCCTTCGACTGGCTCGCCTGCTGGTTGAACAGTGACTGGCAGGTTTCCAGCAACAAATCGGGGTAGAGAGGCGATTGTCCCAGTCGCCACCAGGCGTCGCCCCCCATGCGCCCCCGCAGGGCCTCATGGGGAGAGAGTACTATGCCCTTGAGGTTCGAACGCTGCAAACAGGCCAGCCAGTCACTGCCAAGGGCCTGTTCCAGGTGATTCTCCTGCGCCAGCAGATGCCCCTCGAGGGGCTGCTGCCAATGGTGTGCCTCCATGCGTACCAGTCTGGCGCCCAGCCTGGCCATCACCGATTCCAGCCCCTCATCCTCCCCAAACCACCACCATACCTGACCGGTCAGGGGCGGCGCTTCCCACTGGCACTCGGCCAGGGGCAGCGTGAAGGTCACGCAGGTGCCCATTCCGGGGGTACTTTCCAGGGTCAGGCTCCCCCCCATTTTTTGGGTGAGTTGATGACAGATGGCAAGCCCAAGCCCGGTGCCGCCAAACCGGCGATTGGTGTCGGACTCCACCTGCTTGAACGGGATGAAGAGGGTGCGCTGCTGCTCCAGGGCGATGCCGATCCCGGTATCCCGGACCCGGAAGGCCAGCCGGTCGTCTTCATAATCCACCTGGATGGCGATCGCCCCTGCCTCGGTGAACTTCACCGCGTTGTTCAACAGATTGGAGATCACCTGCCCCACCCTTATCCCGTCGATGCAGGCCAGATCCGGCACCGTCTTCCCCCACCGCAGCGTCACGTTGAGCCCCTTGCCATAGGCCAGGGCCGCATGTCCCCGGATGACATCGCAAATCACCGAGGTCAGGCGGCAGTGATGGGGGTGCAGTTGCAACTGCCCGGCTTCCATCTTGGAGAAGTCCAGGATGTCGTTCACCAGATAGAGCAGATGGTTGGTGGAGGTCGAGATATTGCGCAACATGTAGCGCTGATCGTCGTCCAGCGCGCTCATTTGCAGCAGCTCCAGCATGCCGTGCATGCCGGAGATGGGAGTGCGAAGCTCATGACTCATGGTGGCGAGGAAGCGGCTGCGCGCCTGGGTCGCCTCCTCCGCCACCCGCCTGGCCTGACGCAGCTCCAGCTCCTGGCGCTTGAGCTTGGTGATGTCCTGCACCACGCCGTTCAATATGACCCCTTCAAGCCCCTCATGGTGAACGAAATGACCACGGATCTGCAAATAGCCCGCCTCCCCCTGGCGCCGGATCTCCACCTCGAGATCCAGCGGCTGCATGCTCAGGGCATGACGATCCACCGTGGCCACGAAGTCCTCGTGCGCCTTGCCTGTCAGCCCCAGGATGGAGGCACCGGTGACCGCCATGCCGACCAGGTCCTCTTCGACCCCCACCATCTCCCTGACCCCTTGCGAGGTGTAGAGGAAGTGCCCCTTGCCCGGCCCAAGCCAGTGATACTGATAGACCAGACCCGGCATGCTGTCGGTGATCTGGGTCAGCCGGGTCTGCGCCTCCTGGGCCGCAAACCGCGCCTGCTCCAGCTCGGTCACGTCGGTCAGCACGGTCAAGATCCCGAGCCGCTTGTCATCGGGCCCCGCAAAGAGCCGCTTGGTGTAGATCATCTGGTGCAGGCGATCGTCATCAAACCGGATCTCGCCCCGTCCATGAAGCTCCTCTCCGCTCTCCCAGACGCTGGCATCCTCCTCCATCACCCTGGCACGGATCGACTCGGGCAATCGATCCTGGAGCAACCGCTCATAGGAGCCCGTCAGGTTCTCCCCGCCGAGGAACATCTGCCGATACGCCCGGTTCGTCATTGCCACTTCATAGCGCTCGTTGGTCAGCACCACCTGGTTGGGCAGGGCATCCAGCATCATCTGGACAAACACCAGCTGCTCCTCGAGCCGCCGCTCGGCCTCTCGCCGCTGGCTGATCTGGCGGCGCAACGTCCGGTTCCAGCCCATGAACAGCAAGAGGCAGAGCAGGAAGATGCCGCCGCCAAGGGAGGACCAGAGCAGCACCGTCTTCGGATCCAGTCCCGTCTGTATGGTCAGGGAGAGCCACTTTTTCTCCAGGGCGGAGAGCTCGTCGGGGGGAATGGCGATCAGCACCTTGGTGAGGATCTGCTGCAGCATGGGGTCCTGCAACTGGGTCGCCATGGCGATGGGTACCCGCAGGTCGCTGCCGGAGAAGACCACCTGGTAGCGGTCGCTGAATCCCTTTTGCAGCGACTGCTCCAGGGTGGTGGTGCTCATCAGCACATAGTCGACCTTCTGCTGGTCCAGCAGGGGCAGCAATTCGGCATCGCTGGCCACCGGCACGGCGATGGCCCCCACCTCGTTCAGCAAGACCTGCTCCACCGAGCCCCCTACCATGCCCACCCTGTGCCCTTTCAGTGCTCTGGCGGCGGTGAGCTCGGCCATCCCCTGCCTCGCCACGACCACCCGGTTGATCGACGCGTAGTTGGGGGTAAACCGGGCAAACTGCTGACGCTCCGCGGTGGGAGTCATGGCCGGGATGAGATCCAGCTTGCGATCCTGGAAGAGCGCCATGCTCTGGGCCCAGCTCCGGGTCGGCACCAGGGTGAACTGGAGCCCGGCACGCTGGCTCATCAGTGTCAGCAGATCGGCAATGAGCCCCTTGAGCCGCCCCCTGTCGTCCACCTCGCTCATCCCGGGCCAATCCGGGGCAACCCCGTAGCGGATGACCGGATGTGCTTGCAACCACGCCTGCTCCTGCGGATTGAAGACGATCTCCCTGCTCCTTTTCACCAGGGCATAGTCGAGGATGTCCCCCGCCTCCAGAATGGCGCGACGCTCCAAGGGAGAGATATCCTCGAGGGCCCGCTCCAGCAGTCCCTGCAAGACATTATTCCTGGGCGCCACGGCCATGGCGAGGGAGGTATCCCTCATCCAGTCGATCCTGGCCAGCGCCATGCCCGCCATGGCTTGCAGCCGGTTCAGCATGGGCAACTCGGCCAGGTAGGCATCCGCCTTGCCCTCCTTGAGCATGAAGATCGCCTCGTCCCGGCTGTCGGCCGTGATCAGGTTCGAGATCCCCAGGCGCAGCAGCTCATCGCAAGCGCTGACACCGAAGACGCAGACCCAGCGCACCCCATAGGCCTCTTCCAGAGAGAGGCTCTCCCGCCCCCCCGTCAACAGCACGGCCCGGGGCAGTGCCATCAGCTCGGAGGTAAATTGCATCTGCAGGGTGCGGGTCGGGCTCGGAGCCACCCCGATCAACATGTCGACCTTGCCATCCAGCAAGGCCTGCTGGACCGCCGCATTGTTGGCATACGCACGGTAGCGAAGGCTCACTCCCAGCCTGGCTGCAATCTGGGAGGCGAACTCATCCAGGGGGCCGGTGAAGTTACCGCGCCCATCGGTATAGACATAGGGTGGCCAGGCCGCCGAAGGCATGCCGACGACCAGTTCATCATGGGTGGCAAGCCAGTGCAGTTCGTCCAGGGTGAAGTTGCTCTGGTCCAGTTGCGCCGGCGCAGCCGCAACCATCAGGCTCCAGAAAGCCAGACCACATAGCAGGATGAGACGACAGCAGCGGCGGAACATTATCAACTCCCATACGAAACGGAGGGGGATCATAGAGTGTTTGGCGCAATGTGCGACAACTAAATTGAGACAATTCTCATCAGGAAAGAAAAATGGCAGGCCCAGGCCTGCCATCCACCAGGTCGGGGGCCGGGCCCCCTCCCATCAGGTTATTCGGTTCCCGAGCCGGAAACCGGTTTGAAACTCCCGCTCACGGATGTGGGCGATCTGCACTTCCTTGCCTTCCAGCCCGATGTCTTTGAGCAGGGCAGGTGAAAGATGCAGGTAGCTGACGCGACGCTCCAGCCGGGTGATCCTTTTTTGAACCAGGGTCTCTACGTGGCGCAGCAGGGCGAGTTCGATAGACATAATATTCTCCAGTTGAACGTGCGGTTCCCCCGGAGAGAGGTGATCACCCTGCGGGACAACCGCGGGTGATGAAAAAAGCAGGTGTTACCTGTCCCCTCCACGCGGCAAATAAAGAGCACGAGTCTTCGCGCTGCCAGAGCAGCGATCGAACGCAACGTTGAACATGGAATGTTGCATGGTCGTCTCCTTACCGTGTGAAAGTTGAACAAGTTGCCGCAGTGTAAAAAAACACCGAATTTTACGCAATATCTCTCCCACCCATATGGGTGGAATGCGGCCAAAAAGAGGTTCAGTCAAATCCCTGACAACAGCCGGAACTCCTCCAGTGCATAGGTATCCGTCATGCCGCTCACATAATCGAGCAGCAGCCGCACCCGGTAGTACCACTCCTGCTCGCTCTCCTTTTCGAAACGGGGATCCCGGCTCGCCACCGCCAGCCGGTACGCCTTGAGGTGGCGGGCAGAGAGGCGGTGGAACAGCCGCCGGGCAAAGAAGAGCTCGCTCCCGCCGTTGCCTGCGAGCAGCCGCTCGAACTGGCTGGCGGGAAGGGCCAACAGGCAGGCGTAGGTGGAGAGCACCCCGCGCAGGGCGGCATAGCCTTCCAGCTCCAGCGCCTCCACCTCCGGGCGCATGAACACCAGCTCGCGAGCCACCCGCTTGAGGGTATCGAGTACCCGGGCTGCCGGAGCCTGACCGTGCAGCAGCGCCTGGGGATAGGCCCCGCTCAGGATCTGATCGTGCTCGGCCACATAGGTATGGGCGGCCAGCGCCACCAGATCCCGGGTCAGATGCTGGCGAAAATGGGGGAAGAACCCCCGACCGGAGGCAAGCGCCTCATCGAGCAGGTCGGCCATGTAACCGCCCTCGTCCGCCTCGCGCAGAGCTGCCAGTAGCTCGATCTGGGTGAGGATGCGCCTGTCCACCGCATCCTCGAGATCGGCGATGCAGTAAGAGATGTCGTCCGCCGCCTCCATGATGTAGACCAGCGGATGACGGCACCCCTCGGCCAGCCCCAGGCTCTGGCCGAGGGCACGATAGAGGGGTTGTTCGCTGAAGAAGATGCCGCGCTTGCTGGTCCAGCCGTGGTGCTGACCATAGCCCTGGGGATGGTGCAGGCCCGGCAGGGGCTGCTGCGGGTATTTGCACAGCGCCGCCAGCTGCCCCAGGGTGAGGTTCAGCTCGTGCAGGCTGTGTACCAGTCGCAGGCTCTGGGCATTGCCGTCAAACACCAGCAGATCCTGGCGAAGGGTTGCCCACTGGGGGCTCGGCAACTGGTCGTGGGCACGGGCGAAGAGGCCGTCCAGCTCCTGGGCAAGCCATTGACTCATCACCTGCTCGCCGAAATGGCCAAACGGCGGGTTGCCGACATCGTGCAACAGGCAGGACATCTCCACCAGATTGATGAAGGCCCCCTCGCAGACCACTCCGGCCGGCAGCGCCGCCAGGATGCGGCGACTGATCTGGCGACCGGTCTCCTGTACCTCCAACGAATGGGTGAGGCGGCTGCGCACCGAGGCTTTCACATCGAGCGGGAAGACCTGGGTCTTCTGCTGCAGGCGGCGCACCGGCGCCGCCTGCACGATGCGGGTGCGGTCCTGCTCCGTCGCCTCCAGCAGGTCTTCGTCTCCCCAGGGGTGAATGCGCTCGGGGGGGATCAAACGGTCATACATGTCGTGGCTCCTTGCCTGAGGCGTCGTGTCTACGAGAGCAGCCAGCGCCGCAGGCGGGCGATGTCACCCGGGTATTCCCGGCGCAGGGTTTCAATCCAGTCTTCCACGTTCTCCCACCAGGCGGGGTGCTCCGGGCTCTGGATAAGCTGGGCCGTCTGCTGCAACCGGCGCAGGCCGATGGAGCCCGCCGCCCCCTTGATCTTGTGGGCCTCCTCCACCACACCGGCCTGATCCCTGGCAATCATGTTGGAGTCGAGCACCGCCATGTAATCCGGCATCATCTTCTCGAACAGCTCGACGCTGGAGAGCAGCACCGGCTTGCCGACCGTGCTGGCGTAATCGGTGAGGAAGGGCAGATCCAGCAGGGCATCCTGATGGTGGACATCGTCCTGCTCGTCCGCCTCGTCCCCGGCAAGATCCGCAAACAGGTGGCCTATCACCTCCCGCACCGCCTTGGAGCCCAGCGGCTTGTTGATCACATCCTGCATGCCGTGATCCCGGTAGTACTGGCGATCGCCGGTGGCGTTGGCGGTGAGCGCCACCATGGGGGGCAAGCTGTCGCCGTAGCGCGCGAGCAGCTGCTCCGCCACATCGAACCCCGTCATGTCCGGCAGCTGGATGTCGAGCAGGATCAAGTCGAAATCATCCGGGTTGGCCATGGCCAGCGCCTCTGCACCATCCCGCGCCACCTTGACCTGATGGCCGAGCTTGTTCAGCAGGGCGCAGGCCACGGTCACGTTGAGCTCCACATCCTCCACCAGCAGGATGTCGAGGGAGGGCATCTCGGGCTCCGGGGCCGCGGCCCTGGGCTCGACGCAGTCCACCTCCAGCTCGGCGGTGAAGCAGGCGCCTTCGCCCGGGTCGCTGTCCACATAGAGTTGACCGCCCATGGCCTGCACCAGCTGGCGGGAGACCGCAAGACCGATGCCGGTGCCGGTGGCGTGCTTCTTGCCCTGCACCTGATAGTACATGGCGAAGATCTTCTCCTGCTGGGCGCGGGGAATGCCCACCCCGGTGTCTTCCACCTCGAAGTGCAGCGCCAGCTTGCCCGGTTCATCAGCGGCGTGGGCGAGACAGCGTATGGTGACGCCTCCTTCATCGGTGAACTTGACCGCATTGCCTACCAGGTTCCACAGCACCTGGCGCAGCCGGGTGCCGTCCGCCATCACGAACTGGGGCATGTCGCCGTCCCGGTCGAAGTGCAGATAGAGCCCCTTCTGCTCCGCCTGGATGCGCGACAGCGTCTCCAGCTCGTCGAGGAAGGCGGGCAAATCCAGCGGAGCCGGCGCAATCTCCAGCCGACGACGGTCGAGCTTGTCCAGATCGATGATGTCGTTGAAGATGTTGCCGAGCGTCACCGCGCTCAGGTGGATGGTCTTGAGCTGCTGCTGCTGTCTGGCATCGAGGGGCGTATCCATCAGCATCCGGCTCAGGCCGACGATGCCATTGAGCGGGGTGCGCAGCTCGTGGCTGATGGTGGAGATGAAGGTGGTCTTGTCCCGACTCGCCTTCTCCAGCTTGTCCTGGTACTGCTTGCGCTCAGTGATGTCGCGACCAAAGCCGAGCAGGCCGAGCCGCTTGCCGAAGCGGTCGAAGAAGGGCACCTTGCGCAGCTCGAAATAGGCCTTGCGGCCATCGGGATACTCCAGCCACTGCTCATAGGTGAGCGGCTCGTTCTGGGCGAAGACCTGCTTGTCGGTCTCCACCACCTTGCTGGCGATGTCGTGCTTGTAGACATCGAACGGGGTCAGGCCGATGAGTTCCGCTTCCACCTTGCCGGTGAGCTCCTCCATGGCGCGGTTGCAACCGGAAAACTGCTCGTCCTCGTTGCGGTAATAGACCAGATCGGGGGAGCAGTCGATGAAGGAGCGCAAGAGGGCGGTACGCTCCCCCAGATGCAACTGGGCCTTCTCCCGCTGGAACACTTCGTTTTCGAGATCCTCGATGGCTTGCTGGCGCAGGGTCTCGGCCCGGTTGGTCTCGGCGATCTGGGCATTGAGCCGGCTGATGTTCTCCTGCAACTGGCTGTTGAGCTCGAGATCCCGCTCGCGCATGTCTTGCAACTTGCGCACCATGCGGGTCAGCCGCTGGCGGGAGTCCTCCAGCTGATCCACCACGATGGAGAGAAAATAGACGGCCCAGGGGGTCACCAGCAGGCCGAAGAAGACAGAGCGCACCAGGTCGACGATGTCCACGGTGCCGCGCAAAAACAGGGTCACCCCCATCTGGATCGAAACGGCCAGCACTATGATGGCGGTGGCCAGGAACATGCTGAAGCGCACCAGTCCCAGCTTGGTCATCAGGTCGACGTAATATTGCGCCCAGGATTTGATCTGCTTCATCTCGTTGTTTTCTCCCCTTTTCTTGCGCAAACAGGATACCAGTACGGCGCCATGAACTCTTGTCCGTCGCGTATTCAATTATTGATTAACGTCACACTCCGGCTGGGGTAGCATGCCTGCCATGCCTCAGTCAGCACCGGTTCCACCGGAATACCGGGGCACACTGTCACCCTTCTCATTCGTTATGTCAGGAGCATACCCGATGCGAAATCATGTTCTGTTGAGCCTTGGCCTGCTGGTCGCCACCACCGCCCACGCCGATCTGGGGGAGATCCCCCGCCAGACCGGCTGGTCCGGTTTTCTGCTGGGCGGGGTCAATGCCGGCAGCCACAAGTCCAACTTCTATGCCGGTGACGACAGCAACAGCCGTATCGATGATCTGGGCTCCCCCGGCCGCGAAAGCGGTCTGAGCCCGCTGCTCAATGCCGATATCCGCTACACCTTCGCCGATACCCGCACCCAGGTCTTCCTCGGCAACCTCATCCAGGACGCGGTGCGCTTCGACTTTACCCAGCAACTCGGTCTGCGCCAGGAGATGGGTGACAAGGGTATCGTCGCCACCTCCCTGGTGTTCAACCTCATGCCGGTGGAAGTGTGGAGCGATCCCTTCGCCACCGGCGTGGATCGCAGCGCCACCGATCTCACCTCGAAAGGGGTGCGCTTTGCCTGGGACAGGATCTGGGGCAGCAACGTCTACGCCACCCTGACCAGCCGGGAAGTGGAGCTCGACGAGGAGCGCAGTGGCCAGCAATATGACCTGACCCACGGCACCCACTACGCCTCCATGCTGAGCCGCAACGGCAAGGTCCACGACCTGGCTGTCTCCTACCAGTACCACTTCGGCGGCGACCAGTTGCTGGAGCCCGCCTTCCTCTACAAGGAGGCCCGCCTGGACGGGAGTGCGGAGAGCTTCAAGAATACCGGTCTGCAGCTGACCTATGCCAAGCGCGCCTCCCAGTGGTCCATCGTGAGCAACCTCTACGCCGGCAAGCGCAAGTATGACGAGGCGAATCCCCTGTTCGGCCAGCGCGCCGATGCCAGCGAGTTCGCCCTCAATGGCACCTTCTTCTGGCACAACCTGTTCGGCATCAAACCCCTTGCCGCCACCTTCACCGCGGCCTACTCCAGCGCCGACTCCGACATCGACTTCTACGATGCCGAGGCGCTTCGCTTCAGTACCGGGCTGCTTTACAACTTCTGACCCGCCCCAAGCAAGAAGGCCACCCCCGGGGTGGCCTCTTCATTTGCACAACCCTCGACCATCAGATGCCGAGGGAATCCAGCAGATCGTCGTGCTCGTTGCTCGCCGGCGCAGCCGCCGGGGCCGGTTTGGCTGACTGCTTGGCCTGGGCGATCAGCTCGTCGGGATCCACCTCCTCCTGCACGCCGCCATCATGGATCCGGATAAACTCCGTCTTGTCCATGGCCAGCTCCAGATAGAAGATGTTGTTGCTGGCGGTGAAGAAGGTCACCCGGCGGGTCTCGGGATTGTCGAGGTTGGTGTCGACGCTCAGCATCACTTGCTTGTTGAGCGCCAGCATCTTGGGCTGGTTCTGGGTGATGTGGGTCTGCAGCTCGCGCCCCACCTTGGTGGTGAAGCTGCCGACGATCTGGTTCATCAGCTCGCCCATGACGTTGCTCACCTCGTCCGAGGTGTGGGAGATGGCAAGATCCTCCTTGGAGAGCCCCATGCTCAGCATGTAGCTCTGGTAGAGCTCCATGGCCGCGGCGGCGGAGAAGTTGATCACCACCAGCCCGGAGAAGCCGCCGTCAAACAGCACGAAACAGCCGATGTCAGGCTTGAGGCAGGTCTTGCTGATCCGCTGCACCATGCCGGAGAAGCGCACCTGGGTCTGGGTCGCCGCACTCAATACGCTCGTCACCGAATTGCACAGGCTCAGCAGTACGTCCTCTGTGGTCAATACGGCATCATCCTCGGATCTTGTCACTATCATGGAACCTTCCTGCTGATCGAAATAATGGGGCTGTCACTCGTGTCGCCCATGTCACCATGCACCGGCGCGATACGCTAACAGATTGCGTGATCCCGGTGCCCAAAGCGCGAGCCACCTCTCACTTGACTGGATTATCAGTCAGAAATGGCTGAAATCCATCCAGGGTAGCCAGACGGGTTTGCCAACTGGCAGCCGCCCCTTGCAAGGCCTGCTCCTCATAGGGAATGGCGGGACAGGCACCCCAGATGGGACCGGGCCAGGCCGCATCCGAGCTGAAGCGGGCCACGTGGTGCAGGTGCAGCTGAGGCACCAGATTGCCGAGGGCCGCCACGTTGATCTTGTCCGGGCCGAGTGCCCGCTCCATCAGGGTGGCGACGGTGCAGGACTCCTGCATCAACTGCTGTTGCTGCTCGGGGGCCAGATGATGGATCTCCCGCAGGTTGGCGACCCGGGGCACCAGAATCAGCCAGGGATACTGGCTGTCTTTGGCCAGCAGGACGCGGCACAGGGGCAGATCCCCGAGTATCCGGGTATCCGCCTGAAGGCGGGGGTGCAATTCAAACATGGGGGCCTCGCTGATCAACATGGGCACATCGGGAATCAAAGATGTGCCCACGTTACTGCAACGGGGAGCAAACTTAAAGGCGCGGCACGGCCCAACCGATGAAGCGCTTGCGAAGCGCGGGGTCCGCCTGCAGGAAAAGCTGTTGCAACTGCCCTTCCAGGGCGCTGGCCGGCACGGAGGAGGCCCGGGGCGTCGCCACGGCGGCCGCAGTCACATCCGCCGCACCGGCGAGCACGGCAGGCCCCTCGCCACGGTTGTACTCCATCAGCCTGGCATGCCAGTCCATGCCGATCTGCATCCCTTGCACCACCAGCGTATCCTGGCGCACCTCGAGGGGCTGCCCCCCCGCCACCAGGCCCAGGACAGGGGCCCTGGCGTAGCGTTCCATCCCGGCCTCGTCCGCAGGCACGGGAGCCTGCAGGCGCACCGACTGCCCGCGGGCCTCATAGCGAAGCACCTGGGGCTCGGAGCGAACCTGGCGATCGTTGTCGCTGCTGTTGCGACTCGGGATCACCCCCTCGTAACGCACCAGCAGTTGCTGCTCTCCGTCGGCCAGCATGGCGTGCTGCTCGTCCTGCACCTTGCCTGCGCTCACCGCCAGGATCTGGAAATCCCGGGGCACCTCGACCCTGACCTCGGCCTGCACACCGCCGCAGCACAGCAGCGCAACCCCTGCCCAACCCTGATGACGCTTCATTCCCTGACTCTCCTTTCGCGATGAAGGGCGCAGGGTAGCAGCCCCAGATGACAGAAAAATAACGGGATGCAGGCTCACCCCAGCAGATAATGGGGTCGCTCGGCAAACCACTGGGCCAGCACCTGCTTGAACAGCCGGATCTTGCGCGGCACCCGGCGCTGCTGGGCGTGCAGCACATGGATCGGGTGCAGGCCGGTCTGCCACTCCGTCAGCACGGCCACCAGCTCCCCTCGGGCCAGGCTGGCCTCCACCAGCATCAGTGGACACTTGGCAAAGCCCATGCCCGCCCGGGCCAGTTGCAGCAGGGTGCTGTAGTGGTTGGCCCGCACTCGCCCCTGCACCAGGATGTGCGCCTCCTCTTCCCCCTGGCGAAAGTGCCACTGCTCCCAGTCCGGGTTGTGGCCCTGCAGCAGGCAGGATCGCCCCCCCAGCTCATAGGGAGTGGCGGGGATCCCCTCCCGCGCCAGCAGGGCGGGGCTTGCCACCACCACATCCTTGAGCCTGCCGAGCGGCAGGGCCACCAGGTTGTCGGGGATCAGCTCCATGGCCCGCAGAGCGATGTCATTCTCCCCCTGGCTCATGTCGATCATGGCATTGGTGAAGTTGAGCTCGACCTGGACGCCGGGGCAGAGCTCGGCAAAACGGGCGAGCAGCTCGCTCACCATGCGGTCCCCCGTACTGACCGGGCAGGTGAAGCGCAGGCGGCCGCTGTCCTCCTCGGTCAGGGCGCGGATCCCCTCCTCCGCCTCCCGGGCCAGGGCGAAGATCTCGCCGGCCTGCTGGTGAAGCACCCGCCCCGCCTCGGTCAGGCTGAGTCTGCGGGTCGTGCGCTGGAGCAGCTGGGCATTGAGGGCGGACTCCAGGGCGCTGACATGGCGGCTCAGCATCCCCTTGCTCACCCCCAGGGCATCGGCAGCGGCGGAGAAACTGCCCCGCTGCACCACTTCATAGAAACTGGCCAGGTGGGTGATATCCATCATTAGCACCAATATGGAAACAATGGGTTCATCATAAGCGCTTTTTCTCCCTTTTTATCCCGCTATCATCAACTCATCTCAACCAGGAGCGATAGATATGAAGATTGTGATTGTGGGTGCCTCCGGCACCATTGGCGCCGCCGTCAGCGAACTGCTTGCCCAGGATCACCAGGTGATCCGGGTCGGTCACAGCCAGGGGGATGCCAGAGTGGACATGCGCGACCCCGCCTCCATCCGGGCGCTCTTCGAGCAGGTCGGGTCCTTCGATGCCCTGGTGGTCGCCAGCGGCAGCGTCGCCTTCAATGCCCTGACCGAGATGACGGACGAGCAGTGGCAGGTGGGGCTTCAGAGCAAGCTGATGGGCCAGATCAACCTGACCCGGGCCGCTATTACCCACCTGAGCGACCGTGGCTCCATCACCCTCATCAGCGGCATTCTGAGCGAGGAGCCCATCCACTGGGGGGTGAGCGCCACCACCATCAACGGTGCCATCGAGCACTTCGTTAAAGGTGCCGCCTGCGAGCTGCCAAGGGGCATTCGCATCAACGTGGTCAGCCCCACCGTGCTGGAAGAGTCGATGAGCAAGTATGCCGACTTCTTCCCGGGCTTCGTGCCGGTACCCGCCGCCCGGGTGGCCCAGGCCTACAAGAAATCGGTACTGGGGGTACAGACCGGCCAGATCTTCCGGGTCAATGGCTGAGCGCTCCGGACAACCCAATGAAAACGGGCCCCGTCATGGGGCCCGTTTTGTCATCTGCGTTGCAAGTGCCTCGCCTACCACCGGCAAACGTTTGTTCGCCTGCGGCAAAAAAAGCGGTCGGCCTCAGTCGATCAGGCCGTACTGCTCCCGCAGTACCTCGATGATCTCCTGCTTCGGATTGGCACTGCGTACCAGCGGCTGACCGATGATCTTCTCGGCGATCCCCACATAGGTGCGGGAGATATCCATCATCACCTCGGTGGGCAGCTTGTTGTCACGGGCCAGGGCGAAGCGCTCGGGCATGCGGTTCTTGTTGAGCAGGATGTCCGGATCCGGGAAGTGGTTCAGCAGCCACTGGCGGAAGCCCTCTTTGGACTTCTCGATGATCTCGCCGCCGCGAAGGGCTGCGCCGTCCCAGATGCGGGAGCTGTCGGGGGTGCCCACTTCATCCATGTAGATGAGCTTCTCGCGACCGGCGGCATCGGTCACGTAACCGAACTCGAACTTGGTGTCGACGAAGACCTGATCCAGGGCAGCCAGCGCCTCGCTGATGACGTTGAAGCCCTCTTTGAGCAGCGCCTCGTAGCGGTCGATGTCCGCCGGGGAGCGGAAGCCGAAGGCCTGATGGTGGCGCTCGATGTCGCCGCGGGAGACGTTGACGTCGTCCGCTTCCGGCACGCCATCCAGCCCCTTGAGGATCCCCTTGGTGGACGGGGTGATGAGGATCTCGGGCAGCTTCTGATCCTTCTTGAGCCCTTCCGGCAGGGTGATGCCGCAGAATTCCCGCTCACCATCCTTGTAGGCACGCCACATGGAGCCGGTGATGTACTGGCGGGCAATGGCCTCGATCATCACGGGACGGGCTTTTTGCACGATCCAGACGAAGGGGTGCGGGATGTCCAGGATGTGGCTGTCCGCCAGCCCCTGCTCCTTGAACAGCTTGAACCAGTGGCTGGAGATGGCATTGAGCGCCGCACCCTTGCCCGGCACGCCGTTCAGACCGTCCACCCCTTGCCAGATGCAGTCGAAAGCCGAGATGCGATCACTGATCACCATGAGGGCCAGGGGCGTATCGGCCGGCACATCATAGCCTTTCTCCCGAATGAGCCGGGCACTGTCTGCCGGGGTCAACCAGTAGACGCTGCGCACTTTGCCGGAATGGACAGGTTTATCGGTACGGATCGGCAAATCGTCGTTCACCGCCAATACTTGATCTGCAAGACTCATGGCTAATAACACTTCCTGTTGTGGGACTAGTTAGGCAGGGGCACCAGACCCCTGTCTGTGGGGGATTCACATCATCAGGTACTCAGGCCCGCGGCAACCGGCTCGGCACGCTGGCCCTGCGGCAACCCGGACATAACAAAACAGGGGCGCGAGGCCCCTGTTTCCATGCTTACTTCGCCCCCTGATCGGCCAAGCCCTTGGCAAAGGCCTCGGACAGGCTGATGTACATCTGGGAGATGACACCGGATGCGACAGGCTTCTTGTCCTTGTCGAACAGGGTGATGGAGGTCTTGCCGCCCGTCATCTCGCCGAGCTGGAAGCGATACTTGTCTTCCTCGAGCTTGAAGGGCTCCGCTCCCTTGGCCTTCCAGAACTCGCTGTCCGGCTCGTCGTACTCCACGTCGATCCAGCCCAGGGACTGCTGGGTGTCCTTGATGGTGAAACCATAGGCAGGCAGCACCTGATTGAGGCGGCGCCACACCTGGTCAAACGACCCTTCGGCAATCCAGGCGCTCAGCTCGTTGTTGTCCAGACCCAGCTCCAGCCCCATGCCATCGCTGGACTTGTGCTGTTCACGGGCCTTGAGCTGCTTGTCGTAATAGAGGGAGAACTGGTTCAGGGCGCGGGTAGCATAACGCTGGGCATCCGCCGGAGTCAGCACAGTGCTGGTCTCGCCGTCGATGGTCTCTTCGTGATCCAGCACCCGTACCGACATCTTGATGGCGTGACGCTGCACATCGTTGCGCAGGGTGAACTGGTAACGCTGACGGATCTTGAAGTCATCGTCATCTTCCGCCCAGCCATCGAGCACCGCTGAGTTGTCAAACCAGCCGGTCTGCAAGACGCCGTCCTGTTGATCCAGCTTCTCGGTGGTGACCTTGTGTTCGGCCAGGAAGTTCATCAGGAAGGCCCAGGTATCGCGCTCCACGCTCTGGGAGGTGCTGAGGGCATAGAAGGCGACGGTTGGCTCGCTGGCATTGGCCACCACCTGGCTGCCGGGCACCACGGTGAGCAACTGGGCGGGCGGACGCACGTCCACCTTGGCCCCGAGGGCGCCCTCACGGCTGCTCTCGGGCAGGGCCGGAATGTCGAAATTGCTGTTAAAGGCGGGGGTACTCAACCCGGCGGGCACAAGGAAGGCGCGGCCTTCGAGGCGGCTCTCTTCATACTCGAAGCCACGGTTGGCCATTTTGCGTTCCTGGGGTGAGCTGCAGGCAGCCAGCACGGCCACCGTCGCGACACTCAGTACCAGGCGCACTGCATTTCCCTTTCCATTTGCTTTAAACACTCGCCATCAACTCCGCAGTCGTCAGTGCTCGCGCCATCGCCGCTTCCCCCTCGGGGGTGAGATCGGTCAGGGGCAGACGCAAGGTCGCCGTCGCCATCAATCCCAGCCGGGCACAGGCCCATTTCACCGGGATGGGACTCGGTTCACAGAACAGAGTCTGATGCAACGGCATCAATCGATTGTTGATGTCATGAGCCTGCCCGGCATCACCGGCCAGGGCAGCACGACACATGTCGGCCATCTGGGGCGCCGCAATATTGGTGGTGACCGAAATGACACCATCGCCCCCTTGCAGCATAAAATCACATCCGCTGGCGTCATCGCCACTATAAAGCGCAAAATCCGGCCCGCACAGTTCGCGCAGCAGCGGGGTACGGCCAAGATCGCCAGTCGCTTCTTTCAAACCTATGATGCCGGGCACCTTGGCCAGACGGGCCACCGTCTCGGGTTTGAGGTCACAGCAGGTGCGACCGGGCACATTATAGAGAATTTGAGGCAGACCACTAGCCTCGGCGATCGCACAATAGTGACGATAGAGGCCTTCCTGGGTGGGTTTGTTGTAATAGGGGGTAACCGAGAGACCCGCCACCACGCCCATGGTGGCGAAACGCCGGGAGAGGGCGATGGCGTGAGCAGTATTGTTGGAGCCGCAGCCCGCGATGACGGGAATGCGTCCAGCGGCGTATTCCACCGTCTTCTCAACCACGGCGATATGTTCCTGCTCGCTCAGGGTGACCGACTCTCCCGTGGTTCCCACGGCGACGATGGCGCTGGTCCCGGCATCCACATGATATTCCACCAGCGCTGCCAGACTGACCCAATCGATGTCGCCCGAGGGCAGCATGGGGGTAACGAGCGCAACAATACTACCGCGTAACATGGATAATTCTCCCGATTTTCAGGGGCGTAATGGTAAAGCTGCCCCTTTTGAAAAACAAGGGAGGCACGGGACAAGCCGTGTTACCATCCGGCACAAAACGTATGAATGCACGAGCGCACAAGAGGCCTCACGGCAGGGTGCCGGCACCCGCGGTCAACGCATTCTCAATAATGGACGAGAGACGATTTATGACTCACTACCTGGTCGTAACGGCCATCGGCACGGACAGGCCTGGCATCGTCAATGAGGTGACCCGTCACGTCAGTGGCTGCGGTTGCAACATTGTCGACAGCCGTCTTGGCATCTTCGGCAACGAATTCACCTTCATCATGCTGCTGTCCGGTGACTGGAACAGCCTGATGCAACTGGAAATCAGCCTCCCACTGCGCAGCCAGGAGTGGGATCTCATCACCATGATGAAACGCACCGAGCGCCACCACTCCCTGCAATATGACATCAGCGCCAGCGCAGAGGTGCTGATCCGGGATCAGCCGGGCATCGTAAGTCAGTGCACCCAGTTCTTCAGCGATCACGGCTGGGACATCCAGGCCATGCAGACCATCACCCTGGAACAGCAGCCCTTCAACCTGCTCAAGGCGAACTTTCAGTTGAATCTCTCCAAGCAGGGAGAAGAGCCCGGCTCGAAGACAGCCTTCGCCGATTTCTGTCGTGGACTGGGCGCCGAGTCGTTCGAATTCATCGTCAATCACAAGTACGCCTGACGGCGTTTATCCGAGGAGACCCCATGTCACCACTAGAAGCTGGTACCCAGGCCCCCGATTTCTCCCTCTCCGATCAGGACGGCAATCAGGTTCGCCTCGCCGACCTGCGCGGCAAGAAGGTGCTGATCTATTTCTACCCCAAGGCGATGACCCCGGGTTGCACCACCCAGGCCTGCGGTCTGCGCGACGTCAATAGCGAGCTGACTGCCCTCAATGTGGTGGTGCTCGGCATCAGCCCGGACAGCGCCAAGCGCCTGAAAAAGTTCGAGGAGCGCGACAACCTCAACTTCCGCCTGCTGGCCGATGAGGATCACGCGGTGGCCGATGCCTTTGGCGTCTGGGGCCCGAAGAAGTTCATGGGCAAGGAGTATGACGGCATCCATCGCCTGAGCTTCCTCATCGACGAAGAGGGCAAGGTTGCCCATCGCTTCGACAAGTTCAAGACCAGCGATCACCATCAGGTGGTGCTCGACCTCGTCAAGGGGTAAGCCACCAGCGGCATTGTTGCAGGGCTCGCCATGGCGGGCCCTGCTCGTTTCACCACGGCATCAGCCCCCACTCTCTGGCGGCTCACCAGAGCGCCTCTCCCCCCTTTTCTCGCCAACCTCCCCTCTCAGATCAAAAAATTCATCCTGGATATGGGTTAACGTGACCCCAGATTCATTTTCCAGCGAGACAGCCCATGAACATGAGCCACACCGAACGCCTGATCCTGAGCAACCAGTACGAGATCCTGGCCAAACTCAATCCGGAAAAGGCGGCGTTTTACCAGCGTGCCAGCACCATCGTCGAGCGCGGCTACTGCCTGCAGATCCTCGAGCTGGAGAAGAGCTTCGGCCATCTGGACCTCGCCACCTGCCAGGAGGTGCTGGACACCCTGGAGCTGCACCATGCACTGGCCATCTCCTGGGGCAACCTGGATACCAGCGCCCGGGCCGATGTCAACGAGAGCCGCCTTGCCTTCAACGGCTACAGCCGCAGCCAGGAGCGGGAACTGGCGGATTACGTCTGCTTCCTGCTGGAAGTGGACAAGCGCTTCCCCGAACTGCCCTGCCCCTGCGACGAGCTCTCCAGCGACATCGCCATGCGGGACAAGTACCAGCGCATGCTGGCGGTCTGGCGTCAGTGCCCCCGTCAGTACAAGCTCTCCATCCAGGAGATCAGCAAGGTGCTGGCCGCCTGAATGTGAAAAAGGCGCCTGAGGGCGCCTTTGTCGTCAGTCTGACTTCGGAAAGTCATTCGTAGAGGAAGGATTTGTCCAGCTGCTTGAAGGCGGCGTTGAGGGTATCGGCCAGCTCTTCGTAGCGGGGACGGGCCACCAGCTGACGTTGACCGCCCTGCTCGTTCATCTTGCCGTTTATCTCCCGATACCAGGTGGCGAGGGAGGGGGGCAGCCGGGTATCGGCGCGCTGGCCGAGCCAGTAGTAACCTTGCAGCGGCAGGCTGAGCAGGAAGAGCACGGACGCCATCACGGAGGGCCAGTAATGAAGCTCGCCAAACTGGAACTGCACCATGACGCTGAGCACCGCCAGTGCCGGGATCACCTTGAGGGCGAATTCGGTGGCCTTGATCACCCGATTCTCCGGAAACATGGAATTAAGCTCGGGACGGCGCGGCCAAAGAGTCATATAATGACGGCCTTGCTGTAATTTAGTTCCAAAAATGTTCATGCTCATGCTACCTCCGAGCTCTTTTCGAACGTATTAACGGCAAAACCTCGACAATATTTGAGAGGCAATAACAAAGGTTGAGGATGACTTTGTTATTTTTCAACAATCAGGTTATCCTTTGTACGCCCATTTTTACGCTGGGGCACGGCCACTGACCAGTCAGGGACGTCTGAATTTCGGGTCTTGTATCACTATACAAGGGGCAAGCAACAGATTGCCAACCCTCATAAGGATAAGTTGATAGTTTTTGGACGCACCGCGTCCGGCGCATCCTCCAACCCAACCCAATCTGCGATAGGATTTATTCATGAGTAAGCTGGTTCTTGTTCTTAACTGTGGCAGCTCGTCCCTGAAGTTTGCTGTCATTGACGCAACCACCGGTGATGACCTGCTGTCCGGCCTGGCCGAATGCTTCAACCTCGACGACGCCCGCATCAAGTGGAAGCTGAACGGCGAGAAAGGCAACGCTGATCTGGGTGCCGGTGCCGCTCACCAGGAAGCGCTGGACTTCATCGTTCACAAGATCCTGCCGCTCAACCCGGAACTGTCCAAGAACCTGATCGCCATCGGCCACCGCGTGGTACACGGCGGCGAGCGTTTCACCTCCTCCGTTCGCATCTGTGATGACGTCATTGCCGGCATCGAAGCCGCCATTCCTTACGCACCGCTGCACAACCCGGCTCACCTGATCGGTATCCGTGCCGCCCTGAAGGTCTTCCCGGAACTGGCCGAGAAGAACGTCGCCGTGTTCGACACCGCCTTCCACCAGACCATGCCGGAAGAAGCCTTCCTGTACGCCCTGCCGTACAAGCTCTACAAAGAGAACGGCATCCGTCGCTACGGCGCCCACGGCACCAGCCACTACTACATCAGCCTGGAAGCGGCCAAGCAGCTGAACAAGCCGGTGGAAGAGCTCAACATCATCAACTGCCACCTTGGCAACGGCGGCTCCGTCTGCGCCATCAAGAACGGCCAGTCCGTCGACACCTCCATGGGCCTGACCCCGCTGGAAGGCCTGGTGATGGGTACCCGTTCCGGTGACATCGATCCGGCCATCATCTTCTTCCTGCACGACAAGCTGGGCATGAGCGTTGCCGAGATCAACACCATGCTGACCAAGGAATCCGGCCTGCAGGGTCTGACCGAAGTCACCTCCGACTGCCGTTTCGTTGAAGACAACTACGACAGCAAGGAAGAAGCCAAGCGCGCCATGGACGTGTACTGCTACCGTCTGGCCAAGTACATCGGTGCCTACGCCGCCGCCATGGACGGTCGTCTGGATGCCGTGGTCTTCACCGGCGGCATCGGCGAGAACTCCGCCCCGATCCGTGAGATCACCCTGAACAAGCTGGGCCTGCTGGGTTTTGACGTCGACCACGACGCCAACCTGAAGGCTCGCTTCGGCAAGGGCGGCGAGATCACCAAGGCTGGTTCCACCAAGGCCCTGGTTATCCCGACCAACGAAGAGTGGGTCATCGCCCACGACGCGCTGGAACTGGTCGGCGCATAAATTAGCTGTAGAGCAAGGCCGCCCCAGGGCGGCCTTTTCCTGATCCCAAAAAATGAACAAGGGGTAATAAGTGGCACGCACTATTATGCTCATCCCGGTCGGCACTGGTGTCGGCGTAACCTCCGTGAGCCTTGGCGTCGTTCGCGCCATGGAACGTCACGGTGTCAATGTCAGCTTCTTCAAACCGGTCGCTCAGCCGCGTCCGGGTGAAACCGGTACCGAGCGCTCCACCGCCGTGATCCGCGCCGCCGCCAACATCAACCCGCCCGAGCCGTTCGCCCTCTCCTACGCCGAGAACATGATCACCTCCAGCAACACCGACATCCTGCTGGAAGAGATCGTGGCCCGCTTCGAAGAGCACGTGAAGACCAGCGGTGCCGAAGTGGTGGTGATCGAGGGCCTGGTTCCGACCGACAAGCAACCCTTTGCCAACAAGCTGAACTACGACGTCGCCAAGGCGCTGGACGCCGACATGGTGTTCGTGACCCATCCGGGCAACGACTCCAGCCAGAAGCTCAAAGAGCGCATCGAGCTGGCCTGCTCCAACTTCGGTGGCGTCAACAACCCGCGCATCGTGGGCTGCGTCATCAACAAGGTGGGTGCCCCGGTTGACGAGCACGGTGTGACCCGTCCCGACCTGACCGAGATGTTCGAAGCGCACCACCACGGCGCCGATACCGGCCACAACCTGGAAGTGCTGCAAGTCTTCGGCAAGAGCCCGCTGCGCATCCTCGGCTGCATCCCCTGGAACACCCAGCTGATCGCCCCGCGCGCCAAGGATCTCGCCAAGCACCTGGCCGCCAAGATCATCAACAAGGGTGAGCTGGAAAGCCGCCGCCTGCAGACCGTGACCTTCTGTGCCCGCTCCATCCACAACATGATCGAGCACTTCCGTCCGGGCAGCCTGCTGGTGACCTCCGGCGACCGCTCCGACGTCATCGTCTCCGCCTGCCTCTCCGCCATGAACGGCGTTAAGCTGGGTGCCCTGCTGCTGACCGGCAACTACCACCCGGAACCCCAGGTGATGGCCCTGTGCCAACAGGCCATGGCCACCGGTCTGCCGATCATGATCACCGGCACCAACACCTGGCAGACCGCCGTCAGCCTGCAGAACTTCAACGTCGACATCCCGGAAGATGACCGCGAGCGGATCGAGCTGGTACAGGACTACGTTGCTGGTCACATCGACAAGCACTGGATCGAGTCTCTCTCCGCCAAGTCCACCCGCTCCCGTCGCCTGAGCCCGCCAGCCTTCCGCTACCAGCTGACCGAGCTGGCCCGTCAGGCCAACAAGCGCGTCGTGCTGCCGGAAGGGGAAGAGCCGCGCACCATCAAGGCGGCCGCCATCTGTGCCGAGCGCGGTATCGCCCGTCCGGTGCTGCTGGGCAACCCGGAAGAGATCCGTCGTGTTGCCGAACAGCAGGGCGTAGTACTGACCGACCGCGTCGAGATCATCGATCCGGTTGCCGTGCGCGAGCGCTATGTGGCTCGTCTGGTCGAGCTGCGCAAGAACAAGGGCATGACCGAAGTGGTTGCCCGCGAGCAGCTGGAAGACAACGTGGTACTGGGTACCATGATGCTGGAGCGCAATGAAGTTGACGGTCTGGTATCCGGCGCCGTGCACACCACTGCCAACACCATCCGTCCGCCGATGCAGATCATCAAGACCGCCCCGGGCTCTTCCCTGATCTCCTCCATCTTCTTCATGCTGCTGCCGGATCAGGTGCTGGTCTACGGTGACTGCGCCATCAACCCGGATCCCACTGCCGAGCAGCTGGCCGAGATCGCCATCCAGTCCGCCGACTCCGCTGCCGCCTTCGGCATCGAGCCGCGCGTGGCCATGATCTCCTACTCCACCGGCACCTCCGGCGCCGGCGCGGACGTGGAGAAGGTGCGTGAAGCGACCGAGCTGGCCAAGGCCAAGCGTCCCGACCTCATCATCGACGGCCCGCTTCAGTACGATGCGGCCATCATGGAGAACGTCGCCAAGTCCAAGGCACCGAACTCCCCGGTTGCCGGCAAGGCCACCGTGTTCGTGTTCCCGGACCTGAACACCGGCAACACCACCTACAAGGCGGTACAGCGCTCCGCCGAGCTGGTCTCCATCGGCCCCATGCTGCAAGGCATGCGCAAGCCGGTCAACGACCTCTCCCGTGGCGCCCTGGTGGACGACATCGTCTACACCATCGCCCTGACCGGCATCCAGGCAGCCCAGGCCGAGTAATCGACCCGCAGTCCGATGCAATGAAAAACCCGCCGAGAGGCGGGTTTTTTTATGGCTCGCGCCCAGAAATGTTGATCCGCAAGATCAGATCGGGATCCCGTCCGGATCCACGGACAGATCCGCGTTCCACCCTTGGCAAGGCACAAGGGATAAGCAAACGCTCACACCCTCGCCAGGGGATTGCACAAATGCGATCCAGCCAGGATCAAATTGAAATATCCCTTTAAGATCATGAGACTAACGCCAGACACACCGCTAATCTACAGAGTTTTCCACAGCTTTTGTGGATAGTTTACCGATCATTTGAAAGAAAATGACAGGTGAAGGCCCTCCCTTCCCCCTTCTCTTTCACCCCCTTGATAACCTCCTGATGCTGTGGCCTGCATCCCTACCGGCGCCCCCACTTGCCCGCAACGCTGCCAGACACGAAAAAGGGCTCCGAAGAGCCCTTGAACAGCTATTTTCACATCCGGCCACATCAGGGACGCAGGGATTTGTCCGCCCGGGAGATGCCACAGACACCGGAGCGCACCACTTCGATGATCTCGTTGGTCTGGGCAGCCGTCTTGATGAAGGCGTCCAGCTTTTCGCTGGTCCCGACGAGCTGCACCGTGTAGAGCTCGGGGGTGACGTCGACGATCTGGCCACGGAAGATGTCCGCCAGCCGCTTCAGTTCGTCACGGGCACCACCGGCGGCGCGCGCCTTGACCAGCGCGATCTCCCGCTCGATGTGCTCACCCTCGCTCAGGTCACACACCTTGAGCACGTCCACCAGCTTGTGCAGCTGCTTCTGGATCTGCTCCAGCACCCGCTCATCCCCCATGGTGACGATGGTCATTCGGGACAGAGTGGGATCCTCGGTGGGGGCCACCGTCAGGGTCTCGATGTTGTAGCCGCGCTGGGAGAAGAGACCTACCACACGGCTCAGGGCACCGGATTCGTTCTCCAGCAGAACGGAAATTATATGTCTCATCAGGTTCTCTCCGTCTTGCTCAGCCACATCTCGTCCATGGCACCAAATTTGATCTGCATCGGATAGACGTGCTCGTCCGGATCGACCGAGATGTCCATGAACACCAGTCTGTCCTTCATGGCAAAGGCCTTCTCCATGGCGCTCTCCAGCTCCGCCGGATCGCTCACCGCAATGCCGACGTGGCCATAGGCTTCCGCCAGCTTGACGAAGTCAGGCAGGGATTCCATGTAGGAGTGGCTGTGACGGCCACCGTAGAACATCTTCTGCCACTGCTTGACCATGCCCAGCGCACGGTTGTTGATGGAGATGATCTTGATGGGCACCCCGTACTGCATGCAGGTGGAGAGCTCCTGAATGTTCATCTGCACCGAGCCGTCGCCGGTGACGCAGCAGACCACCGCATCCGGGTTGGCAAACTGGGCGCCCATGGCGGCAGGAATGCCGAACCCCATGGTGCCGAGACCACCTGAGTTGATCCACTGACGTGGTTTGGCAAACGGGTAGTAGAGGGCGGCAAACATCTGATGCTGGCCCACGTCGGAGGCGACGAACGCCTCCCCCTTGGTCACCTTGTAGAGAGTCTCGATGACCTGCTGCGGCTTGATCAGGGTGGGATGGGTTTCGTAGGCCAGGCAGTTGCGGGAGCGCCACTGGTTGATCTGCTCCCACCAGTCCGCCAGCGCCTGCTTGTCGTTGTCAAAGCCGCACTCGCGGATCACTTCCAGCATCTGTTCCAACACGGTTTCCACCGAGCCGACGATGGGCACATGGGCCTGTACCGTCTTGGAGATGGAGGTGGGGTCGATGTCGATGTGGACTATGGTGGCGTTGGGGCAGAACTTGCTGACATTGTTGGTCACGCGATCATCGAAGCGGGCACCCACGGCGAAGATGAGATCCGCGTTGTGCATGCTCTTGTTCGCTTCGAAGGTGCCGTGCATGCCGAGCATGCCGATGAACTGCGGATGGGTGCCGGAGAAAGCGCCCAGCCCCATGAGCGTGGTGGTCACCGGCAGGTTCAGCAGCTCCGCCAGCTTGGTCACCAGGTGATCCGCATTGGCGTTGATGGCGCCGCCACCCACGTACATGACCGGGCGGCTCGCCTCGGTCAGCAGCTTGGCTGCCCGCTTGATCTGGCCCTTGTGTCCCGCCTTGGTCGGATTGTAGGAGCGCAGGGAAACGGACTCGGGATACTGATAGGGGAACTTCTCTTTCGGATTCTGCACGTCTTTGGGCAGATCCACCACCACGGGCCCCGGGCGGCCACTGGCGGCAATGTAATAGGCCTTCTTGATGGCCTCGGGAATGTCGCTGGCTTTCTTGCACAGGAAGCTGTGCTTCACCACCGGGCGGGAGATGCCGATCATGTCGGTCTCCTGGAACGCATCCTCCCCGATCATGCTGGTCGGCACCTGGCCGGACAGGATCACCAGGGGAATGGAATCCATGTAGGCGGTGGCGATCCCCGTGATGCAGTTGGTGGCGCCGGGACCCGAGGTCACCAGCACAGTGCCCACCTTGCCGGTGGAGCGGGCGTAACCGTCCGCCATGTGCACTGCGGCCTGCTCGTGCCGCACCAGGACATGCTCCATCTTGCCGTTTTCGAAGAGAGCGTCATAGATGTCGAGCACTGAGCCACCAGGGTAGCCGAAAACGTGTTCCACTCCCTGATCTTCCAGCGCTCTAACCACCATCTGGGCGCCTGATAACATCTCCATGATAAAGCCCTCCAGGCTTTGCTCCGTTAAGCGAAAGCTATCGACAGTCCGCTGCTTCCCGGCAGCGCCGATCCGAGTCTTGTTGTTGTCTGCAGGCAGATCAGGCGAGTTCGGAGCCGTCGATAGTAGAAAAATAGGGGTTTTCCATCATTCACCCGAAAAGCGGGTGAAAAACCAACTTAACCCGCCCGTGAACGCTTGTCCACGGCTTTGTCTGGCCATAACAGTCATAAATTTCAAACAGCTATTAACATTCAGTGACTTGGCCACCAGACGGGCAACAAAGAGGGGCCCTGGGGGGAACAACCAGCGGATCATGCTGCCCGCGTCGGTCAGGAACAAAATAAACGGCCCACCCCGAGGGGGTGAGCCGTCAAAAACTGGCTGGTTTCACTGCTCGTCTTCGGGTTCTGCCAGCCAGATCTGCTGATCCGGATCCGTCTCTTCGCAGACCGAAATGCTGACACCCATGTCGAGCAGCTCATGCAGGGTGAGATTGTCTGCCAGAGTCATGGTGTCGCCGTTTTCATTGGTAAAGCGCATGGTGTCCGTCCTCTCCGTGGTGGGATCGACTCAGTTTAGTCAAAGGCGCTGAGTTGGGATAACCAGGGACGCTCCTGGCCGGTGCGGCTGGCAAGCTCCCCCAGGCTGTCACACACCTCCTCCGGAAAGAGGGTCCTGCCCCAGAGGCGGCGGGAGAGCGCCCCCACCTCCTCCCCGGCCCCGGCCAGCAACCAGTCGGCCAGCTCTCCTGCCACATCGGGATAGCGTACCCTGCCAGGAGAAGGGGCCTCCAGCCAGCTTCGCACCGCATTGGCATCCAGGCTGTCCATCAACTGGGCCAACCCCATCAGCTCCAGGGTCCTGCCGTTGGTCAACTGCTCGAACTGGCCACCCAGGGGTTTGACCAGCAGCTTCTTGCCAAGGGAGAGCGCCTCGGAGGCAAGCTCGAATCCCGCATTGCTGATGACCCCGCGACAACCGGCCAGCGCCAGCTTGAACCCCTCTCTGGCCTGAGGTTCAAAGCGGATGTTGCGCCACTCGCTGCGCTTGCGCACCTCGGGATGGAAGCAGATGAACGACTGCTGGCTGAAACGCGACAACAGGGCCGCGATCGTCTCTGTCTGCTCGAATGGCAGATAGACCAGGATCTGCTGGTTGTCCGGCACCGGCTCGAGGGGATCGACGATGGGAGGCAGCAGGGGCTGGCCGAAATGGAACCAGTGCAGCCCCAAGGACTGGCGTACCGGCGCAAAATGGCGCATCAGCTGGCGGTTGAAGCCGCTCTCCCCCCAGCGCGGGATCGGCCAGTCGAAGCTCGCCTGATGGCTGATGGTGAGGCTGGGTTTGCCCCAGCGGCGAGCAGCATGGGCACTGAGCGGCTCGAAGTCGCTGATGACCAGATCGTACTCGCGACAATCGAGGGCACGCAGATCTTGCCAGAAACGCAGGGGAGAGAGTCCCTTGAGGGTGCGCCAGCCCGAGATGCGCCCCTGATGGCTGGCGAAAGTGATACCGGGGAAGGTGCGATAATCCCCGAACTCCCCCATCTCGAAGTAGCCGTCGGCGGCGCGCCCGCTGAACAGATAGTCCACCGCCACGCCCCTGCTCTTCAATGCGCGCGCCAGGGTCCGGCTACGACTGATATGACCGTTGCCGGTCCCCTGAACGCCGAACAGTATCCTCATCCCTGGCTCCAACCCAGCGCCCAGAGGGCGCAACCACCGCCAAGCAGCGCCCCGGCCACCAGATCGCTCAGATAATGCACCCCGAGCAGCAGGCGGGACGCCCCCACCAGCGCGGCCCAGACAAACAGCAGCGGTGCCCAGAGCGAGAAACTGGCGGCCAGTACGGTCGCCATCAGAAAGGCGGCCGCGGTATGGCCCGAGGGCAGGCTGTAACGATCCGACGGGGTGATGAAGACAGGCAGCCCTGCCGGGCGCTGGCGTTTGAGGGCATTCTTGAGCAGCAGGTAGAGCGGCAACTCGAGGGCAAACGCCCAGAGCGCCACCCTGACCGCCTCCTGCCCGACGCTCCCCTGCCACCAAAGCAGGCAGGCCGCCACGGCATAGAGGGGGCCGTCACCGGTACGGGAGACAAGCCGGCTTATCCTGGCCTGCGGCTGATTGTAGGGGTGGAGCAGGCAGACACGGCACACCCGCAGGTCCCATTGCTGGATCTTGTTCATCACGGCCCTCCCTTGCATCCTGAGTGCAGACTAGGAGGGCGGCATGACACTTCGTTGACGCCCAGATAACAGATTGATGAAAAAAAGGGCCCAGGGGCCCTTTTTCATCCGTCATCCCGAAAAAGTCAGTTCAGGGCACCGCGCAGGCCGTTTTCCATCAGGCGGCAGTTGTGGGCCGCGAGGCGGCTCATGAAGTGCTCGTCCACCGTCAGACCAAACACCTGTTCGTAGAGATCCTTCATCACGAAAGGCTGCCACATCATGCTGAGGAAGGAGATCTTCAGCATCTCGGGGTCCAGGTTGTCCGCCAGCTGGCCGTTGGAGCGCATGGATTCGAGCAGGGCATCGAACTGGGGAAGTTGGCGATCCAGCAGGCGGCTCAGCACAAAATCACGCCCCGGGCTCTTTTCAGTGGACAATGCGCTGGAGATGGCGGAGGTCAGCTCGCTGTTGGGCGCCATCACCTGATAGTAGGTGTTGAGCAGATCGGTCAGGCTGCGGTTGCTGCTCTCGTCGTGCCAGGCTTGCTCGAGGGGCTCGGCCACATCCCCCAGCACCGCCTTGTAGAGGCCTTCCTTGCTGCCGAAGTAGTAGTGGATCATCGCCAGATTGGAGCCTGCCAGCTCGGCAATCTCGCGGGTCGTCACCTTGCTGTAGGGGGTGTTGAGAAAACGTTCGCGTGCGGCGGCAAGCAGCTTGTCACGAATGTCGGAACGTCCGACTGGACGGCCAGGTCTGCGTTTTTCCATGGAATACCTCAGATAATTCAGCAAGGGCTGATAAGTCGATCTGATTGTGCGGGTGATCGAGTACAGCAGGAATGACCAGATAATCAGGCATGAACCGAATATGGGACAAGAGAATTTGCACTCCTTTACAATCCGATTAAATAAACCAGTGGATTGAACCTGTCCATTCCGGTTGACACAGCATAAAAATCTCGTTATTGGTAGTAGCGTTATCGACTGGAAGGATTGAGACATCATGCGTATTGCCGCTCCGCTACTACTGCTCTCCCTAATCGCGACTCCTCGCGCGGGATCCTTGTAGCCGGGCTAAGGCATAGCCGGAATTTACAGAAACCCGTGCACCCCGCACGGGTTTTTTTATGCCATGCAGGATGCACGCAGCGAACTTAGGAAGAGGGAAGTCACATGTCAGATCGGGTCATCATATTCGACACCACCTTGCGTGATGGTGAGCAGGCGCTGTCGGCCAGCTTGACGGTCAAGGAGAAGCTGCAGATCGCCCAGGCGCTGGAACGGCTCGGTGTCGATATCATGGAAGTGGGTTTCCCCGTCTCCTCCCCCGGCGATTTTCAATCGGTTCAGACCATCGCCCGCCACATCAAGAACAGCCGGGTCTGCGCCCTGGCTCGCGCCCTGCAAAAAGACATCGATGCCGCCGGCGAAGCCTTGAAAGTGGCAGAGGCGTTTCGCATCCATACCTTCATCTCCACCTCCTCCATCCACGTGGAGAGCAAGCTGAAAAAGAGCTTCGAAGACGTGCTGGAGATGGGGGTCGGCGCCATCAAGCACGCCTTGCGCTACACCGATGACGTGGAGTTCTCCTGCGAAGATGCGGGCCGCACCCCGATAGACAACCTGTGCCGCATGGTGGAAGCCGCCATCAAGGCAGGCGCCCGCACCATCAACATTCCTGACACCGTGGGCTACACGGTGCCGACCGAATTCTCCGGTATCATCCACACCCTGTTCAACCGGGTACCCAACATCGACAAGGCCATCATCTCGGTGCACTGCCACGACGATCTGGGCCTCTCGGTGGCCAACTCCATCAGTGCCGTGCAGATGGGGGCCCGCCAGATCGAGTGCACCATCAACGGCATCGGCGAGCGTGCTGGCAACTGCTCTCTGGAAGAGGTCGCGATGATCCTGAAGACCCGCGCCGACCTGCTCGGGGTACACACCAACATTCGCCACAGCGAGATCCACCGCACCAGCACCCTCGTCAGTCAAATCTGCAACATGCCGGTGCAGCCCAACAAGGCCATCGTCGGCGCCAACGCCTTCTCCCACAGCTCAGGCATCCATCAGGACGGCGTGCTCAAGGCGAAGAACACCTATGAAATCATCACCCCCGAGAGCATCGGTCTCACCCAGAACAACCTCAACATGACCTCCCGCTCCGGCCGCCACGTCATCAAGCACCGGATGGAGTCCATGGGCTACGCCGAGAGCAGCTACGACCTCGACGATCTCTACGCCAAGTTCCTCACCCTGGCAGACAAGAAGGGCCAGGTGTTCGACTACGACCTGGAGGCCCTCGCCTTCTTCAGCCAGATCCACGAGGAGCCCGAGCACTTCAAGCTGGAGTACCTCGGCGTGCAGAGCGGCAGCTCGGTGCTCGCCACCGCCTCGGTCAAGCTCAAGGTAGGCCAGGATCTGGTGTGCGAGGCCGCCACCGGCAACGGCCCGGTGGATGCGGTCTACCAGTGCATCAACCGCATCACCGGCTACGAGATCCGCATCGACAAATACGAACTCAAGGGCAAGGGCGAGGGCAAGAACGCCCTCGGCCAGGTGGACATCGTCGCCGAGTACAAAGGGCGCAAGTTCCACGGCATGGGGCTGGCCACCGACATCATCGAATCCTCGGCCCAGGCCCTGGTCCACGTGATCAACAGCATCTGGCGCGCGGACCAGGTGGCCGAGCAGATGGAGCGCAACCACACCATCAAATCGGAAACCGTCTGAGCCCGCCGCCGGACAAGATGACAGCATGACATGGGGAGGACCGGGGCCAGGGCAGTGGCCCGGACCGGCCTCCCGGATGAAACGGAATCACACTATCAAGACGGAGAGAGTATGAGCAGTTATCGGATCGCAGTATTGCCGGGTGACGGCATTGGCCCGGAAGTGATGGCAGAGGCCATCAAGGTACTGGAAAAGGTGCAGACCAAATTCGGCTTCTCCCTCGACTATGACCGTCACGACGTCGGCGGCATCGCCATCGACAACCACGGCACACCGCTGCCCCAGAGCACGATCAAAGGCTGCGAAGCGGCCGATGCGGTGCTGTTCGGATCGGTGGGTGGCCCCAAGTGGGAGCACCTGCCGCCCAACGATCAGCCGGAGCGCGGTGCCCTGCTGCCCCTGCGTGCCCACTTCAAACTGTTCTGCAACCTGCGCCCGGCCCGCATCTACACCGGTCTGGAGCAGTTCTCCCCGCTGCGTGCCGACATCTCCGATCGCGGCTTCGACATCGCCTGCGTGCGCGAGCTGACCGGCGGCATCTATTTCGGCCAGCCCAAGGGGCGTGAAGGGGAAGGCGCCACCGAGAAGGCCTTCGACACCGAGGTGTACCACCGCTTCGAGATCGAGCGCATCGCCAAGATAGCGTTTGAATCGGCCCGGGTGCGCAAGTCCAGGGTCACCTCCATCGACAAGGCCAACGTGCTCGCCTCCTCCATCCTGTGGCGCGAGGTGGTGACCGAGGTCGCCAAGTCCTACCCGGACGTGGCCCTGAACCACATGTACATCGACAACGCCACCATGCAGCTCATCAAGGATCCGTCCCAGTTCGACGTGCTGCTCTGCTCCAACCTGTTCGGTGACATCCTCTCCGACGAGTGCGCCATGATCACTGGCTCCATGGGCCTGCTCCCCTCCGCCAGCCTCAACGAATCCGGCTTCGGCCTGTTCGAACCGGCCGGTGGCTCGGCCCCGGATATCGCCGGCAAGGGGATTGCGAATCCCATCGCCCAGATCCTCTCCGCCGCCCTGATGCTGCGTTACAGTCTCGGCCAGGAAGCCGCCGCCCAGGCCATCGAGCAGGCCGTGGCCCAGACCCTGGCAGAAGGCTATTTCACCGCCGACCTGCATCAGGCCAGCGCCACGCACCCGGTGCAGAGCACGGCCGACATGGGCAGCCAGATCGCCGCGCGCATCTGATCCCACGGCATCGATAACAAGGAAACCGAGCAATGTCCAAGACCCTCTATCAGAAAGTGTTCGACGCCCACGTGGTGCGGGAAGTGGAAGGGGAAACCCCTCTCATCTACATCGACCGTCATCTGGTGCATGAAGTGACCAGCCCCCAGGCATTCGACGGCCTGCGCGCCATGAACCGCCAGCTGCGTCGCCCGGATCTGACCTGGGCCACCATGGATCACAACGTCTCCACCACCACCAAGGACATCGCCGCCTCCGGCGAGATGGCCCGCATCCAGATGGAGACACTCGCCGCCAACTGCAAGGCGTTCGGGGTTCGTCTCTATGACTTGAACCACAAGTACCAGGGCATCGTCCACGTGATGGGCCCCGAGCTCGGCATCACATTGCCCGGCACCACCATCGTCTGCGGTGACTCCCACACCGCCACCCACGGCGCCTTCGGGTCGCTCGCGTTCGGTATCGGCACCTCCGAAGTGGAACACGTGATGGCCACCCAGACCCTGAAACAGGGCCGCGCCAGGACCATGCGTATCTCTGTCAACGGCAAGCTGGCCGCAGGCATCAGCGCCAAAGACGTGGTGCTCGCCATCATCGGCAAGGTAGGTCACGCAGGCGGGACCGGCTACGTGGTGGAGTTCGCCGGTGAAGCCATCGAGGGGCTCACCATGGAAGGGCGCATGACGGTGTGCAACATGGCCATCGAGCTCGGCGCCAAAGCGGGCATGATTGCCCCCGACCAGACCACCATCGACTACATCCGTGGCAAGGAGTTCGCTCCCAAGGGGGAGGCGCTGGAGCAGGCCATCGCCTACTGGCTGACCCTCAAGAGCGACGAAGGTGCCCACTTCGATGCCGAAGTGGTGCTCGACGCCGCCGACATCGCCCCGCAAGTGACCTGGGGCACCAACCCGGGCCAGGTGATTGCCGTCAATGAGCCCATCCCTGCCCCGGAATCCTTCGCCGATCCGGTGGAGCAGCAGTCCGCCCGCAAGGCCCTCGCCTACATGGACCTGCAACCGGGCCAGAAGCTCTCCGACGTGGCCATCGACAAGGTGTTCATCGGTTCGTGCACCAACAGCCGCATCGAGGATCTGCGCGCTGCCGCCGCCATCGCCCGTGGCCGCAAGGTGGCCGCCGGGGTACAGGCCCTGGTGGTGCCGGGCTCCGAGCAGGTGAAGGCCCAGGCCGAGGCCGAGGGGCTGGACAAGATCTTCATCGAGGCAGGCTTTGAGTGGCGTTTGCCCGGCTGCTCCATGTGTCTGGCCATGAACAACGACCGGCTGCAACCGGGGGAGCGCTGCGCCTCCACCAGCAACCGCAACTTCGAGGGGCGTCAGGGTCGTGCCGGTCGCACCCACCTGGTGAGCCCGGCCATGGCCGCCGCCGCCGCCGTCACCGGCCGCTTCGCCGACATTCGCGCGCTGTAACGACAAGGAGAACATGATGACAGGTTTCAAACAGCATAAAGGGATCGTCGTTCCCCTCGACAGCGCCAACGTCGACACCGACGCCATCATTCCCAAGCAGTTCCTGCAGAAGGTGAACCGCATCGGCTTTGGCAAGCACCTGTTCCACGACTGGCGCTTCCTGGACGATGCAGGGGAACAGCCCAACCCGGAGTTCGTACTGAACAAACCGCAATTCGCCGGTGCCAGCATCCTGCTGGCCCGCGAGAACTTCGGCTGCGGCTCGAGTCGCGAGCACGCCCCCTGGGCGCTGGCGGACTACGGCTTCAAGACCATGATCGCCCCGAGCTTTGCCGACATCTTCTACGGCAACGCCATCAACAACGGCATGGTGCCGGTTCGTCTGAAAGAGGAGGAGGTCGACGCCCTGTTCCAGCTGGTCGCCGCCCAGCCGGGTATCGAGATCGAAGTGGATCTGGAGGCCAACCAGGTGCGTGCAGGCAGCCTCACGTTCGGCTTCGAAATCGACGAGTTCCGTCGCTACTGTCTGCTCAACGGGCTGGATGCCATCGGTCTGACCCTGCAGCACGAGGCCGCCATCAGCGCCTTCGAGGCGAAGCAGCCAAGCTGGATTTGACGAGCCTGCGACAAGAAAGCGAGTAGAATCAACAGGGAGCCAAGGCTCCCTGTTTTATTGTCGGGTCGCTGTACAAAGCCCGCCACCTCTGCATGTCCGACAGGAGACACCCATGTCCGCAAGGGGCGCCCTTTCATTGCTCTGCCTGCTGCTCAGCCTCCCGGCCCTGGGCGGGCAGACCTCTTTCACCAACAGTGGCGGTCAGCTCAACGTCGGCTGGCAGGACAGGGAGGGCAAGGCGCAGCAGCTCAGCTACCGGCTGGAGGCGGGCAAGCTGCCCCCTCTCATCGCTTACCGTCCGGCCAGGATGCAGGAAGACGTACTGCAAAGCCTGCTGCAACAGGCCCCCCTGGCGTTCCCCGAGGTGCAGTTCTCCCTCGTTCGCCCCGCCATGAGCCTCAGCATCAAGAGCCGCAACGCCAACAAGGCGCGGGAAGCCTCCCAATGGGTCAAGCCCGAGCAGGCCAAACTGGAGGCTGCCTGGCTCACGCAGCACTACTTCCAGCCCTTCACTGCCCCCGACGGCGCTCCCGCCATCAAGCAGGATCATGTGCGCATCGCCCTGGAGAGCCGGGACGAACTGGCCCCGTTGATGGAGCAGCTCAAGCAGGAAGGGGCCACCGAGACCGAGGCGCGCCAGAAGACGGTGGCCCACATGCTCGACTTCATCCAGGCCATCCCCTATCAACTGCTCGACAGCCAGTCGGGCCGCTCTGGCAAGGGGTTTCTGAGCCCGCGCCAGGTGCTGGAGCAGAACCGGGGGGATTGCGACAGCAAGGTGACCCTGATGGCCGCCCTGCTGGCCCAGGGGTATCCCGATCTCAAGCAGGCCATGGTGTTCGTGCCGGGACACGCCCTGCTGGGGGTGGCCTTGCCAGCCAAACCGGGGGAAGCCACCTTGAGCCGGGCGGGGGAGACCTACCTCCTGATGGAGCCGACCGGCCCGGCCCAGCTGCCCATGGGCCAGCTCGCGCCCACCAGCAAAACGCTGGTCGACAGCGGCCAGTTGAGCGTACAGCCGGTGCAGGATGAGGGGAAATGAGACAGGCCAGCCCATGGCTGGCCTGTCTCGAGGAGGACGGGCGCCCGGGTCTCAGGTGAGGGAGAGAAACTCCAGCGCCAGCAGGAGACCGTCTTCTTCCTCCAGCACCCGCACGATGCGGGCCTGGGCCTCGAAGGGAGGCAGAAGATTGCTGCTGGTCGCCAGGCTCACCCGGATGGGCTGGGCCAGATCGAACGCGTGCTTGTTCACCTCGACGCCCATGCCGTTGGCGCTGAGATCCCGGCAGACCCCCTCCAGCACCTGCTGATGCTGGAACAGGGTGACGGGGGCATTGATGACCATGCGCTGGAAGGCACGTCTTTCCTTGGTGCTGGTGATCACTGGGGACTTCCTCCTTGGTGGTGGCTCGCACGATGCGGCCCGTGAAACATAGTGCTGGCCTCCCCCCAGGAACGCCAATACAATGCGATGCGTTGCTCAAACGGGGTGCGGTTTACCGCTGAGATTATACCCGTGAACCTGATCCAGATAATGCTGGCGGAGGAATTTGAGGCATGGCGCGCGTTTTTTGTGCCCTCATCCGCCGGCGCTCACCACACGCGAGGTGCCATTGATGAGCACCCCGACATCCACAGGAGTGCCATTGATGAAGACCCTGCTGCTGATCGCCACCAGCCTGCTCTCTGCCCAGGCGTTTGCCGCCGACACCCTCACCGTCTACACCTACGGCTCCTTCGCCGCCGAATGGGGGCCGGGCCCCAAGATCAAGCAGGCCTTCGAGAAGGAGTGCGGCTGCACCCTCAATCTGGTACCCCTCGAGGATGGCGTCGCCATCCTCAACCGGCTGCGGCTGGAAGGCCAGCACAGCAAGGCCGACATGGTGCTGGGGCTGGACGATGCTCTCATCAGCGAGGCCAAGCAGAGCGGCCTGTTCGCCCCCCATGCCACCAGGCTCGATGGCCTCAAGGTACCGGGTGGCTGGCAAGACGACACCTTTGTCCCCTATGACTACGGCTACTTCGCCTTCGTCTATGACAGCAACAAGCTCAAGCAGCCCCCCAAGAGCCTGAAGGAGCTGGTGGCGCGCCCCGATATCAAGGTGATCTATCAGGATCCCCGCACCTCCACCCCGGGTCAGGGCCTGATGCTCTGGATGAAGTCGGTCTACGGGGATGAGGCACCGACCGCCTGGGCGCAACTGGCCAAAAAGACGGTCACCGTCACCAAGGGGTGGTCAGAGGCCTACGGCATGTTCCTCGACGGCGAGGCGGACATGGTGCTCTCCTACACCACCTCCCCCGCCTATCACCTGGTCGCCGAGAGCAAGCCCCAGTACCGGGCGGCCGCGTTCGAGGAGGGGCACTACCGCCAGGTCGAAGTGGCGGCCAAGCTCAAGGGCGCCACACAGGGCAAACTGGCTGACCAGTTCCTGCAATTCATGGTGAGCCCCGCCTTCCAGAACGAGATCCCCGGCGGCAACTGGATGTATCCGGTGACAGACGTGGTGCTGCCCAAGGGGTTCGAACAGATGATCACCGTAGCGAAGCCGCTCACCTTCAGCTCTGACGAGGTGGCCGCCAACCGCAAGGGGTGGATCCGCGAATGGCTGCAAGCCGTCACCCAGTGAGTTCAGGTCGTCGTTCCCTCTGGTGGCTGCCCGGCAGTGCAGCCACCCTGGTCATCCTGCTGCTCTCCATTGGGCCGCTGGTCGCCCTGTTGTGGCAGGCGGGGGCCCTTTCCCCCCGCGCCCTGCTAGGCGATCCCTACCTGCGCCACGTGCTGGGTTTCAGCCTCTGGCAGGCACTGCTCTCCACCCTGCTGAGCCTGGGGCTTGCCATCCCGGTGGCCAGGGCCCTGGCGCGACGCCGTTTCACCGGACGCCGCCTGCTGCTCAAGCTGTTCGGCCTCTCCCTGGTGTTGCCGGTCATCATCGCCATCTTCGGCATGGTGGCGGTGCACGGTCGCCAGGGCTGGCTGCCGCAACTGCTGCACGGCCTGGGCCTGGATCCCGGCAACTACCTCTATGGCCTGTTCGGCATCCTGCTGGCCCATGTCTTCTTCAACATGCCGCTGGCCGCCCGCCTCATTCTGCAGAGCATAGAGAGCATCCCCGAGTCGTCCTGGCGCCTCGCCAGCCAGCTCGGCATGCGCTCCTCCCACATCTTCCGGCTGCTGGAGTGGCCGCTCATCCGCGGCATCTTGCCGGGGCTCGCCAGCCTCATCTTCATGCTCTGCTTCACCAGCTTCACCACAGTGCTGGCGCTCGGGGGCGGCCCCAAGTCCACCACACTGGAGGTAGCCGTCTACCAGGCGCTGCGCTTTGACTTCGATCTCGCCACCGCTGGCGGGCTCGCCCTGGTGCAACTGCTGCTGACCCTGGCCCTGCTCCTGCTGCAACACAAGCTGCAGACCACCCCAGCCAGTCGCCTCACCAGCCGTCGCCCCTGCCTGCGTCCCGACAGACACCAGAAGGGCAGCGCTCTGGTGGATGGCCTGGCCCTGACCATGGGGCTCGCCATCTTCCTGCCGCCCCTGCTGGCCATCGTGGTCGCCGGGTTCAACCCCGGTCTGCTGGCGGCGCTCGGCTCACCCCGGCTGTGGCAGGCAGGGGGGCAGTCCCTGGGCATAGCCCTGGCGGCTGGCACCCTGGCCACTTTGCTCGGCGCCGGGCTGCTGCTCACCAGCCGACATCTGAGGGTGCGGGGTCGCAAACGGCGGGCCGCCGCCCTGTGGGAGGCCAGCGGCTCCATGATCCTGATGATCCCGGCGGTGGTGCTCTCCACCGGCCTTTTCATCCTGTTCATGCCTTTCACCGACGTCTTTGCCCTGGGCCCCTGGCTGGTGGTGCTGGTCAACGCCCTGATGGCGCTGCCCTATGTGCTGCGCACCCTCTCGGCCCCCATGCAACTGGTGGTGCGCCAGTACGATCGACTGGCGGACAGCCTGGGGGTGCGCGGCCTGCATCGCCTGCGCCTGGTAGAGTGGCCCCTGCTGCGCCGTCCGCTGGCCCTGGCCATGGCGCTCTCGATGATATTGTCCCTCGGGGATCTCGGGGCCATCGCCATGTTCGGCAGCCAGACCCTCACTACCCTGCCTTGGCTGCTCTATCAGCAGCTCGGCAGCTACCGGCTGACCGAGGCGGCCGCCACCGCCCTGCTGCTGCTCACCCTCTGCTTCTCCCTGTTCTGGCTGGTGGAGCGGGGACTGGGAGGCAGGCATGTGGATCACTGATCCCCGGCGGCATTGCCGCCTCCCTGCCCCCAGGATCCGGCCGGGCACGCCCCTGGGGCGCCCCTTGGGGCAGTCACTCACGCTGCCTTTCATCAATTTTTCTTACTTGTTGTTCTATAAAACGACATTCAGGAGCCAAACATGCTGGTAATTGAGGAACTGGTCGCCAGTTATCCCGACTGGCAGGTGACTTTCAGTGCGACCTTGCCCAAGGGGGAGATCACCGCCCTCATCGGTCCGAGCGGCGCCGGCAAGTCCACCCTGCTCGGCATGATCGCGGGCTTCGTGCCGGTGGAGTCGGGCACCCTCACCTTCGACGGCCAGGATCTGCTGTCACTGGGCCCCGCCGAGCGCCCGGTCACCACCCTGTTCCAGGATCACAACCTCTTCCTGCACCTGTCGGTGTTCGACAACATCGCCATCGGCCTGCATCCCGGCCTGCGCTTGAATCCGGCCCAGAAAAGGCAGGTGCAGGAGGCCGCTGACAAGGTGGGCCTGGGGGAGATGCTGACGCGCCTGCCGGAGCAGCTCTCCGGCGGCCAGCAGCAGCGGGTGGGGCTGGCCCGCGCCCTGGTGCGGGGCAGGCCGCTGCTGCTGCTGGACGAGCCCTTCTCGGCCCTCGATCCGGCCCTGCGGCGGGAGATGCTGGCGGAGGTCGCCCGCCTCGCCTGCGAGCAGGGCATCACCGTGCTGATGGTCTCTCACAACCCCGAGGATGCCCAGCTCATCGCCGATCAGGTGCTCTTCATCGACGCGGGACGCATCGCCTTGCAGGGCAAGCCGGATATCCTGCACAGCAGCGATCACCCCGGGCTGCTGCGCTACCTGGGCCGCGCTCTGGCGCCACAGTGAAGGGCTGACAAGCAGATGGTCTCTCCCTGTCGTTCCTAGGACGATGCCCTTCATCGACGCGGGGCGCATCGCCTTGCAGGGCAAGCCGGATATCCTGCACAGCAGCGATCACCCCGGGCTGCTGCGCTACCTGGGCCGACTGAGAGAGGCGGGATCAAAAAAGGGGAAGCCGTCCGGCTTCCCCTTTCTCATGCAGAGATCCCGTCAAATCAGAGATTTTCCTCGGCGAACGAAGCCAGCCTGCTGCGCACCACCCCGTTCAGGAAGATGTTGGCACTGCCGTCGAAGTCCTTGAACCGCTCGACGATGTAGGTCAGACCCGAGGTCACCGGGCTCAGGTAGTTGGAGTCGATCTGAGCCAGGTTGCCGGAGCAGACGATCTTGGTCCCCTCCCCGCAGCGGGTGATGATGGTCTTGATCTGGGACGCGGTCAGGTTCTGGCACTCGTCCAGCAGCACGAAGGTGTTCTGGATGCTGCGCCCGCGCATGAAGTTGACCGATTTGAACTGGATATTGGCCTTCTCCATGATGTAGCTGAGCGACCCGCTCATGTTCTCGTCCTGCTTGTGCAGCACCTCCAGGGTGTCGGTCACCGCCGCCAGCCAGGGCATCATCTTCTCCTCCTCGGTGCCGGGCAGGAAGCCGATGCTCTCGGCAATTTCCGGGGTATTGCGGGTGACGATCACCTTCTCGTAGATCCCCTTCTCGATCACCAGCTCCAGCGCCGCCGCCATGGCGAGCAGGGTCTTGCCGCAGCCCGCCGGGCCGGTCAGGATCACCAGGTCGATGTGCGGATCCAGCAGGGCATCCAGCGCCATGCCCTGATAGACGTTCTTGGGATGCACTCCCCAGGCCTTGCGGGACATCAGCCGCTCGCGGCCGAGATCTTTCAGGCGGATCTTGTTGCCGTCGTGGCTCAGTACCCGCGCGGCAAAGAAGTTCTCCTCGTCCAGCAGGTACTGGTTGACGTGGACTCCCTCCAGCAGGTTGGCATCGATGACGTGGACCGTATCGCGGCCATGGGTTTCGCTGTCGCACTCGCCGACCCGCTCCCAGAAGCTGCCGGGCACCACCTGGAAGCCCTTGGCGAGCAGGCGGATGTCGTCGATGAGCTGGTCGCTGCGGTAATCCTCCACATGGGCAAGACCTGCTCCCTTGGCCTTGAGGCGCATGTTGATGTCTTTGGTGACCAGCACCACCTGACGCTTCATCTCGTGCTTTTGCAGGTAGAGGGCGGCGTTGATGATGCGGTTGTCCGCCTCCTTGTCGGTGAACACCTCGGCATCCTGGGGCAGATGGTGATCGCTGAAGATGGAGATACGGCCGCTCGCCTCGCCGGCCAGTGCCACTCCTTGCACTATCTGCTCCGGAGTCGCATCGCGGAAGACATCTTCCAGGGCACGGATGGCGATGCGGGCATCACGGCTGACGTCCTTCTGGCGATCCTTGATGTTGTCGAGCTCTTCGAGCACCGTCATGGGGATGAGCACGTCGTGCTCTTTGAAGGAGTAGATGGCGAGGGGTTCGTGAAGCAGAACGTTGGTATCCAGGATAAACAGCTTTCGGTCCGTGTTGTCCATAAGCATCCTCCTTGGCACTGAAGGTGCCACGTGTGTGAATCTCAGATGTCATTGAAACCACACGGCCGTGACAGTTTTATTACCCCCAACGCTACGCCCGAATTTACCGGTGCGCAACAAATCGCTGCCATCATGGGCGTCGTTCGAACATAAAATCAGCAACGAAAAGGCCGGCATGTTGCCGGCCTTTGGTGGCAATCAGCACCTCAACCGCACTTGGAATCCCCGCAATTGAGACAGGTCATGCAGCCATCCTTTTGCACCAGCGCCTTGGTGTGGCACTTGTAGCAGAGCGCGGCACTGGGTGGGAAACCGCTGCCCGCCGGCTGCTCTTCTGCCTGTTGCTGTGCCTGCAATTGCGCCTGCTTCTCGGCCAGGAACGCCTGCTGGTGCTCGTCCAGCCCGGGCACCTTGAGCATGCCGATCTCGGTGAGATGGGTTTCGATCACGTTGCCAATTTCGGCGATGAGAGAGGGCACGTACTTGCCCTTGTTCCAGTAGCCCCCCTTGGGATCGAACACGGAGCGCAACTCCTCCACCAGAAAGGTGACGTCCCCTCCCTTGCGAAACACCGCCGAGATGATGCGGGTCAGCGCCACTATCCACTGATAGTGCTCCAGGCTCTTGGAGTTGATGAAGATCTCGAACGGGCGCCGGGTCTCGTGCACCGTACCCTCGTTGAGAATGATGTCGTTGATGGTGATGAACAGCGAGTGCTCGGAGACATGCTCCGGCGTTTTCAGCTTGTAGGTGGTGCCCATCAACCGCTCCGGGCGCAACACGGTTTCATGCATGTGCACCACGTCATCCTGGGGCGTCGGCGCATCTTGCGGCTCATCCCGGGTTTTTACCTTGTAGGCGACGATTTTTCTGTCGATTTTCTTGACCATGTCTCGTCCTCAGAACTTGCCGTAATAGCCTTCTTTCAAGGCGTCATAGAGGTTGGCGGCGGTGTGCAGCTCGCCATCGTATTCGATCTCCTCGTTCCCCTTCGCCGTGATGACGGTGCCATCTTCCAGGGTGAACTCGTAACTGGTGTTCTCCAGATCCTTCTCCTTCACCAGCACGCCCTGGAAGGCGGCCGGGTTGAAGCGGAAGGTGGTACAGCCCTTGAGGCCGGAGTCCGAGGCATAGAGGTAGATATCCTTGAACTGCTCGAACGGAAAATCGGTCGGCACGTTGGCGGTCTTGGAGATGGAGGAGTCGATCCAGCGCTGGGCCGCCGCCTGGATATCCACGTGCCCGGTCGGCGTGACGTCGTCCGCGGTGATGAAGTAATCCGGCAGGCGGCTACCCTCCTCCTCGGCATAGGGCATGGCGGCCGGGTTCACCAGCTCGCGATAGGCCAGCAGCTCGAAGGAGTAGACATCCACGCTCTCCTTGCTCTTCTTGCCCGGCTTGATGACATTGCGGCTGTAGTGGTGGGCAAAGCTCGGCTCGATGCCGTTACTGGCGTTGTTGGCGAGCGACAGGGAGATGGTACCGGTCGGCGCTATGCTGCTGTGATGGGTGAAGCGTCCACCCACCTCAGCCAGCTCGGCTACCAGAGCGGGATCCACCTCGGCCACCTGCTGCATGTAGCGGCTGTAGCGGGCATGCAACACCTTGCCCTTCACCTTGTCGCCGAGCTTGATGCCATCTGCCGCCATTTCGGGGCGCAGACGCAGCATCTTGCCGGTGACTTCGAACTCCTGCTCCATGATGGGGGCCGGCCCCTTCTCCTTCGCCAGACGCAGAGACTCCTGCCAGCCGGTCATCGCCAGCTCCTGGGAGACCAGTTCGGTGAAGGCGACGGAGGCCGCAGAGCCGTACTTGATGCGCAGCATAGTGAGGGTCGAGCCCAGCCCCAGGAAGCCCATGCCATGGCGACGCTTGGCGGTGATCTCCTCGCGCTGCTTGGCCAGCGGCAGCTGGTTTATCTCCACCACGTTGTCGAGCATGCGGGTGAAGATGGCCACCACCTTGCGAAACGCGGGCCAGTCGAAGGCAGCCTGCTCGGTGAAGGGATCGCGCACGAAGGTGGTCAGGTTGACCGAGCCCAGCAGGCAGGCCCCATAGGGCGGCAGAGGCTGTTCACCGCAGGGGTTGGTGGCACGGATCTCTTCGCAGAACCAGTTGTTGTTCATCTGGTTCACCTTGTCGATCAGGATGAAACCGGGCTCCGCATAGTCGTAGGTAGAGGTCATGATGACGTTCCACAGCTTGCGCGCGGGCAGGGTCTTGTAGACCTTGCAGGCCACCTGGCCCAGCTCGTTGATCACCACACCCTCCTTGTTGGGCCAGTCCGCCCAGACCACCCTCGCAGGGTCATCCAGCGCGATGCCATCCTGCTCAACCTCCTTGGCGGTGTAGGGGAAGATCAGTTGCCAGGGGGCATCCTCCTTCACCGCACTGACGAACTCTTCGGTGATGAGCAGGGAGAGGTTGAATTGACGCAGGCGACCATCCTCCCGCTTGGCCTGGATGAACTCGACGACATCGGGGTGACGGATATCCATGGTGCCCATCTGGGCGCCACGACGGCCACCGGCAGAGGAGACGGTAAAGCACATCTTGTCGTAGATATCCATGAAGGAGAGCGGCCCGGAGGTATAGGCCCCCGCTCCCGAGACGAAGGCTCCGCGCGGTCGCAGGGTTGAAAAATCATAGCCGATGCCACAACCCGCCTTCAGGGTCAGCCCCGCCTCGTGCACCTTGCCGAGGATATCGTCCATCGAATCCTCAATGGTGCCGGAGACGGTGCAGTTGATGGTGGAGGTCGCCGGCTTGTGCTCAAACGCCCCGGCGTTGGAGGTGATACGGCCCGCCGGAATGGCACCATTGCGCAGGGCCCACAGGAAGGGTTCATACCAGGTGTCGGGTTCGCGCTCCTGCGCAGCAAGCGCGCGAGCGACACGCTGGTAGGTCTCGTCGATAGTACCGTCGATGGGCGTACCGTCTTTGCTCTTGAGGCGATACTTGCTGTCCCAGATCTCGAGGGACGTCTCCTGCAGGGGGATCTGACGGGCGGCGGTGACACCCTCCAGCACAGGGATGGATTTGGCCATGTTCAATTAACCTCATATGAATGCAGCAGCATCTCTATGTCAAAAACACTACTAATAGTGAATGTTTACATCACAAACACAATATATAGTAATTCTGTCGTGATAAGGGCGCAGATTCTATCCTAAAAAAATGCCCCGGCCAGCAGATTTCTGGGCCAGGGCATTCAACCGGTTCAATTCCCGAGAGATTTAACGCGAAGGGCTATCTCAGGGTTTCTTGACGTATACGCTCGGTGTCTCACCCGCCATATTCAGATAGAACTCGTAGACGCCATCCGCCTCGGGCGAGAACTTCATGTCCTCATACTTGGAGCACGGGTTGACCGGTACAGGTTCCCCGCCGAGCACGGCAACGCCATCGCTCGGGCTCTTGTAACCGAAGTTGGTGCCACAACTCCAGCCGGAGTCGGCAAACTTGAACTTGTAAGGAGCCCACTCTTTCTTGAGCGTCCCCTTGGCCATGTAGAGCTTGTCGGCAACCTTGACGACCTTGCTTTCGTCGGTGGCCATCCAGTCGTTCATCTCACCACGCAGGTAGATGGACTTGCCACCGAAGTCGCTGTTGTCCGCCGCTGCCTGCTCTGCACCACCATTGGATGCGCAACCGCCTAATACCAGGGTTCCCGCCGCCAGCATCATCGTTACTGTTCTTTTGAACATGTGTCCATTCCTCAAATTATTGTGATTCCTTGGTCCATCGATGTGGACCCGGGAATTAAACCAGAGCAGGCATGACAAGAAAGGTAGAAGCATCACATTCTGTGCTTTTTATATCCAGAATGCAGGCTTTCGAATAGATATTGAGCAGATACAGGCCACAAACAACCCGATATTGGCTGGGATGATGAATGCGAGTATCAGAAAACACGGCGGGAGACCGCACCATAGTGCCCGTTTGCCCTCCAGTGAGTGCTGAATTTCAGGCAATAAAAAACCCCGCTCGAGTGAGCGGGGTTTCTTGTATTGGGTGCCTGGCAGTGTCCTACTCTCGCATGGCGAATGCCACAC